>NZ_CP077107.1:1542334-1850801 GCF_019263745.1 Methanospirillum hungatei
CATTAGTTTTGAATCAATTCGGAACTGACGTGATTTCAAAATAATCTTTTCAATCAATTGGTATTTAAATATTAAAAAATCGCTTCTATTTCCAAATTTGAGTGTGCGTATTGTATAATTATCATTTACTATGAGAGAAAATATCATCAAATTTTTTTAATTTAGACTTTTTTTTCCCGTTTTAGTAATAATTTGCAAAAATGTATTACTGATAATTAATGGTTGTTATAAACCTATATATTCTCAAATGATAACAAAATTGTTTGTCATATTGGGGGTATGACAATGAGGCACGAAACTGCAGTATCAGAAGTTATTGGAGCAGTTCTTCTGATAAGTATCGTTATGTTGAGCATGGCAATTATTGGAGTGATCATGCTTTCAACTCCACCACCAGATAAAACACCGAAAGCTTCACTTACGTCATATTGCATTCGGTGTAATTTAACAGGAGATTATGAAATAATCCTATATCATGGAGGTGGTGAATCCATGACTCAGGATCAAATTAAGTTCATTCTTTATCTTGAAGATGGAAGTTCAAAAGAGATTATTCCCTGGTGGGTTTACGAAGGGACACCTGAAGATTGTATGTTTTCCGATATTGGTGATAGTAGTCTTTCATCCAGAGAATATTGGAATACTGTTAAAGAATGGAAAAGTGGGCAAACTTTAAGGTTTAGAGAAAATTTCTCTTCAAAACCAATCGGGATGGATATTCAATATTATCCATTTAAGTCCCCCATGGTAAAAGTTAATTTTAAGGAGCAGATTAAAGACGCTCCCTGCGTTAAAGATTCTAATTCATGTAAAGATCCTACACACGAACTAATTCCAGTTTTAGTTAATCCAAGGAAAAAAGGTGATCCGGGATGTAATCCAGCTGGATGTGATGATGGCTCATGTTATGCACAATTTAAGTACCAGTTACATGCAGACTCAGATACAGATAACTATCACATTCCCGTTCAACAACGAGAAAAGCCATGGAATTATTTTATTGGAAATATGAGTGTAGTGGTTCACGAAGATTTTAATAATACTGGAAATATGTCAGATATAATTACTGTATATTTCTTCAATGAAGTTCAGTGGTGGCTTGGAAGAACAAAAAGTGAGATTGCACGATGTGAGTAAAAATGAGAAAAGAGAAAGCATTGTCTGAAATTGTTGGAGCATTAATTCTTGTAGCTTTAGTCATTACGGGAATTGGAATAATTGGTGTGTTATTACTTTCAACCCCGCCTCCTGAAGCAAAAGAAAAAGTCGTGTTAAGTTCCTCATGTTTGCAATGTAATTCGAGTTCTTTTATTATTGTTACCCGACATGAAGGTGGGGATACAATCGATCCCCAGAAAATGAAATTTTACTTGTCTACTGAGTTTTTTAATCGGACCATAATGGAAAGAGTCATTGTTTATCCAACGTGGTTTTATCCTGCAGAGATATTTTCATCCTTGGATAAAACTCAGATATGTTCTCCTTCTTATGAAGATTCAGAAAAATTTGCATTTAAAAGAAATACTAACATAATGAAAAATGGAGATGTCATTGTGATTTGGTATCAAATGAAAAATAACGGGTGATTAATATGAAATTTAACAAAATTTTAAAGATTGCAGGTTTTTTTTTTGTAGCAATTTTGATTGGATGTTGGACAATTGTTGTTGCAGAGGAAGGTGTGATAAATGAAGGCCTTGGAAAGCCAAGAGCCTTAGACATTTACATCGGTGATTTTCCTTATAGTTCATCAATTGGGGGTAATATCAGCTCTGGAAAAGAAGAAGTACCAAATGATTTTAAAGTTATTAAAGATGATAAAAACTTTGATGAGCCGGAATGGTTTTATCCCACAGAAACCCCGATTGTCCCTACACCAACTGCAACTGCAGTAATTCCCGTTGATCTCGGAGGTGTTGGGGCGTCAGTATGTGTAATGGACAATACAACTGATGTTATTGTAGACTTTGCTTATTCTTCTGCTGGATACAAAAATGAATTCAGATTATCAAAACCGCGAACCGAAACGTTAGGTTGGTCTGAAGGAGAAATGCCAAATGATCGGAAGGGAACGTCATTCGGAACAACGTGGAACTTAGGTAAATTCCCTGCAGGAACAGAATTGATCTTCTCCGATACTGCTAACGGAAAAACATACTATACCGGCCCAAGCTCAAGAAATCCAGATAAATTAGCTCATGCTGCAATTACATTTAAAAATAGTGGAACACATCATAGGTATCTGGTTAGCTTTGAAGATTTTTGGAATGGGGGCGATAAAGATTACAATGATTTAGAATTCTATTTAAGTGGTGAGTTATCAACGGGATGTGCTGCAGATGATGATACTGGAAGCGGCGTGATTATCCCAATTTATGTAAATGGGACAGTCTGTAAATGTAAATCTCCAAAATATAATGATCCAATGTGGAATTCAAAAGGGAAAGTAACATGTGTCGCACAATTTACATATGAAAGTTCATCAGATGGCTTGGAAATTCCAATCCATGTATCAAGTCTTCCATGGAATGAATTTACAGGATCAGGAATGGTCAAGCAATACCGATGTCAGCCCAAGAAATTTTACATTGATGTTCGTAATGCACCATTTTGGACGAATAGATTCTCGAACAATATAATGTGGAAATTAGGTCATGACCAGAGTATTTTAGTCAAATGTGAGAAAAATACCCCATGGTGTGATGATATTAGCCCAGGACTTAGTGACACTATCTGTAATTATTGTAGTGATGGATACCACTATTAGTACGTAATCAATAAAAATCAAAATATATATTTTTATAATTGATGAACATATAAACGTGTTATTATTGCGTTGCTATGACACATATTATTCATCCACTGAAATCATAATCCCACCATAAGATCTATCAATACCGTCAATCTACAGCATCCGTTTTTGGCCTCCTTTTCTCAACACCACCGGATGAAGACCAATCCGACCCCAAAAGAAGCACGATATACATCCGAATCAACCAAATTAGTCCAAATGTACTCATTTCAGTCAATTAGTCCACAAATAACTGCATAAATCTAGTTTTAACCCCATATAAACCGATTTATCTTTCCATACCCCCCAAAAATACTGGCAAAACTCACCTTCAGTTATTCTCACCTCCAGGTACAATAATCCCTCTGCTAAAAACATCAAAAATTAACCTATATCCAATTATAACCAAATTTAAGGCACTAATAGAAATATCAACCAATTTGCCTTGAGGAAGAGATATCTATCCGAAATCCCCCTTCCGGAATCAGGATCTCAAACCTGGCACCTTCTCCAAACACTCCACATTCTTTGATACTAATACCGGTTATATCCAAAATCTCCCGGATTAAAAACAACCCCAGGCCGGTGTTCTTCCCATGCCCTTGTTTAAACACCAATTCTTTTTCATTATCCGGTATCCCACACCCATTGTCCTCATAGACCAGACAATAATTCTGACCTGAATGGAAACCGGATATCCGGACCTGTGATGCTCCACCACCATGGCGGATGGAATTATCAAGAAGATTGTAAAAAACCTTGGAGAACATTAGGTCTGCATACACAAAAAGACCGGAAACGTCACGGGTAACAGAAATCTTTGAAGACAACTGGGTGATATCAGGCTCCACAAATATCATGTCAATAGAAATCCATTGGGGAGCCTGACTTCCCATCTCTTCATACACACCAGTAAAAGAAATAATCTCACCGATGGATTCTCCTGCCTGTAATATTTTCTTGAGGTACGCAGGATCACTTTCAGGATACGAATCTTCAAGCATCCGGGAATATCCATTCACTACCGTTACCCAGTTTAAAATATCGTGCCTGGTAATACTCGTAAGCAGATTGAGCTTTTTATTAACCAGACGAAGGCTTTGTTCTGCAGCACGCCGCTCAGTTACTTCATGTTCAAGCTGGAGATTCATAGTTTCGAGCTGCTCATTTCGAGATTGAAGATCGAGTTTGGAGAGTTCACGCTCGGTAACATCGATGCAAAGAAGAATCCTGCCTTCGCCTTTTGCCAGTGATTTGTCCGTTTGAATCGGGTAGACCCTGAACTCAATCCACCGGTCACCTATATGGGAGATCTGGTTTTCCGGAAGAGAACAATCCTGGCCTTCCGTAACACAACTGGGAAGGAAAGGAGAGAGCACGGATATATGACTCCCGATGACATCCATCGAGAGTGAAAGCATGGTTCCAGCAGCAGGATTAATCTCTACGATCCGGTCCCGTTCATCAATTACAATGACTCCCTCCTGCATATCAATCAGGATCTGCTCATGGGCAACCGGAATCAGATCAAAGAGAAGATACCTGGTTATTGCATAGATGAAAATGAGTCCGGTCACGGTAAATGAGATCGGAGTAAAATCAATTCCGAGAAATATCGGAGAAGCAAGTGCATAGAGCAGGCTTGAAATAAAAGGAAAGAGTGAACTTACGAAAATAAGCCACATCTGAACGGCATACACCGGTGGTGATCGAATAACAGAGTGTAGGAGCACTCCGGCTGCTGCAAAGTAGAGCAGAAAACTATAGACAATCTCTACCCAGTACCAGGCACCATGGATATAGATGAGAGATATCCCGGCAAGCATTGATTGGACAACATATATCTCCGGCCAGACAAGCCCATGAAATGGAAATGTTACTGCCAGAAGAAAACTTATCGCTGGGATAATCATCAACAAAGCAAGAGCAACTGGGGGAATCCGGTTGCCAAGACGAGAGAACTGCAACACAAAATTGAGGAACAGCACCGGAACAATAAGATCTGTTACCGATAAAACTGCCCAGACCAGTTTATATTCAATTGACGTTGAAACTGCTTCCAGAAGATAGGTAAATGACCAGAGAAAAACTCCGAGCATCAGGAATAAAAATGCCCGCATCACCTTGTCAGAAGTCCGGTGAGACGCATAACCGGCTAAGGCTATGGAAACGAGACAGGAGAGGAGAAGAAGGCCGGCATAAAGTGAGAACTGCATATCAGTCACAAATTTTTCGGGGAATGAGAGATGGTTCAGTGCTTATGAGTATATCCGGAGGGTATAAACAGGTTTCTCATTTCCCTACGGCTATCGAAAAGAAAAACCATCATCACATCTTTTTTCATATTTATCCGAATTAATTTTAGAGAGAATGTACATATCTATGTGAATGCGACTCTCTGATGGGGAAGTTTCATCAATAAAAAATACCATTCATCACCGTGATCCAAAAGCCAGAATAATCCTGTTTGGTTCGAGAACTGATGATACAAAAAAAGGAGGAGATATTGATATTTTTATTTTATCTCATATTCTGACAGAAAAAGATAAAAGAGATCTAAAAATTGCATTATATGAAAGCCTTGGAGAACAAAAAATTGACATTCTCATTGAACCTGAGCCGATGACTGCTCTCGGGAAAATAGCCATGAAAGGGGGGATCGAATTATGAATTTGGGAGAAACAAAAGAAATTCTGATTCAAAATGATGAATTTTTATTGAAAAGCAAAACATGGCTTGTGCACTCTTATGAAATATGCAATCAGATCGGAAAAAAAACAGATTACTCGCTCGATGAGATGGATGCATTTGAAGCATTAAACAGCAGATTTGCCAGAGCAAGCGATTTACTTATCCAGCAGATGTTCAGGACTATCCAGATAATTGAACTTGAACCAGGTGGAACCATTCTTGATCGGATAAACAGGGCCGAAAAACTTGGATATATTAATTCTGCAGAGGATATGAAACGAATACGAGAGATAAGAAATACCATCGTTCACGAGTATAATCAGAAAGATGTTATTAGGCTTTTTCATGATATCCTTGATGAAACACCTATCCTCATTGAATCTATAGAAATGACTCATTCGTATATCGAGAAATACCTCACTATCTCATGATACCTGAAGTAATGGTATCACGACGGGCCTGATCGGGGAAAGCCTGACAGAGCCAGGCATCCCAATTTTCATTAGGATCAGGAGAATATCCATAGGTTTTGGAAAATATCTTTTTTTTCAGGGATACGGAGCTGTCATATCCGGTTACCAAAGCCGGAATAAGTATCCGGGAAATAAGATCAGAAAACCGGAATAAAAATTAACCAAAATACTCTTCAATGAAATCAGATAATTTTTTGGTGAGTTTTCCGCCCTTTTTCCCCGATTTAGCACTTTTTGACTTTTCCTTTATCTCCTTCTTTCGTTTCTTCGGTTTTTCCATAGAGGGTTTTTCTAATGATCCAAAAAATCCTGGGTAAATCATAACCGAATAGTTCTTTCTCACATACTGGCGTCTGTTGCGTTTGGGGACAATAAGCCGGGGTAGGAAGAGTGCCTTCATCTGTTCAAGTGATGCAACCCATCGCATCTCATCAATCAGGGATATGTCCAAAAGAACATGAATTACATCAGGAAGTGGCCGTGGAGGGGGAATTACAACCAATGCAGTTGATGTAACTGGAATGATTGCAGGCAAAAATCTCTGCCAACGAACCGGAATAAAACTGGCTGGACTATTACGTGAAACTAACTGGAAAATCCTGGTTCCGGGTAACAAATAAGGTAGTTTTACACATGAGGGGAGGAAGATGATCGGTATTGACAATCGTTCAGGTCGTACCCTTCTATGTTTAACATACCGGACTGTCTGAACAGGAGCTGATAATAGAAACACAGGTGAACAGGATATCTGGTAAAAAACAGGCCCGGATGAAAGTTGTAACACATCATGCTGGTTTCTCTGGCAGAAAGGACAGGTACCGGGAAGGATACAAAACCAGTGATCCAAATCAACCGGACACGAAACAAGGGAGTAGAGAGCCATTTCAGCACATGAAAACCAATCATGCAGAGATGTCTCAATTGAGTGAAATGATGGTTGTAATTCGGTCAATCTGGTCGAAAAAACCCTTCTCATCGGATAGGGAATGACTCCGGAATGCGGAATATATGACAGATGATGTTTGGATGATTTGGATTTGTCCAGGTGATAGAGCATGCATCCGTCCATAAGCATCATACAAAGTAGGTTCAGAATATGCAAAATCCAGGTATCATCCGGATGATCAAAGGATTGGGATCTCTTTGGAACTGCAAAAACCCTGACCGAACTATCCGGACCCACAAAAACTGACCGGGGTGACAGGCTGAATGGGACTAGTCCTGCCCGAAAGATTGAGATCAGTGTTGATAGAAGGTTTCGACAAACTGCAACCCGGTGACGGAAGGAGAATTTTTTCCCTTTCCATTTCATCCGACTGGTAGGATCTGCTGCATCATGCCAGTGAACGAATCGTGAAAAGTCAATATCCGGGATCAGATACCGAATGGCTTTTCCGGCTTTCGTGTTCTGATGCACCATCATAACCGGAACAATGACCGAAGGAGGGAGTTTCATATCCTTTAAGGAGGAGAGAGGAGAGTATGATTCCCATCCGACAAGAAGTGAGTAACCCGGTCGATTGGTTTGTCGAATTTCCCCATGATGAATTCTGACAAGCCGATCTTTGGCTTCCAAAACAGAACCAAGTTCATCCACAAATTCCGGGGGCTTTGATATTTCCTGAACCGGAAAAACAAGTGCAGAAGGTTGTGTAACGGCAAAAACCACCGGTGAGTTATGATGAGGGAGACATGTATCAAGGACTGAAATCCATCGTGATGGTTCAGGTCTGGCCTGTGGATGCTGGTGACCGGTGACAAAGGCTTCACGAAACAAAGCCCTGATAGGTCCGGGAATTCGATCATAGGGAGGAGCATACTCAGGAGAATACAACCCGGGAATCTTCTTTTCATATGCAAATAACCCTCGAAGGATCTTATCAGGGGTTGTTGGTGCATCTTCAATGAGCGGGCCACGTGCCTGATATGGATGGGCCCCCTGCATTAAAAACCGAAAGATGAGAACCGCAAGAGCAAACCGATCTGCAAAGAGCCGGTCAATATCCTCCTTTTCAAAAGATCCGTCGATTAGTTCAGGGGGGAGATATTCACCAGTTCCAACCCTGCAAAACCATGTTTTCGAAGAAAGAGGATCCGTTATCTGAAATGAATCGGTATCAATCAGGCAGATATCTCCTGACGCACTGATGAACACATTGTTCTCCCGAAGATCCCCAATACAATGTCCGGAGGAATGAACAACATCAACAATCCTGGCAAGACGTCCGGCAGATTTCAGACAAAACGAAAAGTCCTGCACCGGCTTATCGTACCAGGTATGAACCGGAGTATACCGCTCATCCAGCCGGGTCATCAAATATCCCATAAACCGTGACTGGGATGATGCCGAAGTGATAACTCCGGTCGGCCAGCACATCCCTGTTCCAGGAGGAGTCTTGAGTGGACTGTTCTGCATTGCCCGAATCTTCTCTTCCATCTCCGGACAACTCCGATGTGGATGAAAAACCTTGACACATCGGTGATCATCCCCCTCAACATACCAGATCTCACCTTCTCCTCCGGATTTTCCAGATGAGATGATCTGGAGAGGGGAGCCCTTCTCATCAAGGACCGTCATCCGGGACCTGGTTTTTATTCTGGGCAGGTGTATTCGCGGTTTGACCGGAGTTTGTAAAGCCTTGGTAATCTCGAGATTTATCGTATACAAACCGGCATTTGTAACAATACCAAGAGGGACAGATGCCGGGACTGTGCCAGGTAATAACCTGGTATCTGCCCTGATGGTAATGATCGCCACGTCCTGGACAGAGAAAATTGATGGTATTGCAGAAATCCAGGGATATTTTGATGGGATGGTCCCCCGGAGTGTACCGGTCCCGATATTGCGTATAACAAGCCGTTCTTCAATGATACCCCGCACAGACCAGGATATTCGGATAGATGACGGGGTAAATTTTGCAATCGGTCCTTTCTCCGGTGAACGATGCAAAGAAACCTCAACCGTTTCTTCCCCGCCATTGGTCCTGATCTGAATTCTCCCAATCGGATGTCTTGCCTGAGGTGCTTTGGACGAATGAACAACAATTTGGATGACCTGCACAGTTTTTGTCCATATACCCCTGACCGGAACCTCGATCCAGTCATTGAGCGGTACAGCAGTTCCGGATAAAAATCCAGGTCCGGAATTTCGTATCGTCAGCGAAAAAGAGAGGGTCTCATCTTTAGTAATTCCACAAAACTGAAAATTCTTTTCATCAAGTTTCAGTGCAGATACCGGAACAGGGGAACGTTTTAGTTTTACTTTCACCCGGACAATTCCACCAGTTGACAGAATATGAACCCATGACTCTCCTCCGGATGGTGCTTTCTCAGGCCTAATCTGAAGAATGATCCGCTGAACCAGGGGAGTGTTCAGATTCGTATCAAGAACAGTAACCCAGGGAGCATCAGATCGGATATTCCCATAAAGCCGGCCCTTTCCTTCATTCATAATAAGGATTTCTTCCCTGACAGGACCGGACGCCAGGGGAGATACATCTATTTCTGTACGGTCAACCCGGATTTTTGGTTGTGATCCGGATGACACGGCACTCATCAGGCAGACTCACCAGAAATCAAAAAGCCAACCGCAAGCGTTAGATCATCTGAAGATAATGCCCGCATCCGTGAAGATGACAAAAGATCCTCAATCTCAACATTACAGTCCCGACCTTCCTGATAAAACCGCTCAAGGGATCGTACCAGAGAAGAAATAAATGGTATATACGGAGCTGCTTGACCATTTTCTTTTCTCATCAGTGCTCCCTGGCATCCGTCGGTTGCAAGAAGAACAGCATCTCCAGGTCCAAAAGAGACCCGCAAAGATTTTTCCCAGTTGTTTTGAGTCAGAACAGCAGTCTCATTTGCATATTCTGTATTGCCCGGAACAGAGAGCAGGGATACCTCGTTTCCAGATAAAATCGCACAGGCACCATCACCGATATGTCCACAGGTTACTCCTTCACTGGAGAGGAGGGCAATGAGAATAGTCGTTGCCAGGGATGAAAGGGGAATATCTTCTGATTCAGCATGAGTAATGAGATCATTTCTCCCTGATCGAATAGCCTTATGAACAATATCAGAACAATCAGGCTTTTCTTGTACGGAAGAATCATTCTCGTCGTCTCCTCCAGGTACTTGTCTGAGAGACTGAACAGCAGCCTGAATACTGGAGTGTACAGCAATTTCCGCTCCTTTTCCCCCATATTCTGCAGAAGAGAGTCCATCTGCTACAGCAAGAATAAGAAAGTCTTTACAGGTATCATAAGCCCAGGCATCTTCACACGGAATTAGATCACGGATATGTCTGGTTCCTGCGACTGAGGCTCCACATGCAAAAAATTTGTTTAATCCTGAGTCAGGCATAGGATTACAACTGAATGATACCCCAGCCTTCAGGACCAACCGGGTTTTCAAGAGATATCTGTTCACCAATCCGGGAATCTGATATCTGGGAAAGGCTTTTTGAGAGCCATAAAAACATATCAGCCCATTTTGCCTCCTTGAGCATAAGAGGAGTCCGACCCGGAGGTGAAATCTCCCGAAGCAGGATCATATTTGCCTGATCAACCCCAAGAGCCCAGAACAAGAATTTATGATCATGTTCTCCACCATGGACCGCATGTATGACCTCTTCCCATTTTCCATCACCTTTTCGCATGTCTGTCGGTTGACCATCAGTAATCAAAAAAACCCATGGCCGGTAATAATCGGTCCCAATTCTGCGATACTCAGCCTTTCTATCTTCTACTATTCGGATCGCTTCAAGAATCGCCTCACCCATCGGAGTATAACCACCAGCCACCAGTTCTGGAGGTTCAAACTCAGACATTCCCGTAAAAGGCCTGACAAGTTCAACACCTTTCCCAAAAGTAATAACAGCAAGATCAATTCGTTTTACAGCTAAATCATCCTCTTTCAGTTCATCGGTGAGAATCCTGAGGCCTTCATTTAACTCTGCAATTTTATTGCCTGACATTGATGCAGAAGTGTCAAGGACCAGAACCGTAGCACAGTGGGGATGTTGCGGATATGGAATATCAACGATATCTTCCAGTTTATCTTCGCCCATTATCTGAAAATTGGCCGGTAACTTATAAAATGATTGTTAATAACAATCCGGATAATTCAAGGTATGAGGACGCTGACTATACCATGTGTATCTTGTTCTGGGAGTTGGAAATGATCTGCTTGGAGATGACGGTGTTGGTCCGTATGTTGCAGAGGCACTACATAATTCGGAATGGGAGGTATTAAATGCCGGAATTGTTCCGGAAAATTTCATTCGTCCGATCCGAACTCGGAAACCTGATATCATCGTGATAGTCGATGCGGTTGATATGGGATCTGCACCAGGCACTATCAGAATAATACCATCAGAGTATATCAGAGATGTAGGTATTGGGACACATCAGATGTCTCTCGCATACCTCATCGATCAGGTCTCACCATGGTCGAAGATATACTTTATCGGAATACAGCCAGGTTGCCTTGATCCAGATACACCGCTCACCGTGCCGGTTCGTTCTGCTGCAGATTCTCTCATAACCATCATCAGGTCACATGACTTTGACAAGGTATTAGTCCTGGGAAAAGAAGATGCAAAGGAACAAGATTGATTTCTGCTGCAGGAAATATTATATACAAATTTCTGAGGGTGAATAAATATGCAATATGAAAATATCGATAGCGCTGAGATGGCCGAGATGGCATTGTCACAGGCCGTTGATGAGCATATTGAAAAAAGCCAGGAGGCTATTGATCGTTTATCTGAACTTGAAAAGCTTATTTTACAATGGAATCAGGAAGACATCAAAGCCCTTCGTGCCTATATTCAGGAGATGCGGACGTTACTGGTGAAAAATTTCCAGGTAAAAATTGAAAATTTTATAAATATGAGGGCAATTCCTGGCATGAGGATTCCTGAAGAGATAAAACAGATGTACAAAATAATATCTGTTGACAAGAAGGGATTGGCTCTCTATGGTGCAGAGATGGATAAAATTGCCCATATTACAAAGATAACAGAACATTTTAAAAAGAAGAAAGAAGCCGCCCAGGCAGCAGCAGAAGCAAAGGCGAAAGAAAAAGCGAAAAAATAACCCGAATACCCTCGTGACCTAAGATGAGATAGTTCTGAGAAGAGCCAGACAGCCCTTTTTATCAAGCGGCTGGTTATCATTCCCACATTTCGGTGAGTAAATACAGGCAGGACATCCATCTGCACATTGACATTCGCGAACCATGGACTCTGATGACTGGCAGAGCTCTTCATAAATATGATATGCACGCTCTGCTAGACCAATACCACCCTCATATCCGTCATAAATAAAGATAACCGGTTTTCCCTGACATTCTGAAGAACTTGTTGTAGATAATCCTCCAAGATCCCACCTATCACAGAGTACATGAAATGGCATCATCGCGATCAGGGCATGTTCTGTACCATGCAGAGAGCCTCCGATGTCCCGATCTGATCCAATTGCTGCCATTCCTGCCAAAGAAAGTTCAATCCATACAGATATAGTCTCAAAGGTTATGGGTTCAAGTGAGAGCGGTTCGGTTGAGATCGTCTTTTCATCAATAAGCCGCCGGTATCCATGATACAATTCAGACACTTCAACCCGACCGAGAAACAAGGTGCCTGCGGAAATTTCCCGACTCATGAGCCGTTCCCGTATCTCGATCCCGGTTTGTTGATTTACCTTGGTGTAATATCCGGGATCCTCTTTCATCGCAAGGATCCGGTGGCGGTCAAAATCCCAGCTGGCAACGATGTAGCGTTCACCCTGGTGAATCAGAACCGCACCCGGATGAGCCTCTCTGCATGCCTGTCTGACATCAAGGGTCTCTATTACCCGGCTTTTTACTTCAACTGTCCAGACCTCACTTATCAGGGAGAGAGAGACCAATTCACTTGCCCGTTTTCTCCCGGTGTAGACATATCCCCGTGGTGTCCTGGCAATAAGACCATTCTCAACGAGAGCATCAAGGTGTCCTGAAATCCCTTTTCCAAACCACCGGATATCTGATTCGGGCTGAATGGGAAGTTCTGATGAGGCACAGAGCAGTTGTCCTGACAGGATGTAGGGGTTTTTTGTATCAATAATTGCATGTTCGTGGGGACGGGCAAAAAATTCCGTTGGATGCCTCATAAAGAACTGATCCAGGGGATTTTGCATCGCAATGAGTATAGCAAGCGAATCCGCTGTTGATCTCCCGGCTCGTCCGGCCTGCTGCCAGACAGACATCATCGTTCCTGGATAGCCGGTTAAAATAACCGCGTCAAGTGATCCAATATCGATCCCAAGTTCAAGGGCATTTGTCGAGACCAGCCCTCTCATCATTCCGGCTTTCAGGTTCCGCTCCAGTTCCTGCCTCTCTTTTGGGAGATACCCAGCCCGATATGCAGCAATACTGTTCATCTTCTCAGGGGATTTTTGACGAAGACTGTTTTTGGTCCAAACAGAGACCAGTTCAGTCATCCGTCGAGATCCAGTAAAGCAGAGAGACTGAAGACCTGAATCAACCAGGATGGAGAGTATTTCTGCACTCTCTGAATAAACTGATCGGGGTTGTGCCATCTCCTGGTATGGGTTATACAAAACAAAATACCGTGACCCGGTCGGAGCACCACTGGTATCAATTATCGTCATCTCTCTTCCGGTCAATTGGCACGCAAAATCTGCGGGATTTGCAAGGGTTGCTGACGAGAGAAAAAACTGTGGGGCTGAACCATAATGATCACAAATCCGGAGCAACCGTCGGATGAGAAGGGCCATACTGCTACCAAATACCCCCCGGTACTGGTGAGCCTCATCAAGAATGACATACTCCAGTCTTGAAAAAAATGATGACCATTGCCGGTGCCACGGGAGGATCTGATGCAGTTCGTACGGGTTTGTCAGGATTAAACCAGCCTGGGATCGTATCAGTGGCCGATCATACTGAGGAGTATCCCCGTCATAAATCGCCGGATCAAGCTGCATCCCGGTTGATTTCTCAAGATCCCTGATGGTCCTGAGCTGGTCACGGGTCAGAGCTTTTGCCGGATAAATGGCAAGAGCGGTTGCATCCCGTACCTGTTCCCGGATGGTAAGAAATGGTAACAGAAAAGAAAGCGTTTTTCCTGATGCCGTCGGGGTACAGAGAATAACATCCTCCCCTGCTGCGATTGCCCTGATGGCTTCGGTCTGATGAGAGTAAAGAGAAATCCCTTCCCTGAACAACCATTCTTTCACCCGGTCAGGTAAAACTTCAGGACACGAACTATATATAGCATCTTTCCCGGGAATTTTATGAATATATGCAATATGGCTGGAGTACCGCCGGTTCTCCAGGACAAGCTCAAGAAAACCGGAGACGCTCATACCATTCCCGGACAAGCCTGGTAAGAAGGAAGGCAAGACTTACGACATCCTGCCGGTTGTGTTCGACAATCGGAACCAGGGGGCCGGGATTATGTGTCTGCATATACCGGCAGTACCATTCCGGAACCAGGGCTCCGGGCAGGTCATCATCTCGGGTAATCTGTAGTATTCTGCTCTCAAGTGTACCAAGCCTGCAGTCAGGAATGGTATATTTCCACAGCCTTCGTGAGGGATGAAGCAGATCGAAATGGGGAACAGATGGAAGTGGTGGAAGGCCGTAATAGGCAAGGCGGTCTGCAATATAAGGGATATCAAAACTTCTCCCGTTAAAACTTACAAAAACCGCATCATCCGGAATCTCATCAAGAAATGCACACAGTGCCGGAGCTTCCTCACCAAAATCCCGCAAAAGATATTGTTTGACCTGGAACTGTCCATCTTTAAAAAACCCAAGTCCTATAAGAATAAGTGGCCGGCCAAAAATCCCCAGTGTTTCAATATCAACAAATCTGAAAGATTCAGGTTTAAAAAGACCGGATGTCAAGAGGGTAAGGGGATGAGATGCACCTTTTCGTGCTGTAAGTAACCGGCAGATATCCACCGGCTCCCGTTCCAAGACCTCAAGGACACTACATGCCAAAGGTCGGAACTTTCGTTGCATTGCAAGATCTTCAAGTGTTTTACACCCCCGGTTTCTGAGTCTGACAGACATGGCCGGTCCGATTCCCCGGACAAGTGTGAGTTCTTTTCGGAAGAGTCTGTCAAGTTCCGTGATACTGGTATCCATCAGGGGGGCAGAAAACCGGGAATGAAGGACATAATATAATCCTTCCTGGTTTGTATATTCCTCACCAGGCAGACAATCCTCAAGATAGGTTCCTTCATATTCACGACAAAGTCTGGATAATAAATAATTTTTTTCAAAAAACACAGATTCTTTTACCGGATATCGGTTCAGACCAAGTCTGAATACATTATCATGAGGGACGACAGTGTATTCAGGTGCTGCTGCTATTCGTTCCTGCCACCGTCTTCCTATACCTGCGAGATCTGCCCCTGCCATGACTCAAGTACGGTCTCCAGATGGGCATATAAAATGTGATACCCACGGGGTGAAAGTGAACGAACAGATGGATCTATTTTTTTATTCGATCCTTACAGGGTTTTTCTTCAGAGATTCCCGTTACAGCCTCGGTTCCTATCCGATAGGCATCAATGAGAGCAGTTGGATGTCCAGTGATGCCCCCATATCCATCCATATTTCTGGCAAGAACACCAGTACAGTGAGTAAATCCCAGGATGTTAAAAAGAGCTCGCATCATCGGAAAAGCAGTATCAAAAACATCATCCTGGTCCATACCGGCAGTAGAGAGAAAATATCCCCTGCGGAGGGTTTTTTCATCAGGGCTGATGATATGACTGCCCATTTTAAAAAACCGGACCCAGAGATAATGAGCGCGATCAATAAATGATTTCAGCTCGGTTGTAATCCCCATCGTGTAAATCGGAGAACTTACCACGATACAGTCTGCGGTTAGGAGTCGGTCATATAATACCCGGGCATCATCATCCATGATACAGTTGCCGGTTTTATGACATGCATTACACCCTTTACATGATGAGTAGGCAAGCTTCGATAACAGTACCTTCTCAACATTACCGCCGGCATCAGCAGCTCCTTCTAAGAACCGGTCCAACAATTGCTCGGTATTTCCATGACGCCTTGGACTTCCCATAAGACCGATCACCGTGACCGGGGATTTTCTCATGAAAGCCGCTCCTTCATCATCGCAACCAGGTTCTGTGATATCCGGGCAGCCTCACTCTTCGCGGTAGGATGCGTAGCTATCGCCCCTTTCTCATCCACATTCCTGATCATGAGATATGAAAGGTCTTTGTTTTTCACATCTATCACATGAAAAAAGCATTTTACGACAGGAATTGCAGCATCAAACACATAATCCCAGTCCTGCCCTGCTGTTGACAAAAACAGTCCGAATCGTTTTCCTACCCGCTCAGGAGGGACCACCGGGAGATGTAAGACATATTTCCGTGACCTGAAGACCTGGGCACGGTCAACGAGTGCTTTTGCCTGGGCACAGATGCTCATACAATAAATCGGTGATGAAAGAATAATGCAGTCTGCTTCAATTATCTGATCATGAAGAGCATCCATCCCGTCATGTTGTACACAATAATTGAGTTTTTCGCAGGCATTACACCCTCGGCAGGGCTGAATATCAGCATCTGTCAGGACAATCTTTGATACACGAACAGACGGATCATGTTTCATCTCTTCAATAACCCAGTCAAGAAGCATCTCAGAGTTGCCATGACGCCGGGGACTCCCGGCGATTGCAAGCACTCGGATCGGTTTCATAAAAAAATTAGAGTTTTTTAAAGCAGAGATACCAGTCTTTACACTCATATCCCTGAGTCAGACGAACCTTTGCATCTTCAGTAGTAGCCGGAGCCGGAACCACTACTTTATCACCAGGCTGCCAGTTTGCCGGAGTTGCAACACCAGCTTTGTCTGTTGTCTGAAGCGCCTTTAAAAGCCGGATAACTTCTGGAATATACCGGCCATTGCTCAGCGGGTAATAGATCATTGCCCGTAAAATACCCTTGTCATCGATGAAAAATACAGCTCTGACTGCCGCTGTAGAACTCTGCCCTGGATGAATCATCCCATATCGTGAAGCAACATTCATGTCAAGGTCTGCAATAATCGGGAAGGGAATTTCAACCCCCATCTTCTCCTTGACATTCATTACCCAGGCCAGGTGGGAATGAACACTGTCAATGGAAAGGCCAATTAACTGGGTATTTAATGCTTTAAACTCATCAGCAGCTTCAGTAAAGGCAATAAACTCAGTCGTACAGACCGGAGTGAAATCAGCAGGATGCGAAAAGAGCACCACCCATTTGCCTTTCAGGTCTGATAGTTTCAGTTTTCCATGAGTTGTAACCGCTTCGAAATCCGGAGCAGGTTCTCCAAGCACCGGGAACCCGACACAGTCACATTCTTCTTCTTCATAACACATAGGGCATCACATGACCTCCTCTTCGATCACTTTTCCATTTACATAGGCCGGCATTCCAGCCAGAAGATACGCAACGCGGAGCGCTTCTTCGACCTCATCCTTGGTTACACCCAAAGATTTTGCACCAACCATCTGAGCCTTGATTGCGTGCTGATCCCGCATGGACGTGGCAATTGCAATCGCGATGAGCTTTTTTGTTTTTCGAGACAATGCCCCGTCATCCCAGATATACTGATCTAAACGAAGAATCATCTCATGCATATCAGGATCGGTTTCAGCAAGTTTTTTGAATATCTTTGGAACTTTGCCGATCTTCTTCTCGAGATCATCCATTCCGGAGCTCATGATCCTTACCCCTGCAGAACCATCGGTTCACCACAGCAGATAAGTTCTCCGCCTCCGACTTCCAGGACTTTTACGACGTTTCCGCAGATTTCACACTCAAAAACCTGTCCTTCATCAGATACATTTACCATAGAAATCACCTCTTTGATACGTATTCAACAGACTGTACTTTAGTGCCGGCTGTGAAAAAAGAAAATTACCGTTTTGGTGGGTTGATTGCATCCTCTGGAGTCTTCACATCCTCACGAATGTGGGTCATGGGGAAGCAATCATACATTTCACAGGCACATGCGGGGCATTTTCGCAAATCCTGTTCAGCCTCGGTAAATTCAAGTGATTTTCCACAATCAATACAAACGTATTTACCCGGGCCGACCTTTTCACCAGCCTTTGCCTTTTTTTGTTCGGTCACGGTTTTCACCATATCAGTAATCATCCTTGATCTTTATAACTGATTCGAAACCGTACATTCCGGTATTTACCTGATAATCAAAGAATCCGGGCAGAGTTGTGTTGTCGGTGAAAAAACAGATATAAGAAGGCAGGTTCTTAAAGGCTGAAGCTGTGAACACTATATAGTATGAAACCACAGGTCCTTGCGCTTCTGGGAAGCCCGCTCCCTGAAGGAAATACTGCAAAACTTCTCAAACAAGCGATTGCCGGAGCAGAAAAAGCAGGTTGTGAAGTAACGCTCATTGATGTGCCATCACTTGAATTCTCATCATGCAGGGAGATGTATTACTGCAAGGAGCAGGGTTCCTGCATCATGGAAGATGATATGAAAAAGATGTATCCTCTTTTAAAATCCATGGATAGTCTCATCATCGCAACGCCGGTCATGACAATGGGAGTTCCCGGCCATTTAAAATCATTCTTTGATAGATGTCAGGTATTTTACTGTGCAAAATATATCCGTAGCGATCCCCTCATTCCAAAAGAAAAAAGAAAAACCCGAAAGACACTTCTGTTATCGATCAGTGGAATGAACCTGCCGAATAATTTTGATGGTATCAAAATCTCGACCCTTGCATTTTGTGATATTCTGGACTGCCGGCTGGCTGATGAACTGCTCATCAGGGATATGGATAATAAAGTAGACCTTGACCAATACCCGGATCTTCTAAAAGAAGCATTTGATAAAGGATTCGCCCTTGGTTCAGCACTTACCAAAAACTCATGATTACAGATATCCAAGGGACCGGAGGGAGTTTACCCCTCCTTTCGTTATGATGATATGATCCAGGAGTTGGATACCAAGGATTGTTCCAGCCTCACAAAGCTGTTTTGTTACAGTAATATCTGCCTGACTTGGTTCAGGATTTCCGGACGGATGATTATGAACGCAGATTATGGCTGCTGCCCGGTCAGTGATAGCATCTGCAAAAACCTCACGCGGATGGACTAAACTATGATTTAAAAGACCCATCGTTATTATCCTTGCCATGATTACTTCAGATGCCCCATTCAGGGTAATACACAGAAAATGTTCCTGAAGTTTATGTCCGATATCTATGACTTCAGGTATCTGTAAAATATCTTCGGGCTCAGATATTCTTATCGGATCCAGAATATCAGGAGTACCGTATCGACGGGCCAACTCAAAGCATGCGATTAGCCGTGATGATTTCGCAGGTCCAATCCCTTTAATATTAAGAAGTGTTTCATAAGACGGGAGATTGTTTTTTTCCATAAGCTCAGCAACTTTTCGCGAGATGGAGAAAACATCACAATTTTTGTTGCCATTATCCAGAATTATCGCAATGAGTTCTTCGTCCTTTAATGCTTGTGCACCTTTTTGTGCGATCTTTTCTCTTGGCCGGTCACAGGGATCGATCTCATTCATCCGTTTGGGAGGCATAGGTGTGCCCTCACTGGTTAATCCACCAGGTACATGAGATTACTGTTTTATCACATCTTCTCGAAACACTTATACTCATTGATTTCAAGTAATCAGTATGGCGACAAAAGACAATCTTATGGCAGGGTTTGCCGGAGAGTCTCAGGCAAACCGAAAATATGCATCATTTTCAGAAAAAGCAGCAGAAGAAGGATTTCCGAAAGTAGCCACCCTCTTTAAAGCTGCATCACTTGCAGAAGAGATTCATGCCCGGCGTCACCTGCAGGTGTATGGAATCCCCTCCACCCTTGAAAATCTGAAAGCATCAATTGAAGGTGAAACTGAAGAATTTACCGAGATGTATCCAGGATTTATCAAGGAATCGCAGGCTGAAGGGAATGAAGATGCAACCCGTTCATTCACATTTGCCATGAAAGCTGAACAGGTTCATGCCGGACTGTATGAAAAAGCTCTTGCAGCAGTAAAAGATGGAAAAGATCTCGAGGTTTCAAAGGTGTATCTCTGTCCTGTCTGTGGAAACGTTGCTCTTGAATCAGCTCCAGGGGCCTGTCCTATCTGTGGTGTTCCGGGTAAAAAATTCCTGGAAGTTACCCTCTAACCCTGTTTTTGTCTTTACATAATACCAGATTTTTGATCTCGAAGAGACAACCCAGTTGATATCTTCTAGAGGATCCAATAGATCTCAACCCACAATACTTGTTTTGTCAGTATGGTGAGGAATTTTTTGGGTGGCAGAAGACATACTTAAAATAGTATATAAAATTAAAGTTTTTGGACGCCCCATAAAACTTCTATTAATAATCTGATTACCAAGAGAATGTGTTCACCTGTGGCATCCTGGTGCTGATGACACGGCGGACAAAGAAGTGATTGACCATGAAGAAACTCATCGTTTCAGGACTTCGAACCTGTAAACGGAAAGATATCGTCTTTACTGAGATCTCAAAATATATTGCAGAGATTGGTGGCGTAGACGAGATCATTTCCGGAGGTATGGAGGGCGTTGACCTTCTGGCCAAGGAATATGCACAAGAAAATGGAATCAAACATGTGGAGTTTGTGCCAGACTGGCAAAGCCATATAAATGCGGCAAGTTTCATCCGGGACGCCCGGATGGTTGAATATGGGACACACCTGCTTGTCCTGTCAAACGGAATCAGCAAGGAATCATTAAACCTCATCGAAGAGGCACGTAAAAACCGCCTCACCATTAAGACGATCGGCGTATTCAAAGGAATGTCTGAACAGGAAACAGGGTACGCCGGAGCATACCCCGGAACATTCTACTAATGCCTGAGGGAATTCCTCCATCCCTCAGATATGTTCACCCAATACCTCCCTCAAATATGAGAAAATCCCCCCTTCTCATACTTTATCTCTTCTGACTGATAATCCGTCATAATATTCAGATTTCATCAACTCTGTGAAATTCTGGATATAATCCATCATCCATCTATAGGATGGATCGATCTCACCAGGTCAAAAAAACCAACGAGATAAAGTAAGGAAATTGCCATCATATTTTTAAACTGACAGATAATTGCAGATTTGTGATGAGAAAATTATTGAAACGGGCTGCATACATATATTAAAATATATGCAATTTGTACATCTTAAAAATAACCTAGTTAAATACATGAATACAAGCATATGTGTTCACTTGTGGTAACCCGGAGCTGGTGACACAACGAACATGTGGAGAGAATGACCATGAAAAAACTCATTGTTACAGGACTTCGGACCTGCGAAAGAAAAGACCTCGTATATGCAGAAATTTCCAAATACATCTCTGAAGTAGGTGGAGTTGACGAGATAATATCCGGTGGATCAAATGGTGTTGACCAGTTCACCAAACAATATGCACAGGAACATGGGATCAAGTTCAAAGAATTTGCCCCTGATTTCCAGAGCCACATCAACGCAGCGACCTTCATCAGAGATTCACAAATGGCCGAATATGCATCGCACCTGCTTGTTCTCTCAAACGGTATCAGCAAGGAGTCAAAGAATCTGATCACCGAAGCTCGGGCAAACAATCTTCAGATCAAAAGTGTCGGAGGATTTGAAGGACGATCTGAATCAGAGACATTCCATGCAGGCGTAATTCCATCCCTGTACTAATCCTACATTACAACCATAACTTAAGATCTCTATTACCTGACATGAGATACACCCTCCTTTTCTCATGTTTTCATTATAGCATAATGCGAATCTTTTCGAAATAATTCCGAAAAATTCGCTTAAACTATGTAGTGCATTTTGAGTGCACGCCTTTGAATAATCTTCTTTTCTATCCGATTATTCCAAAACGTTTATTAAGGCACTATAAACATAAATTCCGCTCAATTTGACTTTTTTAAGCAGCATCATTCTGAAATTTTTTTTGAAAGGCACAGGAGAGGCTGCGTGCTATGAATGTTCGCATCATTCCAAAAACATTCCAAATCCTCTACCCGGCAGCAATCACAGTGAATAAGGACTATTGCTATAAACCATGAACCTATCCTGTGCTTTCACAGCAGGTTTACATCGAACAATCTATGATCCTTCGTATACTATGACCGATCCTATGCAGTGCCGATCCATGTAAACGAAATACAGATAAGGTTCCCAGCTCGGTCCTGAATCATTGATGGATTTTTCAAAGAACAAAAATGCATACCTTAATACTATGCTATATGTCGACCCTAAAAAATACCTATTTTTATACACAAATGCAAGGATGTTTGTTCACACCTGGCATCCTGATGCTGGTTAAATAACAATTCAAAGGAGAGAATGACCATGAAAAAACTCATCGTTTCCGGACTTAGGACCTGCGAAAGAAAAGACCTCGTATATGCAGAAATCAACAAGTTCATCTCTGAGATTGGTGGCGTAGATGAGATCATATCCGGTGGGTCAATGGGCGTTGATATGTACACCAAGCGATATGCAGAAGAGCACGGAATCAAATTCAAGGAATTTGCTCCGGATTTTCAGAGCCATATCAATGCAGCAACCTTTGTGAGAGACTCTCAGATGGCTGAATATGGGACCCATCTGCTTGTTCTTTCAAATGGGATCAGCAAAGAATCCAAAAACCTGATCACTGAAGCAAAAGCCAACAACCTTGTGATAAAAAGCGTTGGTGGATTTGAGGGACGATCTGAGACTGAGACATTCTATCCCGGTGCAATTCCATCTCCCTATTAAATCCTGACATCTATTCTTTAGATCTCCTCAGTTATCACCTGGATGAGAAACACCCCTCTATTCTCATCTCAATAAACAAAATTGTTCTTCTGAACAATCCATATATCAATTCTGAGTTATGCAGTGTAGAATCATCAGCTTGAAGTGGTATCACGTCATGAATTTTGAACAGAGCAGATGGGAACCAAACCGGTATGACATCAAGTCCTGACTCAACATTACATATCCTGATTGTTGAAGACAACCGAACACAGGCAGAGTATCTCAGGCACCTTCTTGAGAAGAAAGGGCATCAGGTTACGGTTGCAAACAATGGATATGAAGCAATTGAAAGAATCCAAGAAAAAAAGCCAGACATCATCCTGACCGATGTTATGATGCCGGACATGGATGGGTATACACTCTGCAAAACGGTGAAAAAAGACGAAAAATCTTCTGATATCCCGATAATTCTTGTAACACACCTGTATAGTCCGGTCGACGTTATCAAGGGCCTTGAGGCTGGTGCTGATAACTTCATCATCAAACCTTATGATCCGGAGTATATCTTTTCACGAATTGCCAGTATCATGCAGGCAAAAGAACACCCAAAAAATGAAGAATCATACCAGCCTCTGGATGTGGTGTTCTCGAGTGAAGTGCATACCATCGCCTCAAGCAGGATGCAGATCCTCAATATTCTTCTCTCCACCTATGAGACGGCAGTGAAAAACAATAGTGAACTGCAGGTAGCTCACGAGCGCCTTCATTACACGAACGCTCAATTGCAGAAATTGATCGAAGATCTTGAGCAGACAAATGAATCACTACACCTGAAAAACCTTGAGCGGGGGAGACTTGAAACTGCATTACATACCGCAACTGAAAAAATTGAAACTCTCTCTGCTGCGCTCAGACAAATAACCAATACACAGGTAAAACAATCTGCTGATCTCCTGGCAGAGTGTGATGAAAACCGGCCTGATTCAAGTGAAACGGTGAAAGATGCATACCATTTGATGAAGAACGCGGTGACCACTCTCTTAAATACACAATCCTATATCAGATCAGGATCAGGACAACGGACCTGGCAACCAGCAAGAAATCTTATCCACTCAGCTATCACCACTATTCGCACGCAGGCAATCAGATATGAAAACCTGATTCCGGAGGACATTGAGGTATATGTTGATTCCTGTCTTGGAACCATCATGACCGATATCGTCCTGGCATTACAGGATCCAAGCCTAAAGGCAGGAGAGATTCGGTTCTCATTTCACGTAACTGAAAACGGGTACTCATTATTTCTGGAGAATGATGGTCAGGGTATACCCGAAAGTGATAAAGAGAGGATCTTTTCTGTCGAAGAAGGGCTCAACATCCTCCCTCCTCTTTACCTGGTCAGGGAAGTGCTGAAGATGAGTGGTCTTACTATCGCCGAGACCGGAGTTCCCGGACATGGAACCAGGTACGAAATTGCAATACCAGAAGGATCCATCCGGTTTGCATCAGATATCACAAGACCCTGATCTCCTACAACGAGTAGGTGTTCAAACCTTTTTTTTGAATAAGAAAATCTCTGATAATTTCAGATAAGGTCAGAGAAGAAAAGACATTACCTCATGAAACAGGGGTATTAAGGAAGGGTATCGTTCTCGTATCCCGGAGAACACATGTTCAAAGTGAAGTTATATTGTCCCCTGTTCGTTTGTGTGTGTGATTTTGCGTTCAGAGCAGACTCCGGCTCAAGGCAGTGAGAACAAGTCCCACACACATGAGCATATCATATTCATCCTGGTGAAATTAAAACCCAGATAAAAAGGTGGCCGAAAGAATAAATCTTATTAACAAGAACATAAAATCGTGGATTCCGGCAGTTCAAAAATAAACCAGGATATTCTTACTACCTTTACTCTCGGAAAAAAATCCCTGAGTATATCTGATATCTCCCGACTGTCTGGTCATCATCGGCATACAGTAGCACGATACCTGGACAATCTGGTCTCTTCTGGAAAGTTGGAGATGCGTCAACATGGGCAGAAGAAAAAATACTATCTATCAGATATCCAGCCGGAGTCCTCCATTCTTAATTTTTCCCCCCATATGCTCATCATTCTCAATATTGATCTGACCATCCGGTGGGCAAATGACTCATTTTTGCGCATGATCAATACAACAATAGAAGCGATATCAAATCTGAGTATTGAAGCATTACACCTCGACGACCTCTTCGGTCCTGACCTTGTTGCAGCAATCCGGATGATTCGGACAGGAGAGACCAGATCAGAAGAGGCGCGGATAGAGCGGGAAGATAAAGTTACCCTGTATCTTTTTACTATCTCATCAGTATCATTCCAGGAACGTCCTGCCCTTGTCATCACCGGTGAGGATGTCACAGAAAAAAGAGCACTCCAGGAAGCAATCCGAACCAGTGAATCCAATCTCCGGCTGATTACCGAAAGTGTCCATGATATGATCATCAGGTGGGAGACTGACGGAACCATCTCATATGTCTCTCCTGCTTGTGAGCTCTTAACCGGGTATGTCTCACAGGAACTGATGGAAAAGAAGATATCAGAATTTATACATCCTGAAGATCTTCCAAGATTTCAGAATGGGAACCATGAACAGACTGTTAACTGGTCACGGCTTCCCTCATCATTCAGATTCAGAACACTGAAAGGAAAATGGATATGGTTTGAAACCACAACAACGCCCCGACTCTCTGAATCAGGTGAGATACTTGACTATATTTCAGTATGGCGTGATATTACCGCCTGGCTTGAAGCAGAGACAAAACTTGCACTGAGCGAGGAAAAATATCGCCGGCTCTTTGAGGGCGCAAAAGATGCCATTATCCTGATGGAACTTACTGAAAATTTAAATCATGCCAGATTCCGGGAAGTAAACAACCTTACCTGCCAGATGACCGGATACACGTACCAGGAGTTTTTAACCCTCTCTCTTTCTGATATCATCCCCTCTTCAATGCAGGTTTTTTTTCAGGAGGTTGTCGAAACATTCAGACAAAATGAACAGGCTTTTTTTGAAATTGACCTGGTGAGAAAAGACAAATCGACTCTTCCGGTGGAGGTGAATGCCCACCTGTTTTACCTGCAGGGAAAACCGGTTGTATTAGCAATCACCCGTGATATTACCGAACAAAGAAAGACAGAAGCTGCTATCAAAGAAGCTCATCAGAGACTTGAAGACATTTTAGAATTTCTTCCTGATCCGGTTTTTGTCCTGGATGCACAAGGAGAGGTAACAGCGTGGAACCGTGCTATGGAAGAACTAACCGGCACCAGAAAGAATGACATTATCGGAAAGCCCGACTATGCCTGTGCTATGTCATTTTATCATCAAAAAAGACCAGTCCTCGCTGATTACATATTAAGCAGGGATGAATCAATCCTGTTCCGGTATAATAATACAGATATTGACGGTGACAAGATCACAGCTGATGTTCAGACCCTCCACCCAGTTACAAAAAACCGGATATGGCTTTGGATTAAAGCTGCTCCAATATACAACCTACAGGGAGAGATCATTGGCATTATTGAGACACTTCGCGACATCAGCGAAAGAAAAATAATGGAACTCGAGATCCGAAAACAAAACGCGATATTTGAAGCAGTAAGCCGGGCAGCCTCTGATATCCTTCAGTCAAAATCATTCGAGGATGCAGCACTCCGGACAATTGGTCTTATCGGGGAGGCAACATCTGTCGGAAAGGTATGTCTGCTTGAAAAAGCACCGGCGAGCAGCCTTCAGCTTATCAAATCCGAACTTGAATGGGATGCAAAAACCGGTGTAGCAGGAAGAACCAGGTCACCTTTTTCGCTTCGGATAAAGAGTGAAAAAGATACCTCTGTCATCCAGTCTGTCTTTTCCGAAGAAAAACCGGTCTACAGCATGGTAAAAGATCTCAGTGAAGAAGACCGACGGGTACTGGAGCCATATGGAGTAAAATCTATCTTACTTGTGCCCATCCGAATCAGAAAAGATATCTGGGGGGCAGTCGGGTTTCTTGAATCCAATTTTGAACGGGTGTGGAGCAGAAAGGAGATCAGTGCTGTTGAAATTGGTGCATCACTGATAGGAAGCGCCATCATGCGATTTGAAGCAGGAGAAAACCTTGAGAAGAGTGAGAAGCAGTTCAGGACTCTGGCGCAGAACATTCCAGGAATTGTATTCAGGGTTTCACTTGCCGGTTCAGATATGGAATTTTATAATGATCACCTGGAATCAGTTACCGGATACTCAGCAAAAGAACTTGCATCTGGGCAGATAAGTTCTCTCATCCCACTCATCTTTCCGGATGATAAACAACGGGTGATTCAGGCGAAAAAAGAATCCATTAAGACCGGAGAATCATACGAGATTGAGTACCGGATTATTGATAAATTCGGTCATATCAGGGTTATGAGTGAACGGGGAAGACCAGTAGCGGATGAGAAAGGTCTGGTTGTAAGTATTGATGGAATTATCCAGGAAGTCAACGGAGCTTTCGGATAGGAATTGTAGACCTACAATAAGCCTTTTTTTTGAGATCTATCAGAATAAGATCTTTGGATGCACAAATGGTGTCCAAACGAGGATCTATTGAGAGACCGGGATATGCCCGGAGGATACGATCAAACTATCATTCACAAAAAGCGGCTTCAAACGGAAGTTGGTTGTGACAATATCTGAAATGTCTGCGAATCGCGACACTTCTGCTAATCGGATTAATCCTGGGCGGGTGGTGATACACTGCAGACATTGAGTGATAAATAAAATACTCTCCTCTGCCGGTTTTATACATAAATGAACCTCTTTCTTCTCGTTCTCCAATCAGAGTCGAGGTTCTCGTGTCATATAACTGACCATCAATAATTGTTCTCACGAATAACCTACGCAAAAATGCGCCTAATAAAAAAGTTATCAGAGATGTTATATGTATCGGTCAGACACCCGATTATTCTTTGATCAAATTTTGCCGGCCTTTTTCAAAAAAGGGATGTATTCCTGGTTAACAATAGAAAGATGCTCATTTAACCAGTTCGTTAAAAATATCGTGACTTCAGCGGTAAGTCCCTCATCGCAGGCATCATATTTTAATCTGAAGTCATCCACTTTTGCAATGAATGCATCATGAAACAAGCGGTGTTCCTCCAGTTCTGAATAACCGGCTTTCTCCATGAGTGTTTCTTCTGCCTGAAAATGAGTTGTGGCATAGTTGCCCATTTCTTCAATCACATATGAGAGTTCTTCTTTTCCCTTCTTTTGTGCTATTGCCTCAATCATCCGGTTTAACAGTGATATCAGGTGTTTGTGTTGCTCGTCCAAAGAAGCAACACCTGTTGCATACATTTCATCCCATACGATAAATGCCATCAGAATCCTCTCTCTCAGTGGTAACGAAGACTATAATAATACTCCATTTTTTTCTCTGTAATGCTTAATCAGCGGTTTTTCGGGTGATAAGGAATTGAATTGTTCCCTCTTCTTTTCCTGGTCCGTTAAACAAAAAACCGCTTTTTTGAAGAACACGCACCGATGGGACAAGATGTGGATAGGTGTGTGCATATATCTGCTCCACATCCCTGACAGAGAATGCATAAGTCAGAATAGCCTTCACCGCCTCTGTAGCATACCCGTGGTTTTGAAAATCAGTGAGAACTGAATATCCAAGTTCACAGGAATTGTCATCATTTGTGAACAATCCCCCACCTCCGATCAGAATATCCCGTCCATTTAGAATCCGGGAAGTTTGAATCCAATACCACGAGCAGAGCCGGACCTCATCGGCCTGTAGCATGGAGATGAACTGGTGAAGGGTTTCTTCAGTCACCAGTGGCGGAGGCCAGCACCCTGGGATATCTGCATCCAGCAGGGCGGACAATTTCGGTGATTTTTCAAGTTCTGCGATACACGTTTCAACCGTTACAGGAACAAGCCTGAGACGATCACTCATCAGTTGTTGTGTTGTCATTTATCCGAATTATGAAAATTTAGCTATCGCTACAAAAATACACGCTCTATTATCCGGAGAAGGGTTCACCTATGAAAAACACACCATTGTGAACAAAAGCCATCCCGGACTTGCATATCATAGGATCTCTTTTGATCAATCATGGCATCACCTACATGATCATTGGATGACCGACCATATCAATTCTGAGATGTGCAGGTATCAACCAAAAATGGAAATAAAATTAATGAAGCCACCAAAATTGTACTGAATGTATAAAGGAGCAGCCCGACTTCACATGGTTATTATCGTTATCCTGCTCATAATATTTTCAGGTAATGCAGGATGTAGTGATAAAAAATCAGACTTGGATCCCTACATTGAAGATCAAATTGATATCCGCAATTCAGAGAATAACCAGGAAATTGAATATGGAAATTCAAATTACTCACAAATAGATGCAATACAAGTCAGGGACGATCTTATCAGTGTAATATCAAAAGAATTACTCCTGATTGATACCAGCATGACGGCACATTCAATCCGGATTTCACAAAGCACGCCAAATAAGAACGAAAAGAAAAAAATCCTTGCAGAAATCAGAAATATTTCCCCTCATATACAAAGTCCGATTATTCTTGACAAAAATCTCATAATAACCGAAGTTGCATATGATGAATACGAAGATCTCGTTGGTTCTGATTTATCAGACCAGGACCATCTCAATGAAGTGGTTCGGACAGGAGAACCAGTGATGGGAACCTTGATTCAGACTGTTGAAGGAATTCCTGCTATTCCGGTTAGCTATCCGATCCTGGTAAATAATACCGTCTCCGGAGTACTTTCAATACTGGTTGATCAAAAGACATTATTCGCTGATGCAATCCTTGTTGCAGATCGTGATAACAGATGTAACGTTTACGTCCTCCAGCCTGACGGACAAATACTCTATGATAATGAACCAGATAAAACGGAAAAAAATACCATTGGTAATTCAGGGAGCATGGACAACTCAATAATCAAAAAAACAATAGGACAAATTGAGACAGAGAATTCAGGGAATGAAACCGTTGTGATCCAAAGCGAGGATTATCCAGAAAGCAATAATAGAACTCATGATATAGTATGGGACACTATTGCGTTTCATGGAAAAGAATGGAAAATAATTGTCATCAAACCACTGAACAACATATCCAACTAATAACCCCCATACTGGAACCATCCAGATCATCAATTTAACCAGAAGGAAGTGAGAACCGAAAACAATTTCCCTGTTAACGTGAACTTCTCGTTTATGAGAGTGGATATCCACAATATCATCTGCATTTTTCTGATGGTCATGGCAGCATGTATTATGCCATGTATCGCAGACGAAGAGAATGAGTCGATAATAATTGACCCTGAAGATATTCCCGGACCTTTCCCTTTCCCTGAACCAGCAGGCGATGATACCCCGATCCCGATGCCCGGGCCGGTTGATATACCAATAGGAGGGGATACCGGGTGGTACAAGATTACATCAAATCCATCTGGTGCACAGGTGATCTTTGATGGATCTGATATAGGGACTACCCCTGCAATAGTGGAAATTTTTTCCACCGGAACTCCATATCACACTGTTCGGGTTGAAAAAACAGGATACGAACCATGGACTCGGGAACTCAGCAATAATCCTGGTTCTGGAGAAACCCTAAAAATACATGCAAACCTGGTCCCAGTCTCCTGTTGCACCAGTCTTCGTATTACTTCCGCTCCATCCGGGGCTATGCTCTCTATTAATGGAGTATTTCATGGATACACCCCAAAAACCATTGATAACATCAGATATGGTTCATATCAGATATCACTGAGTCGTGAAGGATACGAACCATGGAGCAGGTATATCAGGGTAAGCCCTGACGAAGAGAACAGTTACTATATTGTCCTTGAGCCGATGTTTGCACCGATAACTTCAGGAACCCTGATGGTTGAATCATATCCGGAAGGAGCGGATATTATACTTGACCGGACAAACAGAGGAAAAACACCACGAACCCTGACTCTTCCGGAAGGATCTCATTCCCTGACCATAAATTTGCCCGGATACCAGCAATACTCAACATCCCTCTTTATCAGGGATAAAGAGCAGGCCCGTATCAGTGCCCAACTGATCCCGACAGGAAATGCCCCGGTACCCCCCGTTACCCCGGTTCCCGTTATCGTTGCATCACCTGTCACCTCTGCAGGATTTACTCCTGATGACCTGGTAACTCAGGGAGTAAAAGCAGCAGACATGTATGAACAAATAGGGCTCTCTGCATTCATCTCTGAAGTAAACAATCCATCCGGAGAATTATCTCATCAGAATATGTCAATATCAGTCCTGGCGGAAAACGGCACCCTCCTTGCAGACCCTGTCTCTTCCATGTGGGTGAATGAAAATATTACCAGTTATGCTGATCAGAATAGTGTTCCCTATGGCAATGCCAGACTCATGATTGCGAAGTCTGGAGGAGGAGCACTGTATGAAAATGATCTCTCCAATACAACCTCAACAGGAAATGTGCTCCTGACCGTAGTACAGCCGATCAAGGATGATATTGTCATATCCACATCATATTCGCTTAATACACCCATTCCACTCATCACATCAGAGATTGTAGAACTCCTCTCTTCAGAAGAGATAATAAACCAGGATTCAGTAGATCTGTCAATACACGAAGAAACAATTCTCTTAGAACCCAATGAGGACCAGAATATATTCAACCAGACTGATGTTCATGGCACCAGATCACTTCCGGTAATTCAGGCACTGGCATTCCAGGGTGGTGGGTACTGTTACATTCCAGAGCCATCCGGAGCAGATTTAACCCTTGCATATGTCACAGGAGAGAAAGATGGACTGGCAACAGTCAGATGGGTAACAAAATCAGGCAGAGAAACCACAAAGCATGAATTAATTCACTCTTAGGAAATATTCATTGGAATAAAGGCTGATTTTGGGAATCACACACCTCCGGAAAGTTCATCACTTCCCGGATCAAAGCCTGCCTTATGTATTCTCGTCTGGTGTGTATTCCGATCATTCTTATCCTCTTCTGCATCCCTGTTCTTGCAGATCCGGTAACAATTCCTCTCGGGGGGGAGGTATACCTGGGAGAAGAGGGGCTTGACATTCATCTGGCAGTACCTTATCCGTACACCTCAATTGCATACTATGCTGCAGGATCATCACCGGGAAGGGATCAACCACTTGATATCATGCAGGTAAGTCAAAACAGGTTTAGTGTAATTGCCGATCTCTTTTATGACAAGACCGGTGCATGGTATCAGTGGGACCCGGTCCGGGGGATGCCAGGTCAGGTAGCATTCATTGTCAGAAATCCACGGATATCGCTCAAGGTAATGGACAGGAACACGATGAGCGATAGATCATATGGAACAGCTTCGAAAGGAACTCCCTTGGTTATTCAGGTCGAAACCAACATCGCGGGTATCACCCGTCGTCCAGATTTTGGGTATAATGACGGCCCCTTGAAGATCCAGATCATGACCCCTGGCGGAGGAACACTTTCCGGCGTTGTTACTCCCGGGGGAGGACAATACCAGTTCAGTTCTTTTATTCCGACAGGAGAACTTGGCTATGCTCCTCCCATTGAGTCAGGTGGATGGGATACCGGATGGAGTGGGTATGAATCAGGCCTATACAGAATTGAACCACAATTCGCCGTCAACCGGATGGATGATAATCTCAGATCATATTCTGGAAGATATACCCTCAGGGGAACAGAAGTAACCCTCGGTACAGAGCGGGCAGGCCTACATGCAACAACCGACCGGGTTGTCAGAGGAGATCCATTCGGGGTGACGATAACCGGATCACCAGGCACTCCGTACGTTGTATGGGTTGAAGGAGGAAGCGGAAGCGGACGTTCTGGTGATCAGCCACCTATGATCCTCTCATCACAGGAAGGAGTCAGACAGGATCGCCCGGATGGTCCGTTTACTATTGGATCATACCGGCCATATGGAAAAGACAGAACACTCAAAGAGATCGTTCCCGGGTATCCTTACAGCGGAGTGTACTATTACGCTGAAGTAAATCCTGACAGAAATGGGAGGAGAACGGTAGAATTCCGGACAAGCCAGGAGACAGATGACCAGAGATATACCATTCACATTGAAGGGCCGGTTGGTGCTGCAAATCCAAAATATGACAAGATCCAGGTTGAAGTAGTAAAGGGATCCGTCTCTCTTACAACCGGTGCTGACACCTTCACCATCGGAGAAGAGATCAGGCTTCGTGGTGTCAATACTGGTTCCTGTGACACGTACCTCTTCATAACCGGGCCTAATCTGCCATCTGCTGGTGGAAGACTTGATGCACCACGACGAGCGGTTGTCAATGGGAATCCGTCCAGTTTCACCATGGCTGATAGTGATTGTGAAACATGGGACTACCGGTTATATACCGGCAACCTTGGCCTGGATGCAGGGACATATACCATCTATGCTGTTTCTACTCCTTCAGATCGATACCATCTGGACAGAACTACCTGGGAGACGATCCCCATCACCCTGACACGACCATACATTTCTGTTTCAAGCAGAAGAATGACTGTAGCCCAGGGAGACGAACTGACCATTACCGGCTCATCAGGAGGAAATCCGGATGCAGGAGTAGCAATCTGGATATTTGGCAGGAATTTCTTCTGGTATGACACCGCGAGCGTTGAACGGGGAGGATATTTCTCCTATGATCTCTCCAGAGCAATGACCTCGGACATGGCACCAGGAGAATATTCGGTCATAGTTCAGCACCCAATGGCTGATGGTGAATTTAACCTCTGGCCTGACAGAAACCGGGAAGTTGTTCTTGGCACAACACCCTGGTGGGGAGCACCAGTCTTCAGGGTTGGTGGACCGGGAGCACTACAGGGCCCTGCTGCAGCTTCTGCACTCATAAACGCGTTGTCAAGCCAATTCATTGATGATACCTACACAGAGTATTCAATATTTATTCAGAATCCAAAGATTGGAATTGACCGTGAGTCATTAACCGGCACAATAGACACTCCAATTATCATTTCAGGCACGACAAACATTGCTCCTGACTCAAAGATTCTGATTGAAGTTACGGATGAGCAGTTCGGTCCAACACAAAAGGGTTCATCAGGTGAATGGGCAGGATATTCAGGAACCACCACAACCTTTGCCGGACCAGCAGGTGAACAGGAGTACCTCTTTGAAATTCCTGCAGGAACCCTTCCGGCTTCGACATACCAGGTTCTGATCCAGGCAGTATCATCACCAGGGACCGCATCTGGTGTACTGACGGTTGAATATCCGGTCGTAGAGACAATTACACCAACGGTTGTAACCCCGAATATCACCCTGAATAATACCACGACACCAACAATTACAATAACTCCGGTAATAACTGCTAAAATTGTAAACGAAACAATTCAGATTACCCACACACAGACCCCGGTTTCCATCGATGTTCCATATAAGGATATGGTAAACATCCAGGAACTCATGAACAGGAGTCGTGAACCGCCGGTGTTACTTGGATTAGGAATAACCCTTGGCCTGTTACTTGCAGGGCTTGTTGTAGTCCTATATTCATGGCAGCAGAGGAAAAAAGAAACTGAAACAAAAGAACCTGAAGAAACAGATAATCAGGAAAAGATAACAAACGAAGATGCACCTGTGCAGCCACAGGCTGATGAAAGCCAGGATGAGTCATAGTAACAATACTCAACTCCCAACTCTGTGCAATATAAGCGAGAAATAAAAACCAGGTGTTCTCCTATCAAACACCATCTTTTATATAATATATTGGATAATTGGATCATACAGATATCTGGCCTGTTTATGGGATGTAAGCCCCCGGTATCCGGAACGGTGGTATTGGATGAAGGATGAAGAGGACATGCTCGAACTTCTCGACGATGAGGGGACGGCCGATCAGCTTGACCTGGAGCTGGATGAGCCTGATGAGGATTCTTTCCCCGAATCAGAGAATATAAAAAATAGTGCTGCGCCTGAAGCGGATGATTCAGAGGAATCGGGGGGGCGCGAACTTGAAATTGATATCAGATTAATTATCATCGCAATTGTTGCTATTGCCGCGATAATTCTTGCAGGTGTTTTTTTTGTAATGCCTATGCTGACGCCATCCGGCCCACCGGTGGTCGTAATAACGCCAAGTCAGACAGGAGAAGACGTCTACTTGTATTATGAAGAAGGGCCTGATTTGCATCAGCAGGATGTGAAGTTTACCCTCGATGGCGTTCAGATACCGCAGGAAAAACTTTCGATGATGGGGGGATATTCCTGGCCGTGGCCACAAGGAGCTGTGCTGAAAATAGATACGTCTGGTTATCCAAAGCCGGCAACGGTTGCACTTGTCTACACCAAAGGAGATGGAGAAATTCTCCTGTATTCAACATCAGCAAATCCTACCCCGACTCCAACACCGACTCCAACTCCGGAACCTACACCTGAACCGGTTCTAACACCTGAAGTTCTGATTCCGACACAAAACATGACGGTATCAAACAATACATCAGAACAGATGCCACTCTATGACTTGGCTAGAGAGACCGGGCTCATCAAATTTGATGCAATGCCTACAATGGGAATTCAGCCCCTTGTCGTTCAGTTTGCTGACCAGACCCAGGTTTGTGCACAAAACAGATCATGGTCCTTTGGTGATGGCATGACATCTAATACCCGGTATCCTGAGCACATTTACCCATTCCCAGGTACGTACATCGCAAGCCTGGATATGGTATTTTGTGATCCTGATGAGGCATCATTATCACCAGACAAAGAGATCGTGGTATTCCCGATTGTTAGACAGGATACCCTCCTTTCAGGGCCGGGATCAGCCAGTATCGATGCAGGTGGGCAGTTGTTCTTCACCGTAAAGGGACCAGGAATGCTCATCCGGGTAGGTGGAAAAGACCATTACCTGAACAAAGATGATCTGGTTAGAATTGATCTCAATGACGGTGGAACAGGATCAATCTCCATTATTAATAACGCAATTGTCCAGTTCAACTTTGAAAATGTGACAATATGGGTGAATGGAAAGGAGTTTGAATCCGGGTGGCTGACAAATATCAATATTAATCAGTACGGGAAAATTGCGGCATCTGATATTACCATGCGGTTCACAGCTCAACAACCAGGTTTGAAAGGACTCGTGAACGGTGGACCAGTGATACAGGCAGAATCAGGCCAGACAGTCGTACTGCATAATGTCGGGCCTGATTCAACAGGCAAACTCCTCTATAGCGTTCAGGATGGGGCAGGTTTTAACTTCAGGGGAGGGATTGAATCATATGAGATTACAACCCCTCTTTTACAATAAAGAAGCGATAATTAATACAGACAGGATATTCTATGCGGGGGTATAGATATCCACCGAAAGGGATGGAAAAGGGATATGGGTAAAGAACATGCAATGACACAGATTCAGACAATTATGGTCATGTCCGTGATCATGATTGTGTTGTTTCTTCTGGGAGTAATCCTTGTTATCTGGAATCCGATTCCAGAACGGATCCCCCAGGCATCTATTAGTATTGAAGGCGAAGGCGACTCCATTGTAATGCAGCACATGAATGGTGATTCATTCTCTTCTGACCGGCTTGTCATCAAGGTAAACGGAGATGTTCAGCCAAACCAGAACATGAATTTCCAGGGCGGAACCTGGCCATGGTCACCGGGAGAGCGGATTCAGTTTTATTACCCACTCCCAGATGCACCACGATTGGTTGAGGTCTATTACCTGACCGATAAAGGAGAAAGCCTTCTTATAGATAAAGCAAGGCTCGAACCGCCACCGGTTGTTTCTGCAACACCATTGCCGGTTGAGATGGTGCTTCCGGTTACACCAACACCACTTCCAACAAATATTCCGGTTAATGTTAAGGATGCAAATCCCATGCAACCGCCGGTCAGTGATTTTACTGCTGAACCCAGGGTAGGCGATCCACCACTTACCGTAACATTTCATGATTTGAGTTATGGAGCGGTCAGTGATTTTCTCTGGAGCTTTGGCGATGGTTCCACTTCAACACTCCAAAACCCGGTTCATACCTATTTCGTCCCGGGATCATACTCAGTAAGCCTCCTGGTATCCAATGCCTATGGATCCAATCGAAGAACTGCAGGTGATTTCATCATGATTGGTTCTCCTCCGGTTGCAAAATTCCTGGCAGAACCAACAATAGGACAGGCTCCATTGACTGTCCAGTTTACTGATCTCTCCACCGGAAGCCCAAAGAGTTGGGAATGGTCATTTGGAGACGGAAGCCAGTCATCAGATAAAAATCCGGTTCATATATTCCAGAATGCCGGTGACTATAATGTTACCCTGCGGGTCACCAATGCGTACGGAACTGACAAGTATTCCCCTGAGATCGGCATTAATGTCACTGCTCCAACCCTCATGGATGTATATCTGACCGGCAGTGTCAATGGTGGCCTGATACCAGATGGATATGTCAAGCTCAGAGTCACTGACCCGGCGAGTTCAATGAAGGTTGCTGGAAAGATCTACGCCTTTGAACCTGGTGATATGATCCAACTTATATATGGTCCTGGATCATCAGACGGTACTATCTCCACAGATAAAAACAGGTTTACTGCGTTTAATTTCAATGATATCACCCTGGTTAAGAATGGAGAAACTCTGGCACGTGGACCGGTCAACAGCTTCACCCTTGGTGGTTTTGACAGCTATGCGTCAACCCTCAATCTGACTATGCCAAAAGGTGACCGGTACACAACCCTGTATATAAACTCAGAACCTTACAAGTATGTTGAGAGCCCCCGGATTCAGTTTGCAGGAATCGGACCTGACAGTTCCGGCCGGTTCTTTTACCAGAAATCTGCCCAGAATATGAATTTCCAGGGTGGAATAGCCGAACTTACCCTTGGGTAGAAGGGTATCGGCAACCTTTCATTCTTGGCATACGATACCATAAGCACACACGTATGTCTGCTGTGCATGTTTCATTCATATTCGCCATCCTTTTACTGAGCACAATCCTCCAAGGGTCTGTCTTAGCTGATACTCCTCTGTATTCTACAGACTTTACAGACAGCACCGGATGGGAAACAAACAGTCCGTCCTCATTTTACCTGGATAATCAGACTGGACGATACCATTACCAGATCACAGGCGGAACCGGATCATATGCCTATTATCCGCTTGCAGAAGCCTTCACAGGTCCGTTCACCCTCGAATTTGATGTATATCCGGAAAAGACAGAAGAAAAAAGTTCATTCAGATTTGGTTTTGGGACCGAAGGATATGACAGTCAGAAAGGGCCACTTGTTCTAGCAGAATTATACAACCAGAATGGAGAACAGGCATTCTCGCTGACAGGAATATCCAAGGAAAACCTTCTCTCTCAAACATTTTCAATTCCAGGGAAAGCAAACTATAGCGGAAAAACAGTCAAATTTTCAGATAAGGAAGAGTATCATTTCAGGATAACCTGGTACCCGGTTGAAAAACGGATTAGCCTTACTGTCACCTCTCCTGGTGAGAGCACTCCAATATTTAGTCATTTTGTCATGATCACCGGAAAGATGGAAGAGTTTTCCCACCTGTTCCTGACATCCATTGGTGAGGGCCAGAATGGAGTAAAAGCCGAAGGATTTATTGATAATATCAGTTTAGTCTCGCTCAGTTCAGTCATGGCAACCCCGGAACCAACCAACACACCAGATGAAGCAGTTCCTACCCCAACCCTGGTGACCAGTGTGACAAGCGGAGCAGTACCTCCAAATGAGACAACAGAAATGACCAATGGACAAGAAATAACACCGGTTACAGAGTCCATAGAGCCACTCCCTGACAGGACTCCTCTTCCGGCACCACCAACCCCGGTTCCGACAGAGCAGGCAGGTGTTCTACCACTCGCCGGCCTTTTTGGACTCTGTATTGCATGCCTATTCTGGAGACGATAATATGGATGAACATATCATCGAAGCAGCCGGAAAATGCAGAGTCGTTGTCAGGGATGGGAACGTCGTTGAGATCGGAGAACCAGTTATCACCGATTGCCCTCTTGCAAGACGGTTTGCCTGTCCGGTAACTGAAATGACACCAAAAGCCATCCGGAATAATATTCAGAACCGGATTGATTCGTTTGGTATGTGCACACAAAACCGTGAACTCTTATCAGAAGAACCATTTGTGGGATTTGGTGCATCAGAGGTAATGAGTACAGCTCTTTCCAGGAGGTTTATCGATGCGGCAGTTATCGCCTGTGACGGAGCAGGCACGGTTGTCATTACCGATCCAAAGATGGTGCAGGGAATAGGCGGGAGAATGTCAGGACTTGTCAGTACTTCACCCATTCCAGATATCATCAGCCGGATTATTGAAGGAGGGGGGATTGTTCCTGATCAAAAAAATGCATTAATGAACCCAGTTTCCGGGGTCAGGGCGGCTCATGATGCAGGATATGACCATCTGATAGTAACCATCAGCAAACCTGAAGATGCACAAACTGTTCGGGAAGAAGATCAGGATGCAATAATCATCGCAGTTCATACCACAGGATATTCAGATACCGATGCGGATATGGTGTGCACATATGCAGATATAGTTACTGCCTGTGCTTCAAAAACTGTCCGGGAGCGATGTGGACCGTCAGCTCTGCTCCAGGCAGGATCGACGGTTCCGGTTTATGCACTCACTACTCAGGGAAAATACCTCATCCTTCTTCGGATGGCTGCCATAGAAAATCCCCTCTATGTTACCCATGCACATCTTCCGGTACATGGAGAAAAGAGCCCCCATCCCCTCATCTGACAGACACCTATATATCTCCATAAAAAAAATCCAAACAGCTAATGGTTGTACTACGGACAGGAATGCTCATTATCATGTGCATTTCTCTTTTTTCCGGCCTATGTCTGGCAACTGAACTGCCGGAGGATATAGTTTTTGTAACTGAGGAATATCCGCCATTTAGTTATCTTGAAAATGGAGTTCCAGCAGGTCTTTCTGTTGAACTTCTCGAAACTGCATTAAAAAGAGCGAACATAGAATTTTCCTCTGATCAGATCCGCCTGATGGCATGGCCTGATGCATATCGGACAGCATTAACCACAAATGGCACAGGCCTTTTCTCAACAGCACGGACACCAGAACGAGAAAACCTGTTTCGCTGGGCTGGTCCCCTGATGCAATGCCCAGTTGTCCTTTTTTCAGAGAATCCGAATCTGAAAACCGACAGGCCTGCAAACCAGGATCTTAAAGTTGTTGCCATCAGGGATGATATCGGAGAACAGGTTGCGCTCGATGCAGGAATCTCAAAAGAGAACATATTCCTCGTCACGACGCCAAGTGAAGCAGTTCAGCGAGTCATCGACGGCACATCTGATGCATGGGCATATGGTCATTACCCTGGAGAAAGCCTGATTCAGACTATTGCTGAAGATCCTGATTCATTTTACATTCTGGATGAACTAACCAGGTCCACCTACTACATCGCATTTAACCAAAATACTGAACCAGGTTTTATTGAAATCATCCAGAACGAACTTGATGCAATGAAACAGGATCAGGAGCAAGGGGGTATCAGTACCTATGAAAAGATTGTGGGGAAGTACATCGGACCGATTTGTGCAGAAAAAACACACCCCAGGCAACAGATAACAGATCTTGTTAACCTGACCGCTGATGCAATAAGCCGTGATGCAACCGGAACTCTTGCAGACATTCAGGCAGGAAAACATCCCTATTTAGACCGTAATGATCCATCTTTGTATGTTTTCATCTATGACACCAGTGTAACCCTCATAACACAGGCAGGCCGACCAGACCTTGCCGGAGTTCATTTTGCTGGAAAGCCAGATGTATCTGGAAAAAATTTCCGGGATGATATCGTAACCGGAGCTATGAAAGAAGGAACAGGTTTTGTCACTTACACGTATTCAAATCCCCTTGAAACAGGAATTTTCTTTAAAGAGGCGTATTACACCCTGGTCACCGGGAGTGACAAAAAACAGTATGTGGTATGTGCCGGACGATATGTCCCCTGTGACGAAACATAACACGACTCATTCTCTTTTCTTTTTCACATGAAACAGGCGTGTCTGTTCTTCCCGCTCGATCTCTTCCCGTGCGGCGGTGATAGTTGCAATAGACCTGGTCAATGCCGGAATGACCACATGCTCAAGTGCTTTTACACGCCTTGTTATCCGCTCAATCTCTCCCAACAACCGACTGAGTGTTGCAGCATTTCCTGCATATGCAATGATGGCATCCACTAAATTTTCATACGCATCCGCCAGATCATCAATGACAAGTGAGGTTCCAAGGAGCCCGTATCCCCGCTCGACAAGGTCAGTTCTGACATTAGTTCCGGTAATCACCGGCACCCTGATACCAAAGAGATTTTTTTCTGAAACCTCAATTTCAGTCTTTGATTCAACCGAATATGCTGCGATTGTAACATTGAGCATTCCCTCAATCATGTACGCCGGAGCGATGAGATGACGAACCCGGTTATGTCTGATACGCAAAAGATCATACTCAACCTTTACCTGTGGAGCAAGTCTTGAAACTTCGAGAATGAGGCCGTCCAGTTTCATCTGCAATATCTTGTATGAGCGATTGGCAATACGAAGCCTGTTTCGGAGAATAAGAAGCTCTGATTTTGTGGGTCTGACATCACGAAGATACGGCATCCTTACATCACCAGATGTTGTCTGATGAAATCCGGACTGACACCAAACTGTTTCCCCCTCGCAATAGCCCGAAGATTCATGACCTCATATCGTTTATGTTCGAGATATGACAACAGTGGCAATACAGAGAACGGATGACGCCGGGAAAGACCATCCAGGTGATGAAGAAGCATTCCATTGACGGCAAGCATCACGGTATACAAAGGAGTTTTATGAGCCGCCCATCGTCTCCATACTACATCAGCAGCATCTGCCTCACAGACACTCTCATCACACCGTAAATTACGAAGCGCCTCGGTCAGGATAGATAAAATCCCGGCCCTTCCAAGCTCACGGACAAACTCTTCCCGGTCAGTAACCTGGTACAGTCGCTGAAAATCCTGGGATGACAGGTACCCTCCCTGAATCATGTATGGAGTGATATCACTGACTTTACTTCCTGCCCGAAGCCTGAACACATTCCTGATATTGAAAATATCTATCTCAAATTTGAGATGGGGCACTATCACGTCACCACCCCTAATTCCATATCTCGCTTCAAAGAGCAGATTCTGGTAATAGGCAAGATAAAGGTCATTTTCGAGCTCTGCAAAAAGACCACGACGATATCCGGATGCTATCTTTGAACTGATCAGGGAATGGTGTTTCCAGGAGGGTAAATTTTCTGCTATCTCCTGAATCGTTCGTAGAGTGAGCAGATGAGTAAAACAGGATGGTTCAATGACACCTGCCGGAATTAAAACTGCCTCGATTCTGTCATCCGGAATATGAAACTGGCACCCCCGCATAATGAGCATCACATTCTCAATATCCCATCGAGAAAAATACAGTTCAGCGAGTTCCCGCAGAGCACCAGGAGCAATTGATAAAATATTTCGGTACGTTGCCGCAAGATTTGCAGTAAGAGCATGTTCAATTAAAGAGATTTCTGAATACTGTGATGAGAGCGTATGCACTTCTTCATGATACCCTGATTCACCAATGAACCTGATAATCTGTGAGAGTTCCATATTCAAGAGCCGGTTATACTGATCTTCAGTGATCAGGCTTTTTTTCCGCAGACCAATCCGTGTGCAGATATACCGGTATGAAGAAGGAGTAATCAGATAATGGTGCATATCTTTCCTGTGAATATTCCGTTCGATACGATATATATGAGACAGGTATTTCCCCTATTCAGTACCAAGAAAGGATGAGAAGATGATCCAATTACTCCGGATAGCTGCAATAACCAATATCGGACAACATCGAAGACGCAATGAAGACAGCATGTTGGTGGGAACCAAAATCTATGCCGGCACTTCCATGGATATGCCCCAGGTTTTCGACATTCAGTCCCTACCGGTCATCCTTGCCGTGGCAGATGGAATTGGTGGCAGCGTTGCCGGAGATATTGCAAGTAGTGAAGTAATGTTGTGTCTTGCCCGCCCACCCTGTCCTGATGGTGAAGAAAAACTCACAGAGCGGATATTACAATCAGCAGCATCCCTTCAGAATATAGTCCGAAAAAATCCTACTCTCGATGGAATGGGAACAACCCTGGCAGGTGTTCTCTGCCTGAAAAAAGATTTAATTATCTTCTCCTGTGGTGATTCAAGAGTGTACCTCGGCTCTCCTCACCACCGCCTCACCCAGATGACGCGGGATCACTCGGTTATTCAGGAGATGATAGAGGCAGGCACATTAACCGAACAAAAAGCACGTTCACATCCACTTGGTCACATTATCACATCCAGCCTGTCAGGCGGAAAACATCGTCTTCCCCCGGACATCAGGATCTCAAAAACAGATGCTATGCCAGGATCACGTCTGATTATTTGTACTGACGGAGTATGGGATTATGGTGGAGAGGAATTTATTGAGGCTGCACGTTCTGGTGATCCAGAGACAGCAGCGTTAAACATACTGCATATCTGCTATCAGGCCGGAGCACCAGATAACATCACCCTGATAATCGTTGATCTCCAATAGAGAAGCTGATTAGAAATCATCCCATTTATTATTCCGGTCTTCAATAACCACCAATGCAAGCGTAGTAAAATCGTTCGTACCAGTCCCTGCTTCCTTTCTGGTATTCCAGGGATCTATCTTCATGGTCAGATGAGCAGGCATCAGGGGAATGTCCTGGGGAATCATGTATCGAAGCGTATACATTGCGGATGTTCCACCTTTGTGGGGGATAAACTCACCATGAACCGGAATCAGTTTTGTATCCCCGAGCCATGCCTCCACCGGAACATTTCCAGGTGCAGTATCATCTCCACCCTGATTATAAACAATTATACTTGGATTTACTGATCGACCCGGACGTGTCGTAGAATAATCTCCCGCAAGGGTTGCCTTTTGTAAAACATAATCATGACCGGATGCTCCAGTATTCAAAGCCGTCTTGTCAGGGACAGAGAAGATAATGGGCGATACATTTGTTTTGTTCTCTTCTGCAAGGACATATCCGGAAACAGATACCAGCAGGAGGAGAACCAGCATTGGAAATAGTGAATAAATGTTCATAATATTCCTCGAAAATGCAAATGACGGGAACGACCTGTAAGAAGAATCTTCTCTTTACTATCGGCCAAAGAATCCATAATATTTCCGGCTCTTATTTAAAAGAGCCCAATCCAGGCCACATAAGAGAAGATGACCATGAAGACAAGGATGATAACCAGCCCTTTGTAGAGACAGGAATGACAAATGCCACTGCTGATGTGCATACAATCAGAACAATGGTTTTCTTTGCATATCCGACACGAATGATCTCCGAAGCGATCCTCATGATGAACGCATGGGGTGCTGGTCATACTATAATATAGTTCTTCAGTTCGAAAAAACATAATCCTTCATCAGTTGTTCCGAAGATTATCCTCGAATGCACAGATATTTCGTCAATGAGACTATTGTAAAAGAGATGATTCTTTCAGATGAGCCGGCAAATACAGTACAGACTTTATTCATAATTTGGGGAGATGGATGACAGGGGAGTTTAAATCTCTGAAAAGAAGAATCTTCGATGCCATAAACGACAAGGATGATGGAGGAAAACCAGATCATATCTTTGATTTTTTTATCATCGGTGTCATCATCCTGAATGTGGTAATGATATTTCTCGAAACATATCCGGCAATATATGCAAAATATCATGGCACATTTCTCTTATTTGAATATTTTACGATTGCAATTTTTACCGGTGAATATTTTCTCAGGGTATGGACCTGCACCTATTATCCTGATTTTGCAGACCCATTCTTTGGTAGAATCCGGTATATCTTTTCCATAACTCTTATCATTGATTTTTTTGCAGTATTCCCGTTTTACCTGTCATTACTCCTTCCTCTCGACCACCATATTGTTCAATTTCTCCGGCTCTTCCGCCTGTTTCGTGTTTTAAAACTTCTCAGGTATTATGGATCTATTGACGTCATATTTCAGGTCATAAAGAAAAACAGTCAGTATTTATTCTCAATTATTGTCATTCTCCTTATTTTTCTCTCATTTAGTTCATACTTGTTTTATATGTTCGAATCAGCAGTACAGCCGGATAACGTAAAAGACTTTGATGATGCATTCTGGTGGGCTATTGAAACGACCAGCACAGTCGGATATGGGGATGTGTTTCCGGTCACGGAGATAGGAAAATTGTTTACGGTCATTATCATGTTGATTGGAATCGGCCTTATTGCTCTTCCAACCGGAATACTTGCTTCAGGATTTCTTGAGGAGATGAAATTACGAAGTGACCCTATGGCAACATCTACCCAGCCTTCAATTGCTGATGAGATTCGAAAGCTTAACCAATTATTAGAAGAAGGACTTCTTACTGAGGATGAATTCAGGATAGGAAAAGAGAAATTGCTACGATGAATCCTGATTTTACTTATCAGAAGGGAAAAAATTGTCCCTGTTTTTTTAACAGGTCTTGGCTGCATCGAGAGCAGCTTTTAATGCATCTTCGGCGATACCAAGAGTCTTGGCTGCATTCGTCATACCAGGTCCGCCCTCTCCAGGTGTGCCCATCGCAGCTTTTAAAGCATCTTCAGATACACCGAGCTGTGCTGCAATTGCCGCATTATCTGGTCGTGGTTGCCCGGGTTCCTGGGTGCCCATCGCAGCTTTTAAAGCATCTTCTGTCACGCCTAGTTTTTTTGCCATCGATGTGTAATCCACCGTTGGTCTCTCCTTCATACCCATCGCTGATTTTAAAGCGTCTTCAGTAACACCAAGGGTTTTCGCAGCAGATGCAAAATCCATGCCCTTTTCACCTGAGCTCATTGCAGCCTTCAGGGCATCTTCCGTGACGCCCAGAGTTTTTGCTGCTGATGCAAAATCAGGACCCGGGTGAATCGCAGATTTTAATGCATCCTCTGTAATGCCCAGAGTAGCTGCTGCTTTTGTATAGTCAGTACAGTCTTTTGGTGGCTCTGGCTTATCATCTGCACTTGCACAACAGACAAAGAGAGCAGCCAGACAAAAAATACTCAATATCGTGTAGATTGTCTTCATCATGTCACCAATCTCTTACATGAAGAAATTTTCAGAGAGCAAAAAAAAGACGTGATCCACCTATTTAATAAAAGAACATCTGAAAGGTTGTAATGCACAACCATTCGGTGTAATATTTCATCAATTCATGCATATTCTGCAATATGCAAGTATCCGGTTCCCTGCTAAACAACCTGCTGAATTCACATATAATGGATGTGAGAATCACATACTGATAAGTTGTATCTTTCAACCATCACAATCTGCTTTTTTTATATTACATTCAGGTGAGGTATCTGTCTTCAGGCAGCTATCGCCCGAATCATTTTCACGAGACCACTTTAGGGACCACCAGAGAAATTCCGGGTGGTATGAATCATATTAGAAGAGTATCATATGAAACCGACTCATTTTACAAAAAAGATGGCTACACTGATTCTTGTTGCATCATGTATACTACTTATGCAGGCAGTAAGTGCTGATTCAAATGAGATTTCCTCAAGCCAAGCATCAGATACACCCCCTGACTACGAAACAGTCTTTCCAGATGATGAGATCAGGGAGATATACATAACTATCACTCCTCAAAACTGGACCGAGATGCAGGAAGATATGGAGACCAAGTATGGGGAGTTTGGAAGCGGGAGCATGCCTGGACACGACAGGATGGGTGCTCCTGGTGGGAATAGAACCGGATTTAACATATCAGCTGGGATGAACATGGCAAAACCGCCAGATGGGAACGGACCAGGGTTCATGAACCAGGAAGACCCGGTATATGTTCCCGCTACCATCTCCTGTAATGGTGAAACATGGGACCATGTGGGTGTCAGGTATAAAGGAGTAAACTCTCTGATGACCGCATGGAGCGAAGGAATTGGAAAAATATCCTTGAAAGTAGACATGGATCACTATGAGGATGAGTTCCCGGATACAAAAAACCAGAAATTTTACGGATTTAAAGAGTTGAATTTGCAGTCCGGAATGTCAGATGTCTCCGTGATACGAGAAAAACTGGCCCCAGAAATCTTTCAGGATGCAGGAGTAATCGCCCCGGAGACCGCCTATTACAAGGTCTACGTTGACAAAGGGGATGGATTTGAATATTTCGGCCTCTACACACTGGTAGAAAGCATCGACGATACGGTTATTGAGACCCAGTTCTCAAATGGAACGGGAAATCTCTACAAACCGGAGGGAGAGGGTGCGACATTTGCATATGGAAAATTAAACCTCACGCATTTTGAGAAGAAAACCAATGAAAATGAAGAGGATTACTCAGATATAGAACAGCTCTATACTATTCTACACTCTGGAACCAGAACCGAAGATCCGGAATCATGGCGATCAGAATTTGAATCGGTCTTTGATGTTTCAGAATTTCTTACCTGGCTTGCTACCAATACGCTCATGAATAACTGGGACACATATGGTGGAAATTCACGGAACTATTACCTGTATAATAATCCGGATACCGGGACATTTAGTTGGATTCCCTGGGACAATAATTACGCATTCATGGAAGGGATGGGTAAAGGCTTTGGTGGAGCAGGCCCTGACAGAATGAACAGGACGCAGGAATTCGGATTTATGCCACCTGAAGGAATGAACATAACTATCCCTGGTATGCAGGGATTCGGACCAGGCATGGATCCGGCAGGAATGAACAATCCGGAGCAGTTTGGTGCTATGCCACCTGATGGGATGAATATGACAATGCCCGAAATGGATGAGCAATTCAGACCAGGTATGGGAATGGGAGGGAGTGTATCATTTTCGATGGAGAATGTAACAGACCGGTGGCCGCTTATCAGATATCTTATGGACGATGAGGAGTATCATGTACAATATGTTCAAATTCTTAAAACTGTAGCAGAATCCAGCTTTAACACCACAAACCTGGAAAAAATCTGTGATCAGTATCATGATCTTATTCAATCATCTGTTATCGGACCGGACGGTGAAAGAGAAGGATACACGTACCTAACTAATGAATCAGATTTCGATGCTGCATTTGAAGAGATAAAAAGTCATATCAGATCCCAATATGCGAAAGCGATGGAGTATGTAGATTCTCAATCATCAGATTAATTTCCTCTTTCTTTTTCTACGATATTTAAGGAGTGTTCTTATTTTGCTCTCCATCAGGACTCCTGAAGGTTCATCGAGTATTATCTGTCAGATGATTGTATCCTCACTGGTTCACGACTTTAGGAATATGTTCATAGTAAATATGATCCATGCTTATTCCTGGTTTCAGGGTCTTCTTGGGGTGTCCATCATTACCAGTGGTTGCCTTGTATCAGTAATAATATCCAACCACTGTATTCAATAGATTATTTCAGTTATTATATCGCCTACACCTGAAATTTCCGACCGGTTGAACCAACGAACATGTATATGGAGTGCATTAACCAGAACCCATCAGGCTGTGTGCGGGATGATCTGAAAAAAGAGATTATGGAGAGGATTTGAGATAATAGATGTAATGAGTTTTATCCCATTCTTATGTAACGATAAAACAGGAATACACGTTTTCCAAAAAATAAGTTATTCATTCTTCATGGTTCTGAAGTGATCGGTTTTTCCACTGATATCGTATCAAAACCGGAACTTTTTTTGGGAACGACTGGAGATCCCTCTTCATAGGTAATTACAATATCTGCTGAATCCCGGATAAAATCTATCTCAACAATTTCTACCTGGGTAATCGCAAGTCCGGTCCGATCTCTCAAATCTTCGATTAACCGTTCATGCTCATCAGCACGAATCAGATCAATCTTCTCATACCTGATAAGTTTCTTCTGATCATATCGAAATCCCCATTTTTGTTCAAGAATCCAGAGAACTCCGATGATCACGAAATCAGAGAGACATAACTTTACGATATCTCCGCTGTTATACAAGATTGAGTTCATAATTGGGAGGGCAACCATGACAAAAAGATAGGTCATCTCCCGAATTGGAACAGTATCTGTCCGGTACCTGAGAACAGAAAACAAGGCAAAGAGACCAAAACCAACTCCTATTGAAAGTTCGACTGAGGTAAACAGTCCCATCACCAGGTAAATGACGGTTGAAAATGCAAGAAAGGTAAATATGTAATCCTGTGCCCGCTTTACTGGGTAAAAAATCCCTCGGGCAATGATCACCGTTGCAAGAAGATTGATAAGAATCCCGGCAAGGAATGAACTGTATGTTTCAATTACCATAGCACCTGACCTCCATTGGTGAGCTTGCTCAAGAACCGGAGAACAATCCGGAAGTTATTATGTTTTACCAAATCGCCATACAGAAGTGATATTCCTATGCAATATTTAGAAAATCCCTTTGGCCTGAGCCGCATTGAATTCAAACACTCAAAAGCCGGTGAACAGGTGTGATCGGAACTTCGTTTGATCTCAGCGATAACAATATCCGAAAGCAGAATGTTCATCGATTCTGAATGATAGGTCAGATCAATGTCAAGTGTGATTCGTTCCGGATGAACTGCAGAAACGAGCGTAATCCTTTGGTACTCATTGATTAAGACAGGTTTATACTGTGAATAATCTAAGGGAAAACATGATGAGAGAAAGTCCCGGATATCTGATCCAAGCTGGGTCATGACCCCTCCGGTCTGAAGTCGGTGCTTGACTGTTCGTCCGGTGTTTTTCTTCTCCTTGACCTCAAGGAACGTAAGATCTGAACCGATATAGGATCGGGTTCTCACTTTGTACCGTGGTTTTCTCCCATTGTGATGAGCAAGGTATAACTGAAATTCTGGAGAGTCATAATAAGTCGTTGAATACGTTTGGACCTTCTTGCCATCCACTTCAAAGACCCGGTACGTATCAGGGAGGTTTGAGAGGAGATGAAGAGCCTGCTTAGTTGTGAGCAGGTATTTTGATTCTTTGCGGTTTTGGAGGTTCGCATGATCCATTTCTGAAATGCCAATCGGCTGGAACCTTGATAGGATTGAACTCAAAGAGAGCTTATCAAGAGTGGGATATGAAGGCTCCATTTTATGCCTCCCATTCAGACGTAAAGTCACGAATATAATATAGAATATTTTGTTTTTTCATTCATATCTGTCCTTAATTCCTAAATGAAACAATTAATGAGTTTGAATTGTCGATCGTGTAATTTTTGGGGAATAATCTCATTTTCCTTTCATGAACAAGAAGACGAATACTTCTTTGATGAGATATGATCCATGAGACAATCATTGATTATCCGGGTGTATTGTTAAATATTTTACAACCAATGAGTAGGATATCCGAAAAAAATAACTGTAATTTACTTTATTCATTCCATTTTTGATAATAAAGATAATGCATTCAATTCCCCTTCTGTCGGTTTTTCGGGGTTTTGTCTTCGATAAATCCTTCTCAGAGAAAGAGGAAAAACAGGTTAATTTTTCTCAGGAGCATACGTGTTGAACATCTCATCCCCTACACATTCCCTGGCATATTTGCACCACTGCACACAGGATACAATATCATTGAATATCTCAAGATTACAGCCCTGACAGGTTGCTTTCATATCATCGGAGAAAATTTCAACTTCTTCACCACAGCGAGGACAGATTTTTATCTCCAGGGTTGGTGATTTCAGATTGGATACACCCGGACATGTATGTATCATACCAGAGATCTGACGGTGATTTTTATAGCCTTTGCGTCGTTGAAAAAAACATCCTGAATTTTTCACAAAATCTTTGTGAGAGAGAAATTGTATGAAAACCAGGAACATCCTTTACACTATACAGGACACGCAATTATTTTTGATGATTTCCAAAATAATCGCCTTAACCTATAAATTCATTAAAATCCTAAACGATTTACGAGAATCTGATCACCATGACAAACAGAAATCTTCGTATTATAATTATGGCTATTTCAAAGATATTCATACAACACTGAAAAATGGGAATAATAATCAAAAACCAGGAAATCACCAGCCATACCTGCACACCGGTCTGAACCATGGAACCCATCACTCATCTAAAAGAAGAGATCCAGATTCTCTGTGCCGGGTTTTCTTCGCATTTCATCGAACGTGACGAGGAAATACGTGGTGCCATCCTTGCAATCCTCTCAAATGAAAACATCCTCTATCTCGGTCCTCCTGGAACTGCGAAAACATATCTTGCTCAGAACATTTGTAATTCTATCAAAGGGGCAGAATTTTTTTCCTATCTCCTGACGAGGTTTACCACTCCGGAAGAGATTTTCGGCCCACTGTCACTTCAATCCCTTGAACGTGATGAATTCAGGAGAAAGACCGAGGGATGCCTCCCTTCCTCTCATATCGCTTTTCTTGACGAGATCTTTAAGGCGAACAGTTCTATCCTCAACAGCCTGCTCACCATCTTAAACGAGCGACGGTTTCATAATGGAACTGACATTATCAATACGCCTCTTCTGACAGTATTCGGAGCATCAAATGAACTCCCTGAAGAAGATGAAAACCTTGAGGCACTTTATGACCGATTTCTCTTCAGGTATGATGTCCGGTACATTCAGAGTCCGGATAATGTGAGAACACTGCTCTTTTGTACTGACACTTCATTTATTCCCCCGGTAACTCTCACTACGGATAAGGTAGCCCAGATCCGGAATCAGGCGAGGTCTGTTTCCATCCCCGAAGAAGTGCAGAATAGTATCCTCTCCTTAAAACGGCAGCTCGAACATCAGGATGGAGAAGATGATGAAAATGTTCGGGTGTCTGATCGGCGGTGGAAGAAGATAACCGGAGTGCTCAAGGTTGCAGCAGCCGCAAATGGGACTAAAACAGTTGACAGGACCATGCTCCTCCTATTGCAGCATCTCCTCTGGGACCTGCCAGAACAGAAAGATCGGATTCGGTCCATCATAATCGAACATATGGTCACTGGAGGAACGGATACGAAAAGGCTTGAGGTGGGAATCCGACAGGTGTATCGGATGCTTACCCAGGAGGATGGGATCCACGAAAATGCCCGGTTACCAGTTCCTGTCTTCGCTCATGACAGTGACGGGAACAAGCAGAAGATTATCTCATTTGGAGAACTGATCGCGGCTTCAAAAGAGAAAAAATATTATTATTTTTCGATTGAGACCTCATTTTCAACCGGGTACCCGTTCTCTCAAATAATGGGAATATTAGAGAGTGAGTACCAGTTTTCGCCCAAAAGATACCAGGCTTCAGAAATCCGGGAGATCTGTGAGGCAGAGTATGCCAATCTCATGGAGGAATATCAGAAATTTGTAAACACTGTCAGAGACGATAGTAATCTACTGAAACAAAACCTTGAAGCAAATATCTGGCTCACATGCTCTGATATTGATGAAGTGCTATCTGTTCGGCAGAATTACCTTGCCTGGTTGCCTCTCCTTGAAGAGAATATGAATGCCCTTTCTGTTGCTATCCGGTCCTGAATTCCAGTGACTAATACCATGAACCCCTTTCTTTCCAGCCCAGAACCTTTGTATCCCAACTCACCTATTGGAAGAAACCTTGTCCGTGATATTGCCATTGTGCCCCGTCGAATTTCCTACAATATTCGTGAGGAACTTGTATCAATTATGGTTCTGGAGCTTATGGAAGGGATACATTGCACAATTCGTGATTCGCATAAGTTCAGGGAGCGGTATGGGATCTTCTACCAGATTCTTATCCACCTTCGTTATTCTCCATTGTGGCATGAAATACAGGACCTGGCCGGAGATTCTCCGGAGACTGCAGCTCCTGCAGCCCGTTTTTTCATTACCAAGATACTTGACCTTCTTGATAGGGCTTATGTTCCTGGAACGGAGCTTTATGCAGATATTGATGAAGAGATACAGGCATTTCTTGTTGCTCTGGAGCATTCAGGTGATGAAACGGTACAGGATAAACCAGATACCATGACCACTGATCTGTCATCTCTTCTTCATGAACTTACAGAACTCCTCTCCAGACTGACAACCGATGACCTTGGTTATCCACCAGTGTTGAATGAGTTCTGTAGGGATTGCATGACTGCCATTGAACATTGTAAGGATGGAGAAGAGCAGAAAGAACACCAATCAGCCCCTGAATCGAATACCCTTGAAAATCTACTTGATGAGTTTGAACAGGCGGTTCATGATCTTGAAAAGAAAGCAGATCCTGAAAAGGACGATTCAGGTGGAACGAAAACCAGTGTACCGCAGAACGGACCAGGAGGGCATGGAGAAGGTACTATCCGGGCAGATAATCTCTCACGGATTGCATCTCTTATCCATAAGATTTTGGATCATTTCCAGGGACAGGACATGCAATTGACTGAATTGGATGGGATACAGCCTGAGTTTTGGAAGTCTGGAGAAGAGTCCAGAAGACTCCAGTCCATTCTTCAAAAGACTGTCATTGATCCTGCCAGTTCTCTCATTCAATCTCTGGATCCTCACCGGAGAGCGATACGGTTTCTTGCTGAGGCCCAACCTGGGACTGACTGGGGGCTGGATATGACTTCAGAAAAGATAGCAGTGATTGAGAAACTGGAGCTGTTTGCGAGGTATGCGGAGAAGAATCAGGAGCTAAAACGAATTATACGGCAGATCGGGAGAATGAGATATGACATTGGTGTTCTTTCTCATGGTATCTCTCCGATGAGTAGATCAGAGATGTACTCTATCACCCGATCCAGGGATATCGCCCGTCTTCTCCCAATTGAAATGGTGAAAATATCACATCCAAAATTAAAATTAAAATTCTTTGCTGATTTTTCCGAGGGAAAACTACTTACCTATAATCTTAAGGGCCCAGGGCAGGCAGGTGGCAAACCAAAGAAGAAAATGGGGCCGGTTGTTGCCCTTGTGGATACATCCGGGTCAATGAACGGATTTCCAGAAACGATTGCCAAGTCGATTATATTTGCACTTGCAACCCGGATGGTGCGAGAGAAACGGGATGTAAAGGTGATTCTCTTCTCCGGTCCGGGTGATACGAGTGAGATTGAGATGTCACCGGAGAGGATGATGACTGACGGGTTTCTGTTATTTCTTCAGAGATCATTTGGAGGAGGGACTGATTTTATGACCGCCCTCTATTCAGGTCTTGAATCGCTCCACCAGCCAGCTTTTCGGGGTGCTGACCTGCTTTTCCTGACTGATGGTGTCTCTGAGATCTCGGGCAGGGGAGTAATCACCGAGTGGAAACGGGTGAAAAAAGAGCAGGATGCCCGAATTTTTTCGTTTATTATCGGCGGAGATGATGTAGGAGGACTGTCATCGATTTCAGATTATGTTTACTTTATAGAGGAGGATCCAGAGAGGATGCTCCGGATTATCCCATCTCCTGATAATCCGGCATTGTGACTTTTGTGACCGGAGAAAAAACAGGCTGATCGGAGATGACCGGAGAAAATTTTTCTCCACCACTTTTCTCTTCAGATTCGCAAGCCGGGTCCAGAATGGCTTTGGTACCCACTTTTTCACCTGACCGGAGAAAACCGCCGGGGGGAGAGAGGAGGACATATTGGGCTATGTGTGCACTCTGTACCCAGATTTTTTCTCCGGTCATTCTCTAAGTAATTATTAATCAGATTATTCTAAGAATACTCTTTATTCTGCTCTTCTTTGGGTGGAGAAAAATTTTCTCCAGGGGGCCGCTGACATTCTCCGGTCTCTCCGGTAACTAGTTTTGATTTACCTGTTCCAGAGTCTGATGGAACATCATCATGATCGTTTTTCTTCGGACTATGTACTGTCTCCATCTTCATCCCGATCATTGTTGTCATTTCGGTTAAAATCCCCGGATAACCCCTATTTTTAAAAAGATCCAAAAAAAGAATTGAATCTTAAGAAACTTTCTCGAACACTTCTTTCCCCTCCAGGCAGAGCGGACAGAGCCAGTCATCAGGGAGATCTTCAAATGCAGTACCGGGTGGAATTTGATTTTTTTCATCACCCTTTGCGGGATCATACACATATCCACAAACTGTGCATTCATATGAATCCATTTGCATCATTCCTTCTAATCCAATCTTATTAAATAAATCACAAGGAACCGGTATAAACATCTGCTATCTAGGATCTATTCAGGCAGGAACCATCCGTTTCATGTCTTCTTCTACAGTGCTGTTCTTGCCGATGTTGAAATTATCAACCAGAACCTTCAGCACTCCGGGGGAAACAAATCCAGGGAGTTTCGGCCCAAGAGTGATATTTTTTACCCCGAGCGAGAGCAGAGCATACAGCACAAGACAGGCCTTCTGCTCATACCAGGCAATATTGTATGAGATAGGAAGTTCATTGATATCAACACCGAATGCTTTGGCGAGTGCCTGTGCAATAACTACGAGTGAATAACAATCATTGCACTGACCTGCATCTATCACCCGGGGGATGCCTCCGATAGTTCCAAGATCCAGGAAATTGTACCGGAACTTGGCACAACCAGCGGTCAGGATCACGGTATCTTTTGGAAGAGCTAATGCAAAATCCGTGTAGTATTGGCGCTCAGCCCGACGTCCGTCACATCCGGCCATAACAATAAATCTCTTGATATCTCCGTTCTTTACCGCTTCAACAACGGTACCTGCCAGTGCAAGAACCGCTTCATGAGCACAGCCAGTGATAAGATCACGACCATTTGTCCCTGGATCCGAGGGGGGCTGACAGGTTTTTGCATGCTCAATGACCTTTGAGAAGTCCTTAGTTCCATCTGTTGATTTCGCAATATGCTTAACTCCAGGATATCCTGCTGGTCCGGTGGTATAGATCTTGTCCTTGTATTGATCCTTGGGTGGCACGATACAATTCGTAGTGACGACAATAGGACCGTTGAACTTCTCAAACTCCTCTTTCTGGTGCCACCAGGAAGATCCGTAGTTCCCAACAAGGTGAGAGAACTTCTTCAGGTTTGGGTAAGCATTTGCGGGTAACATTTCTCCATGAGTGTAGATATCAACACCACTATCTTTGGACTGCTCCAGGAGCTGTTCCAGGTCACGAAGGTCGTGACCTGTGATGAGAATACCTGGTTTCGTACCTGCCGTGGTTTTTACCGAAGTAATCTCAGGATTCCCATACGTTTTAGAATTTGCAGAATCGAGCAGTGCAAGCACTTTTACCCCCACTGAACCACACTCAAGAACCAGGGCGGTCATCTGATCAGCCGGCAGAACGCGAAGAGTCGAATCCAGTCCTTTCTGGATAAATTTCGTAATTTCATCATCCGTGTATCCGAGCATCTCGGCATGATGATAGTAGGCAGCGAGTCCTTTCAAACCAAAGATCAACATTGCTTGAAGGGAATGAACATCATCATCGACATGTGCAAGGTCAGCGATTTCTTTCGCTTTGGCTTGGATATCAGCATCACTCTTTGGTGTCCAGGTACAGGCATCTGGTTCGTTGTCTCCTGATTTCGGTATGGCATCCCTAATGATAACTGCTTGATTGATTAATTCCTTAATTCTCTGGTCGTCGAAGTTAGTATTCGTCAGGGTTGCGAACAGAGCCTCGGTGATAAAAGATCCAGCATCTTTGTTACCCTCTCCCTTTACAATTGCAGGTATGTTTCTCGCTGATATCCCTTTGCATAGATAAATAAGCACATCCTGGAAACCTGCGGTGTGATCCTCTTTTCCACAAACGCCTTTCACAGTACATCCGGTTCCCCGGGCGGTTTCTTCACATTGATAACAAAACATGGATTATCTCCTTCAGTATGGATATGATACAAGATATCCTTTGCATATTAAATTATTAATAATAGAGAGTATCAGAAAATATACTGTGCAAGAGATCTGCACTGTCAATATGACAGTGAAATACCTGACCCGGAAATGGACCTTCCTTATAATCCTGGAGTTGTACAAGGGAGATAAGTATACCCGCCGGTTTTCTGAGCTGAAAGATGCATTAGAAGAGATAACTCCGAAGATCCTTTCAGAGAGGCTAAAAGAACTTGAAGAGGAAGGAATTATTTTAAAAAAGGTTGATGCGACCTCATTTCCGGTAAGATGCGACTATACGCTCACCGAAAGTGGTCTTGACCTGGTTGAGATTATCCGGGGGATTAAGAAATGGGCTTTGAAATGGAAGATCGACAATATTCCCTGTGGGGAGCAGGATTGTAAAAACTGTGTACTCTGATACTACCTATGAGAAACAACAAAATTAATCAGGATTTAATGAAAACCACCCCTCTGATTGTCATACTCAAAAACCGAATCTGACAAAAGAAAGGTCAAGGTTTTTCAAAGAGGATAGTATAATTAAATCTGCTTCCATCCCACACCTTTTCCACAAATCCAGTTTCATTGGCAAGCTCTCGAACCGCCTTTACTCTCTGGAAGTGCGGATCCCGAATTGTCTCCTCAATAAGTAATAGTCCACCGGATTTCAACGCCCCATAAATCTCTTTCATTGCTCTTTTACGGTCAGGAATCTCACCAAGAACAGTGATCATAACAATACGGTCATACCTCTCCGGCTCAAGTTTTCCTTCTCCAATACCCCCCTGTAGATACATGATGTTTCCGTCTCCGTCTTTATCTGCCCTTTTTTTCACCTCTTCAAGCATACCTTCCTGTATATCCATCGCAGTGACTGTCCCGAAAGGACCGATGAGTTTTGCCATGGGAATAGACAACCTTCCAGGACCACACCCAGCATCAAGAACCTGCATACCAGAAGAGAGATTCAGATGTTTGAGGGTCTTTTTTGTCCGGCCACTCATCCATGAAAACGGAGGATCCAACATCCATTTCATCCACACCGGACAAGGGAGTGACCGGCGCTGTGATGCAAACCTCCATCCGAGAGAGAGGATAACTATAACCAAAAAGAGAATGCCAATGAAAATTAAAAGATCCATTCTCTGATGTATTCTGCATGAGACATAAATAAACCACATCTTCTTGTCTCGTGTGTATGTCCTCCTCCCGGATTTGGAGAAAAAAAGAGGGCAATCACAAATTTTGAGATAACAAATGGAATATATAGGCTGGATTTCGCATCAAAGTTATAAGAGGAACTCTTTTTAAAAGGAACTCACATAATCCAGAATATGGTTTTTGCATATGGGCCGAGATCGAGGATCTTTCTATCTCTATGTGCTGGGATACTTCTCATATCACTCACTGGTTTTGCAGATATGCAATCAGAACCGTTACCTTCAAACGATTCTCCATATAATCTGGTTTTTTACACTGAACCTCTCCCCCCATATAATTATGAAGAAAATGGGACGATAAAAGGGCTTTCTATCGATCTCCTTACAGCAATTATACAAAAATCAGGATATGTAGTACCTGCTGATCATATCCAGATCGTTCCCTGGGAAACTGCATTGGAGAATGCTCTCACACAGAACAATTCCGTTGTTTTTTCAACCGGAAGAACCCCTGAACGAGAAGGATTATTTCAGTGGGTCGGACCCATATCAATAGAGCGTGATGTTCTTTTTGCTCACCCAAAGGCTAACCTATCCATAGAGAAACCTGCTGATCTTAAAGAATTCCGCATCGGTGTTACACCCGGCCATGCCGGAACAGAGATGCTTCTGAATGCTGGTGTGAACAAAGAGCAGATTGTTACCGAAGCAAATATTTCTGAACTTATCCGGATGCTTGAGTCTGGTGAGATTGATCTCTGGTGTTATCCAGAACTTACCGGAAGGTATTACGCCGAGCAGGTAACCGGTAATTATTATGCATTCAATGTAGTATATCCACTTGAAGAGATGGGCATCTATTATGCCTTTCATCGTGATGTATCAAATGCTACCGTTCATGCATTTCAGCAGGCACTTGATGAGTTGAAAACAGATAAAGATGAAACAGGAGTCAGTGAGTACGAGCGGATTCTTGGCAGGTATAATCCTGCAACTGGTCTGTCACACCTGACATATCTGACAGAGGAATGGGCACCATATAATTATGAGAAAGATGGTGTCCCTGCAGGGATTTCAATAGATATTCTTGAAAAAGTGTTTGAATCATTACATGTTAACAAAACACGTGAGGATGTGCATTTTGTTCCGCTCTCAGAGGGATTCAAAAAGATGCAGACTGAAAACGGAACCGTTCTCTTTTCTATAGTGCGATCTCCAGAGCGGGAAGCACTGTACCAGTGGGCAGGCCCATTTACGAAAGGTCGGTTTGTTCTCTATGCCCCTTCATCCAGGAATATTACCCTTTCTTCAACAGAAGATTTGAATAACTATACCATCGGAACGGTGCAGGGAACCATAGAAAATACCCTCCTTACCAATATCGGGGTTTTATCCGATCATATTACGAGCGGACTTCATCCTCATGATCTTATCCGGATGCTTGAAGAAGGAACCGTTGATATCTGGGCTACCGGAGATAGTACCGGAAGATACGAAATGGTGAAAAACGGCATAAACCCTGACAAGTATGAGATTGTATATACATTACAAGAGGATGATTTTTATTTTATTTTTACTCCCGATGTTCCCGAATCGCTCATTCATTCATTTAACCAGACCCTCATGATGATAGTGAATGAGAAAGAGAAGGCAGGAGACAGTACATAAAAAAGGCTGTTATCTCCTCTTTTTATAGTTATAGGGCATTCTATCAGGTATCGATCAGGTGAAATTTCCCTACATGTCAGATGAAGTTACAAAAAGGAAAGATTCTGCATCATCTCTAATAAAGCGATTGTTGCATTATACCCCAGGCCTTCAGCATCTATCCACCTACCAGCGTGAATGGTTCAGAAATGACCTGGTTGCAGGAGCAGTAGTATTCGCTGTCCTTATTCCTTCGAACCTGGCGTACGGAGAATTAGCAGGATTTACACCAGTTTTTGGCCTATATGCAGGATTTGTAGCCATGCTTGCATATGCCCTCTTCAGCAGTTCACGTCAGATCATCATCGGACCTGAATCCACGACTGCAATCCTGCTTGCAACCACCGTAGCGCCTCTTGCCATGGGAGATTCTGTACGATATGCAGTACTTGCAGGTGCTCTTGCCCTATTCGTCGGGCTTATCTGTCTGTTGGCCGGCCGGTTCAGACTGGGTTTTGTATCTGATTTCTTTTCAAAGCCAATCCTTACCGGATATATCACCGGAACCTCCATTGTTGTCATAATCAGTCAGCTCGGAAAGATGTTTGGAATAAGTCTCTCGAGCGTGGAGATCTCTGACAAATTCTTTGAACTTATCAGCAAACTGGACCAGACACACATGCTGACCCTGGCGTTTGGCATCATCACCCTGATCATCCTTTTCTGCATCCGGATTTTTGCACCCCGTCTTCCCGGGCCCCTGATTGTTGTCGTCGGTGCAATTGTTGTGTCCACAGTGTTTCATCTTGAAGAGTTCGGCATTGCGATCGTTGGGGATATCGCCAGCGGACTCCCTGAAATGCATATTCCACTCATCAGTTTTTCTGATTTTCAGGTTCTGATTCCTGCTGCAATCGCAATCTCGGTGATCATGTTTACTGATGGGACACTGACCGGCCGGGTATTTGCGAAAAAGAATCACTATAAACTCGATTCTAACAAGGAACTTATCGCCTTCGGAGCAGCGAATATTTGTACCGGATTTTTTCAGGGATTTCCTGTCGGGGCCAGTCAGACAAAGACTGCTGTTAATGACAGTGCCGGAGGGAAAAGCCAGCTATCAAGCATCATTGCGGCAGGACTGGTCATTCTCTTTCTTATCTTCTTTACTTCGGTCCTGAGCAATCTCCCCCTGGTCGCCCTTGGTGCCATTGTGATCGTCGCCGGATACAGCCTGATTGACATCGGGGAATTTAGATCCATCTATCAGGCCAGGCGGAGTGAGTTTGTTCTGGCAATTCTTACCCTGGTTGGCGTTCTGGTCTTCGGCTTGATTGAAGGAGTTGCCCTCGCCGTCGGTTTCTCTCTGCTCGAATTTATCAGGCGGATTTATCGCCCGCACAGTTCGATTCTTGGTATTCATGAAGGGAAAGATGGATTTCATGGAGTTTCTTCTGAAGGAGAGAAATTCTTCTTCCCCGGATTGGTTGTTTATAAATTTGATGCTCCGCTTTTCTTTGCGAATGCATCATATTTTTCTTCAAATCTCTCATCCGTTCTTTCTACATCTGAAGAACCGGTCAGATACCTGCTCCTTGATGCAGAAGCGATTACGGATCTCGATTCATCGGCATCAGATATGCTCCGGGAGCTGATCGAAGAACTTCATGAAAAGAAGATTATTGTAGGTATTACCGGAGCAGGGTGTATGCTTATCGAGATGATGCACAAGACAGGAATAGAAGAGATTGTCGGATTAGAGAATATCTTTCCCACGATCCGGTCTGGGATTATTGCCTTTGGAGAGCGGTATCTCGAGGATCAGGAATCCTGAACTGAATGGCGGGAAGGGGATAAAATGTAATCTGTCCTGATTCCCGCCGCTGGATTATTCCAGTGATACCTATAAATACTATTCATCATTCGGTTTAGGTTTCTGTCTTTTCAGGTAATCGGCAATTATTACAGAGAATGCAGCCAATCCAAGAGCATTCCTGTATCATGGGGATTGTGACAGTACTAATAATAAATGAATCACCCAGATATACATCAGCATAGATGTCCCTGGTAATGAGAATGTCATTCATCAGTTTCAATCTCCGAGATGTACGCTATTGCCCCATGAATGGTGCGAAGTCGTGAATCATCCATAAGATGCCGCATGTCCAGAAACTCCCCGTTATTCATGAGATGCCGTATCTTCGATCCGATATCAGGTTCGGGAGAGAGTAGGGATTTTTTAAAAACCACTCCATGAGTATGCAGTGATATCTCCGAAAGCCCTCTGTTTGCCGGATGGATATATGATAGAGCAGAGAGTTGTTCAGGCTGAAATTCTGACAGATCATGGGTGAGGTCTATGCCGATCCCAAAAGCGATGATGCTCTCTCCTGCATACTCAAATGAATCTGACACCTCAATCCATTCATCCACATTGCCGGGGTCCATGATTGAACCCCCGTTCATTGGGGCTCTCTCTGGAACCGGCGGATGAGTGATCCCTGAGCTTCTGACACCTCCCGACTCTCCGATAAGTGCAATCGCGATTATTCCTGAATAATCCGGCCTCATCTTCCTGGCATGGCCAAAGATCCTCTTATAGACCTGACTGAGGGAGATCCCATCTGGTGTGTCTGATGTAAGTGTCAGAGTTTCCTGGAAATGGCCCCTGAGTGCGGCATTAAATCCAGTATAAATCCTGACTTCCCCGGTATCGGTAATAGGAATAAAAAAATCCGGGGTTTTATTCCCATCGGTCGGGAGCCAGACAATGGATCCCTGCAAGGTTATCATCTCACCGAGCAATTCTCGTGCCATTTCGGGACTTTCAGCCATGGCACCAAGTCCAATGGAGTATTCACAATCCGAAAATCGAACCAGTCGTACCTTGTCCGGACTGATTTGTGCATACAAAACCCGTGAAAGACTTCCAGTCAGGTGAAGGGTAGCTTTTTCAGTGCAAACGGTCTGGATCTCAATACTCCCTCCATCTATGGTATACTGCACGGTATCAGGATCATGCTGTTTTTCTGCACAGACATCATGAATGATTGAAAGAACCGTGCGGGCATCAGGTTCTGTCTGGAATATTTTATGCATCCCGGCCATCTGGAGGACATTCATGATAAAAGGAGATACATTGCTGAGGAAGACCTTTCCGTCCCTTGGTGCGACCTGTTTTCGTGCCATCACCATCACCCGGAGGCCGGCACTACTAAGGTATGGAACATCAGTGAGATCAAACAAGACAAACCGGATGGTATCCGTCATGCCTGCCGCCAGTGCATCCTGTAACAGTCCTGATCCATGACCGTCCAACCTGCCTTTCGGTGCTAATATAAGGGTATGTTCAATGATCGTGGTCCTGATATCCATCACATCAGGGGGTTGGCATATAAGCTGATAAAGCTATGAGGGGGGACTATGGGAAAAAAAGAGAATAGGATATCACACGTGGATAGGTGCCTGGATTCCTGATTGCGTCCCACCAGGCTCTTTTACTGGGACATGTACATGTTTGCCATCCCACTCAGAGAACTGGTGCAGGCATACGGTCAGGTCTCGGGTGAAGGCAAAATACCCAATCTGGGTGCTCCGGCAGAGTTTCATAGCCATGTCCATGAGGCCACGGGGATCAGGGCGAGCCTCTCCAAGCCAGATATGGAAGATATTACCACCGTCCACAATCGGAAAGAAGACATGTTCTATCTCTGCACGGCGTGCAAGGGTGATGTCTGCACCAGGAGCGACATGGGTGCCGTTCGTATAGTAGATCGGAAGGTCACGAGTATCGCCAAGACGGGATAAAGCAACTTCAAGATTACCCTTGATAACCTGCTTTGCCCCTTCGTGAAACTCCCTGCGGAGGAGATCAGCAACGGCAAATCGCTGACCGGTTGTTTCTGCAGGAGTCCGTGCAAGGGCGATAGTCATCCCGTGCTTTCTGGTAAGCTCCTGGCTGTAGAGTTCCATCTCGGTCATTGCTAGAACCCCGAGGCGGAACGCGTCATCTGACTCATGGAGTTGATGACCGGTGAAGTGCTGGACCAATTCATTCAGGCCGACAATTCCTATGGTATAGACAAGCCCGTCAAAGTCAACCGCCATAGCACCTCGCTCACTGGTCTTCGGATCACGTGGTCGCTGCATGGCAAAAGGCATCCGGTTACTCTTTTTGATATGTTCCATCCACCGGAGTTTTATCTTAAAAACCTCAACGGCGGTATCCATCATAGACCGAAGTTCAGCAAAGAGCCGCTCCTCATCGCCATGTGCCTTGTAGGAGGCCCGGGGACAGTTGAGTGAGACGACACCCCAGGATCCCATGGAAAAGTGCATCCCATCCTCGAAATAGAGTTTTTTATCAAAGTCCGCGTCCTGATCCGCCATAGTTGAGAACTGGTAAGCACAACACTGATAGCATGAAATCCCCTCCCCGGCACCACGATATGCCGGAAGCTGATTATCATAGTAGGGTGTCCCGAATTTTGAAGCAAGTTCGAAGGTCAGAAGATAGAGATCTTCATAGGTCGGGAGATCTGGGTGAGCCTTATTGAACTCTTCATCTTCATGCATGAAATCCGGTTCGATGCTAATCTCCGGTTTAGGGAAATTAAAGGGTTTTCCCCAGTAGTCTCCGACAAGCATGACCTCCATGAGTGCTTTAAAGAGCAGCCTGACTTCACGCTCACATGCTCCATACGTCTGGAGCGGGGCTTCTTTTCCATTCCAGACCTTTCCCTTATATACACAGGGCTTATCTTTCCACAACTTTGGAACCCCTGGAGAGAGTTGAACAGACGAGAAGACGAGTTGTCCACCACGGGCGACCATCATCTGGGTCATCTCATAGACAAACATCTGCATCAGCTGTTTCATCTCTTCATAGGGCATATTTGCAAAGTATGGCGCCAGAAAGGTAAGGAAATTATAGTACCCCTGACCGCCGGCAAAGTTAGTCTGGGCACTTCCAAGTGCTTTTACTGCGTGAAGTACGGCAACCTCCGCCCGGTTTGCAGGCCCGGCAACCGATGCCTTGGTACCATTTCCGTCAGGCATGAGTCCATAATAGAAGAAATACCGGAGATCCCAATCCTGACAGAATGGTCTGGTTCCGAAATACTCAAGATCATGGATATGAATATCTCCGCACAGGTGCCGGTCAGCAAGGTGTGGAGGAAGTTGTAGGAGATACTGTTCCTTGCTAATCTTGTCTGCCTTCTTTTTATGGGATGTTTCTGCATTCTCCTGTAGGTTTGCATTATCCTTTGCTTCAAATCCCCTGCCGACATCTATCTGATGAGCGTCATAAACAGGAGTCCCTACCCTCGTGCAGACATTCCGCCACTGAATCCTCCCCCGCTCGATCAGGATGATATTCATGATCTCCCTGATCAAGGGGCCGGACAAGGTGCGCAAGTTAAGTTTTTTGATACGATCTTCAACTTCCCTGGCTATTTCCTGTGCAGTTTCCTCGTCGGCTCCATCAAATCCATAAAAAATTTCAACGAGCCTTGTCTCTTTCAGGATCTGTTTTACTATCCGGTCCCGGTCCCACTCCAGGATATGCCCGTCACTGGTCCTGACCGGTGGCATTGACGGAATTGCTATGCCGTCAAGTGTAGTCTGGCGTGTAATCCCTGCCACCACATCACCTAGCAGAGCTGCAATATTTGATCTTCATTCACGGAATCGCCGCTAAAAAGTTCCTTAGAGGTCAGAAACTTTTTCCCGACCTGAAGGACAGGGGCCTCCTGGACAAAGACACCATTCACGCGGAGCTCAGTGAGTGCTTTTGCAGACGACATGTCTGCAACCGTGAAAGGAATCTGGTGAGATGTAAGAAAATCCTTGAGAATTTCACAACGCGGACAAAACTCAAGTGTATATACGATAAAGACCGCCCCCATAAATATCACATAATGGTATGTCTTTGCATATTGAATAAGGATTTGAGATTATGAACTTCGGCATATAAGGATTCACATACTACAGAGGATAGCATGAGATCCAAACTCCCTTATCTCATAAGATAAAGACATAATATCGCAGAATGGTTCGTTTATTCGTTGCTATCGACCTTCCTGACGATATCAGTGATCAGTTCAGGGACGCTCAAAATACTCTGCGTTCATGTAGAGCCCGTCTTACGCTGGTTGAACAGGAGTCAATGCACATCACACTCAAATTTATTGGAGAGGTAAGTGGTTCTTCCCTCACATCCATCACCGACATACTGCAAACCATCGACGTGCCACCATTCTCGATGGAGGTAGGATTAATTGGAACCAATAGTCAGCGGGCTCCCCGGGTGGTCTGGGCAGAGGTAAATGATTCAGGACAATGCCGGAATCTTGCCGAGAACATTGATACAGCTTTCTCCTCACTTGGATTTGATCCAGAGAAAAGAAAGTTCAGGGCACATATTACTATCGCACGAGTTCGTCAGTTCCACCAATCGCTCTTTGATGCTCTGGCAGAGATATCCACATCCTGCTCCGGAACGATTCCAGTGAAAGAGTTCATTTTAAAAAAGAGTGAACTCACCCCTGACGGCCCAATATATACAGATATTCTCCGGGTACCTTTACAGGGGAATGCATGAGATTTTCTGATCTGGAGCAGTCAGTCCTGGCAGAGATCCGCCCAACCGGGGATGAGTTAGACCGGATGTACGCACTTGCTGACCGGCTTATTGCAGATATCCAAGCGTCAGGTAAGGCTGATGGGATGATGGTCGGATCTGTTGCCAGAAAGACCTGTGTGCATGGTGATCGCGACCTCGATGTGTTCATGCTTTTTGATCCTTCCCTCCCACGCGAGGATCTGGAACGGGAGGGATTGGCCCTTGCCTGGAACATCGCAAAGCAATATACTGATACTATCAGGGAGAAGTATGCTGAACATCCTTACCTGAACGCCACCATAAAGGGACTTGATGTGGATCTTGTTCCCTGCTACCAGGTACAAGAAGCAACTGGAATTCAAAGTGCAGTTGACCGGACACCATTTCATAACCGATACATCAAAGCCCGCATAGATCAGTACACCGATGATGTTCTACTTTTAAAACAGTTTGTCAAAGCAGGAGGAGTGTACGGATCTGACCAGATGACCGAGGGATTTGCAGGATACCTGTGCGAACTTCTCATCCTCTATCATGGCGGATTTCATGCCCTGCTCAAAGAAGCTACCCAGTGGAAACCAGGAAAGTTCATCGATATCGAACAGCATGCAGCAAAATGGTTTGAAGAACCACTTGTTGTCATTGATCCTGTTGATCCATGCAGGAATGTTTCTGCTTCAGTATCTGAAACAAAACTCCTTGAGTTCATTGAGCTCTGTCAGGGATATTTAAAATCGCCATCCAAGTGGTTTTTTTATCGCCCGCCAATATGTATCCTGACCGAAGAAGAGGTGAGTACCTTGTTAAAAGGTCGGGAGTCAGCATTTATCGCAATGACTTTTAAAACTCCGCCGTATATCGAAGACATTGTTGTACCTCAGCTCAGAAAAAGTCTGCATACCCTGGTTGACCTGCTCAAAAGGAATGAATTTATAATTGCCCGGGCAGATACCTGGATGCTTGAAGACCGGAGCATGTTATTATTTGAGCTTCTTGTTGACACCCTCCCTGCAGTCAGGTTTCATGCAGGACCGCCGGTTACTGCTCATGTAAATGCAGCCAAATTTATTGAAAAATATATTCACTCCGATATCATATTTGCCGGTCCATTCATCCGCGAAGGCAGATACGGCGTGGAAATGCCACGAAAATACAGGCGGGCACTTGATTTACTCTCCTCATCAGAAGTATTTGCAACGGCTCTTGGAAAACATGTAAAACATACCATGAAAGAAGAATATTTAGTATATTCAGGGATGGAATGCTGGCAACCAGGGTTTGAACCCTTTCTCAGTGAGTTTTTGCAAAAAAGTTCACCACTCGTGAGAATACGACGGGCAGAAGCAAGATCACATACCCCCAGGTTGGAAACTATTTAGGTACACAGGAGAAACTTCGCTACCATGACCGCTTCCCGTCCGGTTCATCTTTTCATAATTCTGGCTCTGATGCTCCTTGTAATGCCGGTTTTATCTTCACAATCAGATGATCTGATCTCTGACGGGAATGCCTTTTACAGTCAGGGTATGTACTCTGAAGCCATTGAAGCATTTGAACGGGCAATTGAACTTGATCCATCCAATGCAGCGCCATGGTACAATAAAGGAGTTTCTTTATATAAACTGGGTCAGGTAGATGAGGCAATCGCATCATATGAGGTGGCCATAGGTCTTGATCCCCGTAACTCTGATTATTGGTACAATAAAGGGAATGCTCTGTATAGCAAAAACCTGCTGAATGAAGCATATGCCGCATATGATGTCGCTATCCAGTTAGATCCATATGATGTTCAGGCCTGGATGGCAAAAGGAAATGTTCTCTCTGATCAGCAGCAGTATGAGGAAGCAATCCGTGCATATGATGCAGCAATTCAGATAGATCCTGATAATGAAGAGACCTGGTTTGCTAAAGGGAATGCTCATTATAACCAGGGGAACTTTCAGGAAGCAGTCTCTGCATATGAAATAGCCCTGCAAAAAGACAGTAAAGATAGTAAAGCATGGTATAACAAGGGAAACGCCCAGTATAATCTTGATAATCTACAGGATGCATTGAAAAGTTATGAGATGGCCCTTACATACAATCCAAAGGATGCAGTTGCATTTACCAACAAAGGGATGGCTCTGGCAGATCTTGAGAGATATGAGGACGCCATTGACGCGTATGAGGATGCATTAAGTATTGATCCGCAGGATTTGAAGGCATGGACATCACTCGGTCAGGTGTTTACGACACTCAAGCGGTATGAAGATGCAGTAAAAGCATTTCAGATGGCATTAAAGCTGAACAAAACCGACTCAACCGTCTGGAAAAGTATCGGGGATGTCCTGATGCTGGAAAAACGGTATGATGAGGCATTGGCAGCATATGAGCAGGCAATTGCACTTAATCGGAATGATTTCAGTGCCTGGGTTGGTAAGGGGAATGCCCTTTACGGATTGTCACGGAGTAAGGAAGGACTTGCAGTATTTGAGATAACCTGTACAATGAATCCGCAGTATGCACCAGCCTGGGTTGGTAAGGGGAATTGTCTTTCCGGCCTTGGAAGAATCCAGGAGGCTGACATTGCATATGAAGCAGCACTTCAGCTTGACCCTCGAAACAGCCAGGCACTTGCTGCAAAAAGTCGAAACCTGGTAACCCTTGGAGATCCGGAGACCGCCCTTACTTCACTGGAACTGGCTATCAGTGCAGATCCTACGAACATCGCACTTCAGGGGAGAATGGCCGAGATATATGAGAAACTGGGTCGGTACCAGGATGCCCTGGATGTGTGGGACTCTGAGGTACTCAACACATCTGATCCCGACCTAGTCCGGAAAGGGAAAGCAACAACCCTCGTGAGGGCCGGACGGGAATCTGAAGCTCTGGCATTGTACCATGACATTCTGGTAAAAAGACCAAATTCCGGGATGCTGTATGAGCAGTATGGTGACATCCTGGCTCTCACCGGTAACCGGGAAGGGGCAGAGGATGCCTACCGGAAAGCAATGGATATCCAGCCAAACCTTACCGGAATCCTTCTCAAGATTCAGGCACTTGAATCCATACAAAAGGAGACACCCCTGAGCATCATTCCGATTGCTGGGGCATTATGTCTCAGTATCGCGTTCTTTTTCAGGAGAAAGCAGCACTAAATCCTCATCTTTTGGGCACGAAAGATACCGGATAATAAAACGGTCCCATGAAGGAGTGATAAATGCACTCTCTCGATAATACTCATAAAAAACCGGATGAATAAGAACAGGTGAAAGAACCGCTATTCCATGAGCACCCGGTATGTGCTCATCATGCCGGGAAAAGAGAACGGTTTTATTTATGCCATCACGGACACCGGATGCAGATGCAGAGAGGTAATGCGTCTGTTTCTGGATATTATCTGCAAAAGAGTAGAGATCCATGGTTGCTTCTTCCAGTTCTCCGGTTCCGGTCAAACCAAATTGTTGTGTATTTTCAAGGGCGATCCTGATACTCAGGCATCCTTCGGTGGTTCCTGCAAGGGCATGCAGATCTTTCGCAAACTGATCCAGTTGAGCAGTCAGAAAATCTGCCATCTTAGGATCTAAGAGAGCAATTGTTTTGCCTGGTCGGGGATTTTTCATATATTCTTCAGCAAGAGTAAAGGCATATTCTTCAACCGATGCATGAGGGTGACTTGAGATATATGAGATCCATTGTTCATATGGCCAGCCTTCTGCCGGTTCTGCCTCTTCACTCGCGATTATATATGAAGCGTACGGTGAAAGACCAGAAAGCACTTCAAGGCATCCCATGAGGCAGGAGTCAAACCCGATAAGATCAATATCCCATGGTCCTGTCCCAAAGCTTTCTGAGAGTTCACCAATGGTAAGACCATCCTCGTCATGGTTCTGGTCAAATAGCATCCCGGTGTATGCCTGTCCATGTCCGATAAAAATGAGAAAAGTCCGATTTGAAGGATAGTTTTCAGAAATATATGATAAAAACAGGGAAAGCATTTGAGGGTCTCCCATGTTCGCATTCGGATAATTAATCTGATATGCACTGGTATTGCCAAGTTCACCATCCTCAAGGTCTATCCTGAGGTCGGTCAGGTTCGCTATCGTCATCCCATGCCATCCGGGTTTGTCTGCACCTCCATAAGCAGCGAGAATATCAATTGTTTCAGAGAGATTTTCAGCCCCCTTAACGACCTGCTTAAAATCATCGGTGATGAGCCCCAGCTCCTGCTCAAGAGTCCCGCCTGATGCATAGAGTGCGATGAGAATCGTACTATTTTGATCTGCTGCTGACGGAAATGCAACAAACGAAAAGAGTAAAAATAAATGGCATATGAAGAAGATGGCTTTTCTCCCTCCAATGCCTGAACTCCTGAATAAACTACCAGTTTTATTCTTCAGGTTCGTCCACTGATGTGATATTTGTCTCACTCTCCGTAAGATTTACCGCTCCATTTTCAATCTGGAACAGTTTTATTCCTGCATAATCACCAGGTTTGTTCCCATACTCTGCATAGAGTGCCTGGGCATAGGTGCCATCAGGGAGGATGTCGTAGATAAGTTTTGTATCTTCAGTAATATCCAGTGCACCAATCTCAACCCATTCTCCACCAGTTGTAGCAGTCTCATCGATCATCCAGGCATATGAATAAACCGTGTCATTGGGCTTTAATTCAAGATTTTGACGCGAAAACTGCACTACTCCATTCGGACGAAGGGTATATGGACAAGCAACGAGTTTGGTTTCTCCGGTTTGCAGATTCACATAGACATTCAGGACCGCAGAGGTATTGAGTGATCCTCGGATAAGATCAATTTCTGACGTGAACAGGAGAGATCCAGATGGGACAATGGAATCATAACTCATTCCTATCAGGGCATAATTATTGGTATCTTTCGCATCCTCCAGGTAAAACCATCGACCATCCCAATCAGGAAGAGTATATTCTCCATTTTCATCAGCTTCAAGGGGCTCATCTCCAAGAAGAATGAGATCATCTCCATCAACAGAGTAATACTCTGCATAAACTGATGCTGTATTTGAGGGATCATCTACAACAAAACTGGTTCCTGACGTGACAATCTCAGGTTTTTCTGTGTCCTGTCCTGATACTTCAAGAAGATTGAAAAAAAACGAATCCCATTCAGGAGCAATCCGTCCATCATCCCCAAGTTCCTCATAGATATCAGGGGTAATACGGCTTGGGGACATGATAGAAATCCCTCCTGATTCAGGAACAAAGTCATCATTTCGGTGATACAAGACCGTTTCATCAATAAGTGCACCAACGGTAGATACCTCATCGGCAAGGTCAGGTGTCTGATTTCCGATGACCATCAGGAACGAACTCAGATCAACCGATGTCTCTCCGCCTTCACGGTTGTCAGCACCATACTTGGCTGGTACCTGGTATGCTTTCCCAACAATCCGGTATCCGTCCAGAGACTGTGTGTATGGCATCAGGTTGGTACCAAGGTTGTCCAACGCCTCAATCAGGGCTGGGATCTTCGTAAGGTCGATAACCGAAAGCGTTTTGCCAGTGTCATCAAGACGAGTCATATAGGCGTCCACTATGATTCGACCCAGTTCCTCATACTCTATGTCAGGATTATCACCAAGGGCTTTGATCCAGGTTTCATACTCCCAGCCGGTCCCAGGTTCAGTCTCTTCAGATCCAATCATGAGTATCCCATATGGTTCCATGGCTTTGGCAACCTCAAGTGCCCCCATGAGACAGGCATCATACCCAATCAGGTCAAAAGTGCTGTTGGATGACTCAAGAGCCTCTGATATATCCGTAAGCGATAGCAGACCTTCGGTAACCTCATCTACACCAAATCCATCATATCCACTGCCATGATCCCAGAACACGAGAATCTTCCGATCAGCATGATAATTCTCTCCGGTCCATGAGAGAAAGTGTTCAAGGATTTTCCGATCGCTCATGTCAGCATCTGGATTATAATACAAGACATTCTCGGCATTACCGATTGTTCCGTCTGATGCATCATCCATCAGCTCTTTCACGGTAACATAGGTCACTCCTTCAAATCCAGGTGTTTTTGATCCCCCATACGCGAGAACAATCTGAAGATCCTCCTCACTGGTCTCCCCATACCCATCAAGGAGCTCCGCGATATTCATTGTCGCCGCCTGGTAATTGCTCTCCAGATCACCAGCTATCATATATATTACCAGGAGGTTGTGTGACAGATCCTGTGTTCTGTCATCCTGTGCCTCCTCCCCCATACCCACCGGAATAATCCAGATGAACAGGAGAAGAATAAAAATGTGTGCTACTCTCATCTTCTTTTCCGTATGTTCCTTGGTTTTTCAAATCATATGAACATGGTTTATATCATCTCCGGATGAAACACCGCCATAGCAGCACCAATAAGTGGAGCATCCCCATGTAACAGGCTTAATTTGCAGTCTGGCAGGTCAAGGTACCGGTCAGTATACAAAAGAGCCTGATCAAGCAAGTCTGGATGACTTTGGATAACAGTTCCATCCAGTATGATACAGTCAGGATCATATGCTACTATCACTGCCGAGAGTCCCCTGCCATTTATCTGAGCAAGAGCATCGAGAAATCCACTATACACGGGATCAGTTATGGAGAGTTGGAGAATGTCAGAGGCAATTGTCATTGTACAGGGAAGATTATGAGCAATGCACCATTCCTTGAAAAAAACAGGAATTCCTCTTCCTGATGCAAATCCTTCCCAATGACCAGAAAGGCCACACGTACATGGAAATGTATAGGTAGAATCAACCGGGAAGTGTCCAATCTCTCCTGCATTTCCCCCCCGACCGGTGAGAACTCTTCCATGAGTAAATACCCCGCCTCCTATTCCGGTTGAGATGGTGATATAGACGACCGTATCATATCCACTGGCTCCTCCGGCACACACCTCACCGAGTACAGCTGCCCGGCAGTCATTCCGGAATATAACCGGAAGGTGTGTTTCCTCCATGAGAGGGACAACAATAGGGACAGTGTCAAAAGGGATGTTCGGAGGGTGATCCAGGATTCCGGCCCTGATATCGAGCGGCCCTGCAGCTGCAATTCCTAGACCTGCAAGAGGTATGTCACCTGCGATATCATGAATGGCCCGGGCTATAGAAAGTGGTATGTCTCCAGCTGTTCCTGTGACCGGAGTTGGAAACCGCAACATCCGGATAATTTTTCCATCCTCCTGAACAAGTCCCACACGGGTATTGGTACCTCCGATATCTGCTGCTCCAGCTATTCGGTATTGCCTCTCCGTCATAATCTCCAAAGATGGTTTCTGCCTTTTCATGAAAAGAACCTAGTGGTATCAGGTGCCATGATAGTCAGTTCATGGAAGGGCAGCTAGCGTCACTTTTCACCGGGATTGTGGTGGTTTTCCTCATCGCAGTCCTTCTCCTTATCATTTTGTATCGTGTGAAGATCCCCTCGGTTGTGGCATTTTTAATAGCAGGTCTGATAGCAGGTCCGGCAGGTTTAGGTCTTATCACCAATGAAGAGTCGATAAGTTTCTTTGCCGAACTGGGTGTAATATTTCTGCTCTTTACAATAGGACTTGAATTTTCTGTTTCCAGGATTCTCAAAAGCAGACGCTATGTCCTCATCGGCGGCCTTACCCAGGTAATCACAACGATAATTATCTGGACTGTGCTCATGCAGGTAACCGGGATGGATATTGCTCATGCATTCTTCTGGGGTATGCTCATTTCGCTTTCATCTACCGCCATTGTAATGAAAGTCCTGGCAGACCGAATGGAGGTAGACAGTCCCCATGGCAGGGCAACCCTTGGCATCCTCATCTTCCAGGATTTGATAGTCATCCCTATGGTCATGGTTACACCGGTTCTTGCCGGAACATCAGATCCAGATGTGTCACTTGCAAAACTGGTCATCGGAAGTGTTGTCATTGTGTCGGTGGTCTACATTGCATCACGATATGTCGTTCCTGCCCTGCTTCTCCATGCTGCCAGACTTAAAAACCGTGAGATGTTCCTCTTTATTGTAATGGGAACCTGTCTCATGGTTGCATATCTGACCAGTGAATTTGGTCTTTCAATGGCACTTGGTGCTTTTCTTGCTGGAATCATCATTTCTGAGTCAGAATATAGCACCCACGCCATGTCCAGTATTCTTCCATTCAGGGATCTGTTTACCAGTTTTTTCTTCATCTCTATCGGGATGATATTTAACGTGAATTATTTCCTGAATAATCCCCTTGTTATTGCTGAACTTGTCCTCCTGGTCATTGGAGTAAAATATGCAGCAGGGACAATTGCAGCACTTCTTGCAGGACTTGCCCCTCGGGCCAGTGTGATGACAGGTATTTCTCTAGCCCAGGTTGGAGAGTTCTCTTTTGTTTTAGCAACCACGGGAACATCACTTGGTTTTTTTGCTCAGGACCAATTTCAACTGTTCCTTGATGTGTCAGTGGTAACTATGGGAGTAGCACCCATTCTGATGGGCCTGTCTGGCAGGATTGCTGCACCCCTCTCTTCACCCCTCTGTAGGATTATGCCAAATCGGGAACAAAGCCCAGATGTCCAAGAACAGGGGCCTGAGGATCATATCATCATCGTCGGGTATGGTCTGAACGGGAAAAACGTTGCACGCTCAGCCGACATTGCCGGGGTTCCGTACCGTATTATCGAGATGAATCCTGATACGGTCAGGGAAGAGAAAGCAAAAGGAAAACCGATAATGTTTGGTGATGCTGCCCAGGGAGAAGTCCTAAAAAAAGCTGGTATTTCGAAAGCACGTGTCCTGGTTATTGTCGTCAATGATCCGTTTGGAACACAGCAGGTAGTACAAACCGCCAGAATGCTAAATCCGGGTATTCATATCATCGTCAGAACCAGGTACATGGGAGAAGTCAAGACCCTTATGGAACTTGGTGCTGATGAGGTGATTCCTGAAGAATTTGAGACAGCTGTTGAGATTTTTACCCGCATTTTATATACATATCTCATTCCGACAACGGAGATAGAGCGTTTGGTACGTGAAATCCGGGCAGGTGGATATCAGATGCTCCGGAGTATCAATACCCCTGCTTATACATTTGATGATCTCCGGGTTTTGGTTCCTGACATTGAAATACGGACCATCCGGATTTCTGATGGCTCACCATACACCAAAAAAATGTTGAAAGAGACTATGATACGGAGTAATTTCCAGGTTTCAATTGTTGCCATCCGAAGGGGTCAGCAAATGACCGTCAGTCCAGGTGGAGAAGAGATACTCAATAGTGGTGACCTGGTGATGGTCCTGGGCAGACCGGATGATATCACCAAAGCCTTCTTTTCATAAGTGATTTTTTTTGTTATTCTGAATCAATAAAATTTATCGCCTGTCGGTATGCCTGTGCCCCTGAAAATCTGCGCATCTCCTGCAGATCATCAGAGATGATAATCGTCGGACGGGCATTGTCCATAACAAAGGTCAAGAGACAGTCACGGTATTCACCAATTGACACTCCTTCAGCAAGCGATGATGCCGGGGTGAAAGCAAGAATTTCCCTGGCTTCATCATTTGGATATTCCTGAAAAAAGTAAAAAAACACCTGCCAGGCATTCAGCAGATCAGATGTCAGGATAGCATCCCGGAAACGAGGCTCAAGTCCGGCAAGTCGCATTCTGGTACAGACAACATCCTCATCACAATCCTCGAGGATCTGATCAACTATTCCGGATAAAACTGAAAACGGGATGGGTTCAAAATCCATACTAAAGGTAGACCTTGTAGGAAAAAATGGGTTGGTTTTACAGAATCTGATATCCTGCGGTGACCCGTGCTGTCACTTCGACTGCTCCTGGTTCGATTGGGGTTGCAGGTGCTGCTGCAGCAAGCTGGGATGACCGGTAATCCTGGTTATAGTAGATGGGTGGCTGGTAACTTTCATCAACAGTTACCTCATGGACATCACCAAGGGATTTTCCCATGGCTGCAACAACCGTCTCTGCGTCAGTGTGTGCCTTATTGACTGCAATTGCAAGGGCTTCTTTTCGAAGTTCTGCAGTCTTCTCCTGACTTAAGGTGAACTGAAGTGAACTGACTGCGTTTGCTCCGGATACAACAGCGATGTCAATAATATCACCAACCCGGTCAATCTTTTCTGTTTCAATGGAGATAGTATTTGAAACCTGGTAAATTGTAACCCCTTCCCCATATTTTGCTTTCAGTGCATCATCAGGATAGTATACTTCAGAGATAGAGTATGATGTTGTCCCGATCTCCCTGCCGCTCAGATTCCCTTTTGAGGGATCGCGAAGGGCAGACATGACGGTGTCCATCTTTCTTGCATTCTCCTTTTGAGCTGCTTTCACATCAGGGTTTTTTGTAACCACAGTGAGTTCTATCTGAACCCGGTCTGGTGCTGCTTTGATTGTCCCACTTCCGGTCACCTGAATGAGCGGAATATCTTCTTTCGTTTCAGCAGCATAGGCTGGTGCGACAAGAGCTACGATAACCAGCACAAGAAGAGCTGATACAAGTGCGTGTGTATGCATAGTATCAAAATTGAACGCTATCCTCATACGTTTTCCGATGACTTCAACAAATGCAAAAGTCATGGAAGGAAGTACTCATGCTATTTGAGAGTAAACATGTGGGAATAGTGAGAGACGAGGATATCGACTGGACGGTATATCATATGATAACCGGTGAAAAAGGATGCACCGAAGATACGCTTCTGACCCGGACCGGATATGATAAAGAGGTCATTGCCTCATCACTGAACCGACTCAAACGATATTGCCTGATTGACTGTCGCAATGATGTCTGGTGTGCCTGCAATTTTGAGGAGATCATACTGAAAAACCAGATATCTGATCTATTGACAGACGGTCTTGAGTTATCTGGCGGGGTAATCCGGTACAGGCCGGTCGGAGAGGGAAAAAAATGATTGTTGTTTTACGGATAGGACACCGGCCCCAGCGGGATATGCGTGTCACAACACATGTCGGACTTACCGCACGAGCTCTTGGCGCGTCAGGGATGTATATTGCAGCCGATGACAAAGGGGTTGTAGAGAGTATTACTGATGTTTCGACTCGATTTGGCGGAGATTTTTTTGCTGAAGATAAAGTCGGGTGGAGTTCGTGCATCAAAAAATGGAAACAAAATGGGGGATGTGTTGTCCATTTGACCATGTTTGGTATGAATCTACCAGATGTAGAGGCAGAGATCAGGACAAAAGAGAAGATCATGGTCGTTGTTGGTGCTGAAAAGGTGCCTGGGGATATTTACCAGATGGCAGATTACAATGTTGCAGTAACAAACCAACCCCATTCAGAGATTGCAGGCCTTGCGGTATTTCTGGATCATATCGCTCCAAACGCACTTCACCGGGAATTTCCAGGGGCAAAGGTCAGGGTGTATCCAAATCCATGTGGAAAAACGGTGGAAGAACTCTGAAACGAATTCTGATAGCCGGGTTTTCTACCAGGCATGTTGCTCTCTCTGCACATCGGGCAGGGTATGAGGTATATGCAATAGACCATTTTTGTGATGTGGATCTCAGGAAAATTGCAGTATCATTTCGTCAATTCGAGGAACTTTCAGAAATTCCGGGGTTCATCGAAGAGATGTGCAGAATCTATAAAATTGATGCGATCATTCCAACATCCGGAGCAGAAACACTCCGGAACCTGCCTGTTTCGGTTCTTGGAACAGATCATGGAACCGCTGGACAGTTCCTTGACAAGGGATTTGTTCAGTCGTGGTTTGAAAGACTCAATATCCCGGTTCCACCATTAGCAAGTCCCGGGGAGTTTCCAGCCATGCTCAAACCTCTTCGTGGTTCTGGTGGTTGGCGCAATACAGTTGTGCATTCAGAAGAAGAGATTGCATCCTGGAAAGAAAATTTTCCAGATGAACCATTTCTTTTACAAAAAATTGTGGAGGGAATTCCAGCATCGGTCTGTTGTGTAGCCGGATGTGGGAAGGCATGTGCTATTGCAGTAAATCGTCAGATCATGCGTGGTTCAGGAGCATATCAATTTGGTTTTTCCGGATCCCTGACTCCCTTTGATCATCCCATGCAGGAAGAGATGATCAGGTATGCTGAACTGGCTGCAGCCTTATCTGGTTGTCTTGGAGTGTTGGGTATCGATTTTATGGTCAATGATTCAGCCATATATGCAATTGAATTAAACCCAAGATTTGTTGCTACCCTTGACACAATTGAGTCAGCCACCGGAGTAAATCTGGTACAGCTCCATATTGATGCCTGCCAGGGAATTATACCAGACAAGCGTCCGGTTCCGTTCAGATATGCAATGCGTCGGATATTGTTTGCTGACCGGCCATGTGAAGTATGCGAAGATCTCAGTCATCTGATTCCTCATGTTGCAGATATCCCGGTTCCTCCTGCTAGTTTCGAGGAAGGCGGGGCGGTTATCAGCGTGTATGGAAATGGTCCGGATGTGACCTCTGCAGAGTTAGCTCTGGATACTACTATCAGGTTAGTAACGCAATATATACGGTGATGGTTTCCTACGAGGAAATGCTGGCCGACAAGGCTATTTTTGCATACCTTCACCGGATGATCGGGGATGAAGGAATTGAACTCATCCGGCGGTTTCCGACCGATAAGGAATACAGTGATGAAGAATTAGCCGAGGTTACCCAGATTAACCTTAACTCTGTCAGGAATACACTGTATACCTTATATGAGCACCGACTGGCGAAATATCGCAGAATAAAAAATAACGAGACCGGATGGCTGACATATCTCTGGCAACTTGAACTTGAGAATATGTACGATTCAGTATCGAAGGATCTTGAAATCATAGTTGAAAAACTCCGGAAGCGGTTTAAATATGAGAATGAGAATGCGTTTTACTGTTGTAAAAATTGTGGGAATACAGTAACCTTCTCAGATGCAATGGACACTCAATTTGTTTGTCAGAACTGCGAGGATCAATTGATCCATTTTGATAACGAACCGCTCGTGAATGCCCTTCAGCGTCGTATTGCACGGATTGAAGAGAATCTCGGTCATGTGTAGTCCGGGAGACGAACTCATCCCTTTTCTAACACAGGTAGGATGTGATGATGGAGTCATCGCCCACTGCCGTGTAGTTCGTGATGTCGCTGTCCGAATTGCGAATGGAATTGAAAAAGCAGGGACTCAGGTTGACATAGATCTTGTTGCTGCCGGAGCAATTATCCATGATATCGGAAGATCACAGACACATGGAATGGACCACGCAGATGTCGGTGGTTGTATCTGCAGGTCTCTTGGTTTTGATGAACAAATCTGCCTGATCGTGGAGCGTCATATCGGGGCTGGACTTCGTGCTGCCGAGCGGGAAGGATTTGGACTTCTACCTGTAGATCGGATACCTGAAACTCTTGAAGAAAAAATAGTTGCACATGCAGATAATCTGGTAAAAGGGACCAGAGTACTAAATCAGCAGGAGTTTGAATCTGCATTGGACCGGTTTGATAGGCAGGTAAAAGAACGGTTTCTTGCTCTTGCACATGAATTAAATCAGTTATTAGAAAAGACTGATTCCTAAATCAGAATTAGAATATTAGTTTTTTTACCACCGGGAGATCACGTATTTCATCGATGACTCCGGCCGGCATCTTTCCTTCTGCGATGATTACCAGGCGCGGTTCTTCTGAAAGGTGAGGATCGGTCACAAAGACCTGACGAAGACCGATATTGTGATCTGAAAGTATGTGGATACAGGCGTCTACAATGCCTGGTTTACTCGCATCCTGGGGGATGATTGTGATAACAGATAGAGAAAGATTTTCGGCAATTACCGAAAGATCTGGTGTGGCCCGCATATTTATGAAGATATCTTTGAAGGGTGATATGAGAATGCGCCTTGCGGTTGCTTCAACAACTCTCCGGTCGACATGGAGTTTTGCGGCTACCTGCGTTGCTGCAATAGCAATTGTATTACAGGAAATTTTTCCCTCTTCATTTACACCAAATCCGTTTTCCAGAAGAAACCGAACCACACGGGTTTGTGAGGGAGAATCTTCAAACCACCCAAGAATTGCAGACCACATACATCAATTTCTGTTTCTCATTGGTTATAGGCAGTAGCTATTCTTCGGAGGATAAATAGATAAGTTCTTTACGTAGGACATCGACCTTATTCAGGCACAGGGACACGATGTTCCAGTAAGAATGGAATGTCATGAATCTGAAAGCACATTATTGTTCATTGAGCGAGGGTATCCGAGCCAGGTCAAAGGAGCAAGGTTGAGGGCCTTGTCGCGAAGGCGTTCGAGCGTTCAAATCGCTTCCCTCGCATACTTCTTAAAAAATTTAATAGATTAGCAAATTTGCTCTTTTAACGTCACTTATCTCCAGTTCTCACAACATCTACAACCATTGATAAAAAATTATTCTCAAAGGTGGCAGACAGAGAGAAAATGATCTGTTCATTATTATAATCCACAACATGATGGATACTATCTGAGCAAAAAATCAAATGATCACCTATTAAATCGATACAACTCATTGTAATTTTTATCAAGCTTTGCCAGAAAGCTCTCAATAAAATAAAATGAGGAAAGGAAGGGATTTACTATTGATAAAAAACCCTCTTATGAACTAAGTTATACAGTAGACGAAATCCCTCCACTGGTTCCTTGCTTCATGCTCGGATTACAGCATGCACTTCTCATCGCCACGTCATTTATTTTTCCTCTGATTCTCATCAAATCTACAGGAATGGGGAATGCTGAAGCTGCTTTTTTTATCTCTATGACCATCTTTGCCGTCGGTATCGGGACAATTCTCCTGTCTTTAAAAGGACAGTATATTGGAACTGGGTTTTTATGCCCGTCATTTGCAGCGTTATTTTTCATCCCTCCATCTACTGCTGCATATACTCTCGGGGGTCTTGGACTCATGTCAGCGATGACTGCAGTAAGCGGTGTGTTTCAGGTTGCATTGTCAAGGATCATCAAAAGACTCCGGTTTCTGTTTCCCCCGGAAGTTACCGGATTAGTCATCATTATGGCAGGAATATCGGCCATTCCATTTTCTATTCAGAGTTTTCTGGGTATGGAAAGCCAAAAAAGTGTATTCCTGTATGAAAACCTTGTCATAGCAACAGTAACCCTCGGGGTGATTGTTATTGTCAGTATATGGGGAAAGGGTTCCATGAAACTATATCCTGCCTTTATTGGAATTCTTGCAGGATATTTTACCGCTTTTTTCCTCGGACAGATACCAATCTCACTAATATATACCTCTATTTCATTCCCTTTGGTAGCAATACCAAAGCCTGCATTTCTCTCCTGGAGTTTTGAATCCTCATTACTATTCCCCTTCCTTATTGCAGGTCTGGCAGGAATTTTTAAAACCATTGGCAATCTGACATCATGTCAGAAGATCAATGATGCAAAATGGACCAGATCCGATATGCAAAATTATAGCAGAGGGACGTTAACAGACGGATTGATCAACATTCTCTGTGGATCGTTAAGTGGTCTTGGTCAAAGTACGTCATCTGGAAATATCGGTCTGTCGCTTGCGACTGGTGCAACAAGTCGGAGAATCGGATTTTTTGCCGGAGCCATCTTATTAGCAATGGCCATTTTTCCACCAGTTTCCTTTTTTTTCATGATTATGCCACTTCCGGTTATCGGAGCTGCTCTTATCTATTCCATTTGTTACATGGTAATGACAGGAATAGAAGTGATGATGACCAGGCTTATGGATACAAGGCGGTTTTTTACCATTGGTATATCACTTGTATTTGGCCTGGGTGCCAGCACTTTTAGCAATGTTGCTCTCCCCACAGATTACACATGGCTTGCAACAATTCTCACATCACCCCTAACGCTCTCCACCATCATCGCACTACTCCTGACCCTAATATTTAGAATTGGCATAAAACAGACAGAGAATATTGAGATAAGAGATGATGTTCAAAACCTTGGGGACACCGTTTTTTCTTTTATCGACTCGAATGCCAGAAAATGGGGAGCGCGTCGAGATGTTGCATTAAAGGCTGGAACCGCCCTCTTTGAATTTTTAGAGAGTGGACTTGTGAATGGGGTGTTCCGTGATAATCCAAAAGTCCGTCTCTCATTTGATGAATACAACCTGGATATAATGATTGATTACCAGGGTGAAATGGTATCAATTCCACAGACGATGCCCTCTCCAGAAGATTTCATTAATAAGCCAGATTCTTTTTTCAAGATGTCACTTGCTCTGGTAAAAATGCATTCAGATGCATTCTCCCTTTCAAAAACTGAATCCACAAACCGGGCTCATATTCACTTTGAACATTAATTTTTTTGATTTAAACACAAAGGCTCGATATATGTAAACCTTCTTATTGTGTAAAATGGAGATAAAACCCGGTTGTTTTCTAAAAATTATCTCCCTTTTTATCGTGCTACAATTTGTCATTACTTCGTCCAACGATATATCCATATAGTATTGTACTAGTACAATATTGTATGAGTTCGATCTCGAACATGGAGACAGCCCTTCTGGGGCTTCTCTCTGAAAGACCGATGTATCCGTATGAGATTGAAAAGAACGTATGGGAACATGACATGCGGTACTGGACCGAGATCTCACTCTCATCCATCTACAAGGTTCTGGAAAAACTCGAGAAGAAACTGCTCGTTGACGTAAACCTGACCGTCACCGATACCAACAAGGTCAAGAAGATCTACTCCATCACCGAGAAAGGAAAAAAGGAACTCAAAGAGAGGATCGTTGAGATCATGTCTGAACTGGAGATCAGCATCCACCAGATTGATCTCGCCCTTGCAAATCTGCACCTTCTGACCACAGAAGAGGTGAACGAAGTCCTTGGCAAATACCTGAAGTCCATTGATGAGCGTATCACCTGTTACAAGGAATTGGAACAGTATCTTCAGGATCATGAATGTGCGGTGGGGAACCTTGCTTTGTCAAAGAGGAGGCAGTTTCTGATGAAGGCTGAGCGGGAATGGGTTATCAGTTTCCTTGATGAATTTAATGCACATGCAGGAGGGGAAGGACATGAGTGAGTCGATAGAACTCTCCGGTGTAAGAGTCCATAACCTGAAGAATGTCTCGGTTTCAATTCCAAAGAACCAGATTGTGGTCTTTACCGGTGTGTCCGGAAGTGGAAAATCCTCTCTTGTGTTTGATACCATCGGCCTTGAGGCACGGCGGCAGCTTATTGAGACGTTCAGCACTTTTGAACGCTCCATGCTCCCAAAGATTACCCGGCCTGACGTAGATGAGATTGTGAACCTCTCGCCAGTTATCGTCATAGATCAGAAAAGACCTGGTCAGACGCTCCGGTCCACTGTCGGGACCATGACTGAACTCTATACATACCTTCGTCTCCTCTACTCCCGGTGTGGAGATCCGTTCATCGGGGGATCGAATCTCTTCTCGTTCAACAATGCGGAAGGAATGTGCCCGGAATGCAGCGGTCTTGGACAACTGATGGTCATCGATGAGAATAAGGTGTTTGATTTCTCAAAAAGCGTTGCAGAGGGAGCCGTTCTCCATCCCCAGTACAAGAAAGGCGGGTATTACTGGTCATCTCTGATGAAATCAGAACTCTTTGATCCTCACTGTCCGGTGGGAGAACTCTCCGAAAAGGAACGGTATAACCTGATGCATCATCCCCAGACTACTATCCTGGGAGAGCGGTTTGGGGAGAAGTACCAGGCACAATATGAAGGTGTGCTGAGCAGACTGAAAAAGACCTATATCAACAAGGAGGAGAATTCTGATGCATATACCCAGTTCTTCAGGTACGAAACCTGTCACTCCTGTCATGGATCACGGTTGAATGAACAGGCACGTACGGTCATAGTTGCGGGAAGAACAATTCCTGACCTTATCCACCTGGAGATGCCTGCTCTCCTCGCCTGGCTTGATACCCTTGATCATCCCCATGCAACACCGATTGCCCGGAAGATGGGACTTATCATCCAGTATCTGATAGATATCGGAGTCGGATACCTTACCCTTCATCGCCCGGTTGCAACCCTCTCCGGTGGTGAGGCACAGCGGGTTAAGATTGCTAAACAACTTGACTGCACATTGGTAAACCTTGTTTATATCCTTGATGAGCCAAGTATCGGACTTCATCCCCGTGATATCCGGAATCTGACCCGGATTTTAACCGAACTTCGGGACCGGAAGAATACGATCCTTGTCGTGGAGCATGACCCCGAGGTGATCCTCTCCTCTGACCACCTGGTCGATATCGGACCCGGAGCAGGAATACACGGGGGTCAGATTACGTATAGCGGACCTGTCAGCGGGATTCATACGTCAGGAACCAAAACGGCGGATTACCTAAACCATCGGGCTGAAATGGCATCCGTTAGAAGGCAGGCAAAAGGTGAATTCAGAATCGAGAATGCAATCCTTCACAACCTGAAAAATGTCTCGATCTCCATCCCGAAAGGGGTTCTGGTCTGTGTGACCGGGGTTGCCGGGAGTGGGAAGAGTTCTCTTATTCACGGAGTATTCTGCAAGGAGCACACTGATGCAGTCGTCATTGATCAGTCAGCAATCGGACGGAGTTCACGGTCAAATCCGGTGACATACCTTGGAATCTTTGACCTTATCAGAAAGGAGTTTGCACGGGCAACCGGCACCGAACCATCCCTCTTTAGCTTCAATTCGAAAGGGGCGTGCCCGAAATGCAAGGGGCTTGGTATCCTTAAGATGGATATGCATTTCCTTGATGATGTCGCGATGGTCTGTGATGAGTGTAACGGGCTTCGGTATCGTCCTGATGTGCTTGCTCTCCGTTATAAGGGAAAAACAATATCAGATATTCTGAACGAAACCGTAGGGGAAGCAATTGATTTCTTTGAAACACCGGAGATCAGGAGAAAATTAGAGGTCCTTAAACTGGTTGGTCTTGATTATCTCAGGCTGGGTCAGTCACTTAGTTCGCTCTCCGGTGGCGAGGCACAGCGGTTAAAACTTGCAACCGAGCTCCATAAGAAGGGTAATATCTACGTGATGGATGAACCCACAACCGGGCTTCATATGGCTGATACCGAGCGGCTGCTTGGGATCATTCACGGACTTGTTGATGCCGGGAATTCGGTCATCGTGATAGAACATAACCTGGATGTGATCTGCCAGGCTGACTATATCATCGATATGGGTCCGGAAGGAGGAAGCAGCGGAGGAGAGATCGTCGCTACCGGCACTCCGGAAGAGATCATGGCGAATACAGCATCGGTAACCGGACGGTTCCTGAGCGAGATTTTTGGCACGAATCAGGTGCAGAATTGCAGGATAAAGGTGGCTCATGAGTAATTCAGTCATACTGGATGTATCCAATTTTTCATTTGCGTATGGTGATGTACAGGCGGTAAAAGATGTCTCATTCACGGTGAAGAGGGGGGAATTCTTCTCGTTTCTCGGGCCGAACGGAGCCGGAAAGACGACGGTCATAAACACCCTTATCACGCTCCTCCCGATGCAGGAAGGGACGGTCACCGTCGCAGGATATGATCTCCGGGCAGACCGTGTTAAAGTCAGGGAGTCAATCGGGATAGTATTTCAGCAGATAACCCTTGACAAGGACATGACGGTCAGGGAAACCCTTGACTTTCACGGGGATATCTATGGGATGGACCGGGATAATAAACTGCAGCGAATTTCAGAGCTTCTGGCCTTAGTGGAGCTTGAGGAGAAGGCGGATGTACTGGTCAATAACCTGTCCGGCGGAATGAAACGCAGACTTGAGATAGCTCGTGGTCTGATGACACGTCCGCAGATTCTCTTCCTTGATGAACCGACCATCGGGCTTGATCCACAAACAAGACAGAAGACCTGGGAGTATCTCAGAATGGTAAACCAGGAAGGAACCACCATCTTCATGACGACCCATTATATGGATGAGGCAGATATCCTCTCCGATTCGATTGCCCTCATTGATCATGGAGAGATCATTAAGAGGGGAACACCGGATGAGCTCAAATCAGGCCTTGGAAAAGATATCATCTATCTTGAAACCAGTGATAACAATGCAGCATCTGCCCTGATTCGAGAAATCCCCGGAATCAGCGGGATTCAACCCTGCGATGGGAAGCTGCTGATATTCTCCGGAAACGACGGGGCACAGGTACTTCCTGGCATCATAAGAGCTGCTGATGAACAGGGAATCATGGTGAGATCAGTCAGTCTGAAAAAACCCACGATGGATGATGTCTTCATGCACTACACCGGAACGGAGATCCGGGACTGAGGTGATTCTCTATGGTTTCAGGATTTATTGCGGTATTCAAACGAGACTTTCGCCGGTATGTCAGATTCAAAGATCAACTCTTCACCTCAATGCTTCATCCTATCCTCTGGCTTGCACTCTTCGGTCTTGGGATGGCAGGAAATTTTGAACGAATTCTGGGTGGTGGTTCAACGCCGGCAGGGATGATCTCCTATGATTACCTGACCTTCATGTGTCCGGGGATGATTGCAGCAACCATCCTCTTTGCAAACCTGTACGGGGGATTCTCAGTGCTCTTTGATAAGAACTGGGGAATCTTAAGAGAGATCATGGCAAGCCCGATGCCAAGGCGTGATCTGATTATCGGGATATCCCTCTCATCAGTTACAAAGTCACTGATTCAGACGGTAATCATCATCGTCTTCGGGATAGTCCTTGGTGTCACGTTCTTCTCCGGAGAGAACTTTGGTGGAGTGCTCATCTCACTCATCGGCATGGTCCTCTTTGTTGCTGTCTTTTCAGCAGCGGTGCTCTGTGTCTCACTTTACGTTGCGTTTAAAACATCATCACCGGAAGGGTACCAGGGAGTCACGACGGTTCTCTCTATGCCGGTCTTCTTTGCGTCTAATGCCCTCTATCCATCGGCAGGACTTCCCCCCGTTCTGCAGGAGATTGCTCTCATAAATCCACTGACCCACCTCTCAAACGGACTCCGATACTTCTCAATGGGCGATCATTTCAGTGCTCTTGGGCTGGAATTCATCTTTAGCAGTACTGAGATCCTGATATCGTTCGTCTACCTCCTGGTCTTTGCACTGGTGACGTTCTATTTCGCTCTCCGGGCAGTTGAGCAGTCGGTTATTACCTGAACCCATTTTTCGAACTTCCACGATCTCCTGGATATTGCGATGAGGACTTGACAGAAAAAACAGCAGAATGGATGAAAATATCAAATCCTTGGAAGATATGATGAAAGAATTGGGGATCGATGAATGAATCCCCGGTATTATTCAATCAAATTAACTCCAGCAATCGGAAGAGATTTTAATAATTTTTAGACATAATTTTAACTTAAAGACGTTCAATACAAGCACAGATTGCTGGCACAGGTGGAGCGACTTTACTCAGGAATTCAACTATTTGAATATCTTTAATACGCCATCCTTTTTCAACCGTAAAACAGGTTTGTAATTCATCAAGAGAAACTTGGCGGGGCACATTCGGAATAGGAAATTCGATTGCAAACTCATGTAAATAATAACAACCATGTGGTTTCAAGATAGAGGCAACTTCATCAATTAATTGCTCACATTGGTCTGGATTGAATAAATGATAAAAACCGGAATCAAAAACCGCTCCGAATTTTTCTTGAAGTAAGGAGGGCTTTCGAGCGTCAGCCACTTGAAACCTTAAATTTAGAGCAGTCTCATGGGGAAGAGTGGCAACTTTATCCTGAGCGATCCTGATAGCAGATTCCACAAAATCAATCCCAGTTACCTGATTCCCTAACTTTGATAAGTAAATAGCAAGGTCGCCTGAACCACAACCAAGATCTAATATAGGATTTTTAGGTGGATATTTTTCAATAAGAGCAGCCATAGCAGGCTGTGGTACACCAATATCCCATGGTGCAAAATTCTGGTACACAGAATTGAAAAAATTGAGTGGGTCAGATCCAAATCTACTCACAATAAATCTCCAAATTTATATATATTGATGAACGAAAGTTCAGAGTAAGGCTCAAACAATCTGCCTCCATCCCACAAGGGTGTAGAGACACTCGTTCACCCGTCAATGAACTCTGTGATAAGAGGGGCATCTTAATTGATGATCCGATTATATGCGAAAAATGCATCTAACGAGTGTTGTCATATATCGATTTGATACTTAAAATACATCGTCAAGATGCTACCAATTCATAGTATAATTGCTATAATGGATAATACAATAACTAGATTGAAGGATATCCCAAAAACAATTCAACCATAATTGGAAAATAAATTGTCAAAATGCCTCAGCCCGGATTTGAACCGGGGACAACCAGATCTTCAGTCTGGCGCTCTCCCAGTCTGAGCTACTGAGGCGCGACTATACAGATAACACCCATAGATAATTAATACTTTCTATTTGGATCGAACTTCAAATCCCTTTTTAAGAATTAATGAAAGGCATATACCACGTTTATTAAGGCATCTGAGGACTGACATTATCCCGATGTTTTTCAGGAGACGGAGTGCGAAACCAGATATTCCCAAAATTCAGGCAGATATCGCTCTCCGGACAGCAAAAATAGTTCATCTTACCCACAACGATTTTGACGCTGTTGGCACAGATGCTGTTCACAGAATCCGGTTCAAGAATGAGGGAGTCTATACCATTTTTAGTTCGGTTGGAAAGTTCCCTCTGTATCTGGACATACTATCACAGGTCGCTGGAAATGGAGATACCCTTTCAATAAGTGATCTCTCTTATCGCCGGGGTATAGAGCAGCACCTTCGAAAGTTGAAACAAAAAGGGTGGCGAATCGAATGGCGGGACCATCACCGCTGGCACGAAGATGAGATCGGATTAGTAAAGAGCATTGTTGATCTGCTACACATAGATACCGGACGATGTGCATGCGGCATATGTGCAAGTGACCTAACCCCCGATGATGTTATCACCCAGGAGATTGGTCTTGTAGTGTGCGACTATGATCTCTGGAAACACCAGGACCCACGTTCAGGGGTACTTGGACTTGTTCTGCAACGACATGAAAACCGGGAACATGTCAGGGACATGCTCATGCTCGGAGTTTTTGATGATAAAAAAATCCGAAGTGAATATGAAGACATCATGAGGGAGATGAACCGGGTCATGGAGCGAACCAAGCGGGCATCCAGCATGCTTGGAAAAAAGTACCGAACCATCGTTACCCCCATGTATGGGTACCCCAGTGAAACCGCAGCATATCTTCGAAAACAACTGAATTCAGACATTGAAGTACTCGTCTCCCAGTCAGGAAAATTTTCAATACGATCTGTCCCACCAATCAGTCATAAAATTGCCAGAGAGTTTGGTGGAGGTGGTCATCCCAACGCTGCCGGAGGTTTTTTCAACTTTACCTTCAAAGACAAAGTCCTTCTCCGATTTTTGAAAAGGAACCGTTGGTTTGATAAAATAGCAAATTACGCTGATACTATACAGAAATAATTGCAGAGTCCTGTACTTTTTTCCAATACTTTTCTTCTGATCCCTGGCAATACCCGGCAACAACCAGGTGATCCGGATCTACATATTCTAACACACTTAAAAGAGCCGGAGCCGTTGCATCTAACAACATTACTCTTCGGATCTGGAACTGATCGATGAGTTCACCAAGAAAAGAGATCTTCTCTGTAGGAAGGATGAGATCAGATGTGTGTTCTAGAAGATCACCGAGGATTTCAAGGGTAGGATTACGGAGAAAGTAAAGGGATCTTGGACTGGAGAGAAGTTCTAATTCAAGCTGTGTCGGACTTTCAAGATGAATAATATGACTAAAAATACGATTATCCCGTAGTGTGCGAAGTATTTGACGAAAGCCATGATACATTTCGGCAAATGAATCTTCATCATCTTGAGACGGGCAGGTGGACAGAACTGAAGGACTTTCATGCACCGACCAGATACCCCCACTTTTGCTGGTAATCAGTGAATAATCATACACCAGATCATCTACGTGGATGAGAGGTCCTTGTTCTGCATCCCATTTCAGCCCTTCTTCCATTCTTTGCCGCATATATCCACCGCCAACACCAATCGTATGAATATCCGCTGATTTTTGATCTGAATAGGAACGAAGCATCTGAAATGTAACAAGGTCTGCCTCATATCCCCGATATAAAGCGATGAACTCCTTCAGGGTGGTGATATCCGGGATATCAGGTTCTGATCCAAGTGATTGTGTTTTTAATTCCAGTTTTTTTTTCATTCCAGTTCTGACTCCATAGGTTCCCTGCCTGCGCAAGAACCGGTCACACGATTATGCAACTTCAGGATATGAGAAAACAGTGGTTCGTATCCTCTGTATATTTTATAGAATTATCTTCAAAAATGTACCCAATGAATAGCCGCCCACTTCTTGTTACTTGTGGCCTTCCGTATACGAACGGCCCATGCCATCTCGGCCATCTCCGGACGTATGTACCTGCAGATTTTTATGTTCGGTTCATGCGTCGGAAGGGAGAAGAGGTGGTTTTTATCTGCGGCTCAGATAATCACGGAACTCCCATTGTTGTCAGCGCCGAAAAAGAAGGTACAACCCCCAGGAAAATATCTGAACGGTATCACACCCACTTCTCTGATACCTTCAAAAAAATGCAGGTGAACTTTGACCATTTTGGGATGACTGATGATCCAACAACCCATGCACGGACGAAACATCTGGTAAGCCGGCTTATTGAGCGTGGATATGTTTACCCAAAAGTTATCCAGCAGGCATACTGTACGAAATGTCAGAAGTTCTTACCAGACCGGTACCTGGAAGGAATATGTCCACATTGTAAAAAACCAGCCAGAGGTGATGAGTGTGATCAGGGATGTGGGAAACACCTGGAACCGGGTGAAATTCTTGAACCCACCTGTAAAATATGCGGAAACCAGGCAGAATACCGGGAGCAGGAACATTTCTTTTTCCGGCTGAGTGGATTTCAGAACTGGCTTAGGGAGTACCTTGGTGAATTAAAAGGCACTGATAATGCCATCAATTATGCTCTTGGGTGGGTAAATGAGGATCTTCATGACTGGTGTATTACCCGGACACTTGAATGGGGAGTAAAATTCCCAGGTCATGATGAACTGGTCGTTTATGTATGGGTTGATGCTCCGATTGGGTATATCGCATTTACCGAAGAATGGGCAGAGAAGGTCGGGAAAGAGTGGAAGGACTGCTGGTGTGGAGAGAATACTCGGGTGACACACTTCATCGGACAGGATATCACGTACCATCATTGTGTCTTCTGGCCTGCTATGCTCCATGGTGCAGGATATGGAACACCATATGCTGTTGTTGCTTCAGGAATGCTCAAGATAGATGATCATAAATTTTCAAAATCACGAGGATACGTAGTCTGGACAAACGAAGATTATCTTGATCAAAACCTCCCGGCAGATTATCTCCGGTATTACCTTCTTTCATATACCAGCCATACCAAAGAGATGAACTTTTCATGGCAGCTTTTCCAGGAACGGATCAATAATGAAGTGGTAAATAACCTTGGTAATTTCATATACCGGTCCCTCCATCTTTCCCAGAAACAATTCGGAGGAGTCCCTGAAGGAGAAGTAGAACAGGAGATCCTTGAAAAAATATCTGAAACTATCGCCAATGTCACCAGCCTTGTCGAATCATATGACTTCAAAGGTGCTGTTGACGCAATACTCACACTCTCTGCATGGGGAAATACCTATATTCAGAGTAATGAGCCCTGGAAGCTTGCAAAAACTGATCAGATCGCAATGGCACAGGTCATGAGAAACTGTCTTCAGCTGGCAAAAGCACTTACCCTTCTCATGGAGCCAGTCATGCCTGAACGGGCATCCCTTATCTGGGCACAACTAGGACAGGATGCCCCAATCCAAAAAACCGGATTTGAAGCAGGACTTGAGAAACTCACATCTGGCCCACTTCCTGCACCATCAATTGTGTTTACAAAAATTGATGATAAAATGACCACAGAATTAGATAAAAGACTTCGTGAACGGATTGACGCTCTCGATGCCGGGAAAAAACCACAGACTCCACAGATTAGTATTGAAGAATTTGCAAAAGTTGAATTAAAGACCGCCACTATACTTTCAGCTGAATCAGTACCAAAGTCGTCCAAATTACTCAAACTACAGGTTTCACTTGGAGATGAAATCAGACAGATAGTAAGTGGGATTGCCCAGTTCCATAATCCGGATGACCTGGTTGGAAAAGATGTTGTAGTCTGTACAAATCTGAAACCTGCAAAAATATTTGGTATTGAAAGTAATGGAATGATTCTCGCCGCTGGAGACGAAGCATCACTCTTAAAACCAGAAACTCAGGTTCCAGCCGGAACAAAAATCCGGTAACCTCTACTTTTGTAACTGATGAAATGCGTCTTCAAAAAAGGCACGTACTTCAGAATCGGTCTCACTTTCAAGGGCTTTTTGCAAAGAAGGAAGAACTGTAACGTTACCTGACCGTACAAGCCCTCCTGCAGCGATTTTCCGAGTGTATGAATGATCATCGGAAAGCATTCTGATAAGAACCGGAACCACTCTGGGATCAAGCATTGCACCGAGTGCTTTTGTTGCCATATACCTGACATGGTCTTTTGGATCTGCGGTTGTCCGAATAACTGAATCTATTGATTCTGTATCCCGGATTCCGGACAGGGCTTCCAGAGCTCGATACCGAATCACCCAGTCCTCATCTTCTAGTAAAGGTAACAAATAGGGTACTGCTTCATTGCCTAAGGCTATTAGGCCGCTCACCGCATCAGCACGTATTTGTTTATCCGGACTATGAAGGAGAGAAAGTAAGGACTCAATGTTTTGAACCGACATGAAAAAAAGGAAAAAAATTTTAGGTTGTTGAAGAGTATTCGTGGGTTTGTGCAAGGTCAAAGAGTCCACGAGCAACCGTACGCTGCCTGTCTGATATCTTTGTGGTCAGATTAGAGTCAAGGAAGGTTCCATCATAGGTCTCGAAATCCGTTTCCATGAAGACTTCTGCTGCACCAACACCAAGGGTGTTATTTGCATTCGTTCCAAGACCCTGTGCATCAAATCCATACCGGAGATTTACCGGTACCGTTGAACTCTCTGATATTGCCCTTCCTCCAACAGTAGTGACTGCTGCAACCTCCTGAACATTCATTGCACTTCCTGCTGCTACAGTTCCCCTAAATCCTGCAGCATTGCTACCCGTCCCACCGGCAAAGACACAACGACCGACATCATCAAGAGTTGTTGCAGCTCCGGCGGAGGTAATTGTGGCCTCTTCGTCCCAAAGCATAGTTCCACTCTGACTCTGATCAGCCTCGTAATTCACGGTATGTCTGGCATACAAATTATCTCTGCCCTCAGATACATTTGATCCATCCATATTGTACTCTTTTGTGTACTTCGTGGTCCCAGTGGCTGCCAGGGTATTTTCACGATATGTAAAAATTGCCCTGGTTTCGTCGGGTGTCAGTGTATTATTCGCCAGATCCCCTCCAGGAAGGTTTGTCTGCTGCCACTCCATGTCATGATTGACCAGAAGCGTACCAATACATGTTGCATCAATAGAGGTAGTTATTCCAGTCTGATCATACAAAGCAGAAGTAGGTCTGACAGCAGATGCCCATCCGGTCAAGAGAACCAGGATGATTAGTAGCACAACGCTTACTCGCCTTAATTCATAGGCATTCATATTGATCAACCCCATCAAACGTGACTAAATATGTAGTCAAGTTGGTCACGAAAAATTCGTCGGGGATCTATATATACCTTGTTAAATTTTTTTTAGAAAAGGTAGTCTAAATAGAGATAATATTGAAAAATAAATATAAAGAAAATGATTTAATTGAGTGATGAAAATTGGGGGGAAGATTTAGGCAAGGTAATCCGCGGGCTTAGGCAGCTCTTCCTTGAGACCCTTGCGCTTTCTAATCTGCAGGACGATATCTTTGGCTGATCCTGCTGGAACAATCTCAAATCCTGCAAATTCACTGTTCCACATTGCCCGGCCTTCTGTTGCAGACCGTACATCCCCGGCAAATCCAAAGAGCTCAGCAACTGGTGCCTTTCCAATAACCGTGATGGTGTCTCCTTCACTGGTCATATCAAAGACCTGCCCGCGTCGGCTCTGGATCTGTGAAGTTGCACTGCCCATGTGATCCTGAGGAACGGTAATGTGCAGTTTCTGCATAGGTTCAAGAAGTGAGTCCCCAGCGAGGAGCATACCACCCTTGATTGCACTCCGGACTGCTGGAATAACCTGAGCCGGACCACGGTGGATTGCATCTTCGTGAAGCTTGACATCAACCAGCTTGATAAGCATGTTCTGAACCGGCTCGTCTGCAAGCGGGCCGCCATCAAGGGCTTCATGAATACCATCGATGATAAGTTCCATCGTTTCATTCAGGTACTGAATACCCTTGGTCATATCAAGAAGGATGTTGGTTGCATAGATATCCTTGACACTTTTGGCTTCATCTTTTTCAAAGCCAGCTTTCACCATCGCGTCACGGCGTTCAAGAGACTCCTGGTTCATGGAGATCTCATGGCCCTTGATCATATCAACAACATGCTCGGGAAGCGGGTGAAGCGTAAAGTAGAACCGGTTGTGACGGTTTGGAGACTTACCTTCGACTGCATCAGTGAGTTCCTGGGTGATGGTCTCACGGTACACCACGATCGGTTCAGAGGTGATAATCTCAACACCCTTGTCACGCTTGATACGTCCGGTGATGATCTCGAGATGCAATTCTCCCATTCCGGAGATCAGGTGCTCACCGGTCTCTTCATTAATGTTGACACGGAGGGTTGGATCTTCCTTTGCGACCTGTCGCAGAACATCGACCAGTTTTGGCAGATCTTTCATGTTCTTTGCTTCGACTGCAACGGTAACGACAGGCTCAGAGTAGTGCTCAAGGGACTCGAACGGAGTCATGTCCATAAGGCTTGAGACGGTAGAACCGACGACAGCATCCTTCAGACCAGTAACAGCTGCAATGTTTCCTGCGTAGAGTTCTGGAACCTCCACACGGGTAGGTCCCATAAAGATACCAACCTGCTGGAGACGGTTGACCTTCTTTGCAGTTCCCATGATATACATTTCATTGCCACGGCTGAGTTTTCCAGAGAAGAGACGACCGGTTGCAACCTCTCCGGCATGAGGATCAAAGGAGATATCAGTGACCATCAGACAACTGGGTGCACTCGGATCACAGGTCATCATACCTTTTCCTTCAGGGCTGTTGATGTCACCATGCCAGATAACACCCACACGGCGTGGCTGTGCTTCCTTCGGATTTGGAAGGAATGATACAACCATATCAAGGACGACTTCACAGAGCGGGCTCTTCTTTCCGAGCTCTTTCATCTCACCTTTCTTACAGTGCTCATATACTTCCTTAAAGGAGATCCCGGACTTTTTCATATATGGAACAGAAATAGCCCAGTTGTACAGTGCTGATCCAAATGCGACCGTTCCTCCGGCGGCATCAAGTTTCCAGCCATTATTGTACATCTCCTCATTCATACCTTTGATCAGCTTGTTGACTTTGTCAATGACTTTTCCAAGCCGGATCTGCATCTCCATCTCGTCAACCTGCAATTCATTGATCAGCCGGTCGACTTTGTTGATGAATAAAACAGGTTTAACACGTTCCTTCAATGCCTGACGCAGAACAGTCTCAGTCTGAGGCATGGTCCCTTCAACTGCATCGACGAGAACGACTGCTCCGTCTACGGCACGCATTGCACGAGTAACGTCTCCACCAAAATCAACGTGACCAGGGGTATCAATCATGTTGATGAGGTATTCTTTTCCATTATACTCGTGGACCATTGAGACGTTGGATGCATCAATAGTAATTCCACGTGCCTGTTCTTCTTCATCAGAATCCATCCAGCAGGCCTTACCCGCTAAATCTTCACTGATGATACCAGCACCGGACAGGAGGTTGTCAGAAAGGGTAGTTTTTCCATGATCGATATGGGCAACGATACCGATGTTTCTGATACTCTCCGGCTGGTTCATGAGCTGCATAACGCGCTCTACCGTCTTCTTCCCTCGGCTCATAATTCACCTGCAATTTTTTTAAAAAAACAGAAATGGGACCGTTATTTACCGTGCAGACTTTGCAACACGTTCCCGTTCTTCACGCTTTGCGACAGAGTAGCACTTTGGATCCCCGTTTGCAGCTGCAATGAGTTCTTCTGCAAGGGCATTTGCAACGGGTTTCTTCTTTTTGTGAGATGCTGAATAGACACCTGCTGCGATTAAACCGACAGCGGTATTGACCCGGCGCATAGGTGCGGTATCAACTGACTTTGGCACATTGATACCACCATATTTGAGACGGACAGTCTCTTCACGAGGCCCGGAATTTGCAACTGCATCACAGAGAACTTCAATTGGATTCTTTTTGGTCTTCTGGTTGATTATTTCAAACGCATCTCTGACGATGCGAATTGCAAGCTGCTTCTTTCCAGTGTTTACTTCAGTACGCATCAGCTGATTAATCAGCCGCTCGACGATGAGCATATTTGCTTTATGAAACTCCTGACGGGTCAATCGTCCACAGGAATGTGGCACAATCATCGAGTTCAGGTTGACGTACCGTGCGATACCTGGGTCACGAATAGTGACCTCGCCTGTGTCCCAGCGGTTAAAGAGGAGACGTGCCGGGGCAGATACTTCTTCACTCATCACGATCACCTGCGTGGCTTCTCCTTCCGTCCTATCACCAGTTCATGGAGACAGACATTATTCACCTTGGTCACAACAAACCGCACTCCCGGAATATCACCCATGGAACGACCAAGACGACCGCCGATACCTTCAATTTCGACTTCATCGTGTTCATCGATGAAGTTAATGGCACCGTCGCCGACTGCAAATGCAGACACCTGACGTCCGTTTTTGATCAGCTGAACACGAACACATTTCCGGATCGCGGAGTTTGGCTGTTTTGCTTCCACACCGATCTTTTCAAGGACGATACCTCTTCCCTGGGGCGCGCCCTCAAGAGGATCGGACTTCAGTTTCAGACCACCTGCTGTTCTCGCAAAATGCGGGTCACTCCAGCGAAATCTCGCAGAGTCACGCTTTAATTTACGTGCTGCAAATTTACCCTGTCCCATTACATCACTCTGATAATCTTCGATAATTTCGCCAATAAGAGGCGAATTAGAATCCAAATGCGCGACGATTCCGATATAAAATGTCGGCTTTGAAACCTGTCTGTATACGTTGACACTTATGCAATATAATAGTTGTATTCACGCCCAACCTGATCTCATGCAGATCAGACTCTACAAAGAGGTCTCATTTGACGCAAGTCACCGGCTGTTACATTACCGGGGGAAGTGTCACAATCTTCACGGCCACCGTTGGAAAGTGGAAGTGTGGATATCAGGTTACACCGATGAAGGGACAAATATTCTGGTTGACTATAATGAGATCCGCGAGGTTGTGGACTATTATGACCACGAGATCATCCTCAATGAAGCAGATCCGATGGTCCCGCGTATCCAGGAGTTTCATGAGGTCATCACAACCCCCGGTGATCCGACGAGCGAGCTTCTGGCACGCCTGATCAGGGATGCAATAGAACTCCGATACAAAGACAGCGGGAGAGATATCATTGTCGATACGATAAGAGTATGGGAATCACCCACCGGCTGCGCAGAGCTCAGGCATGAAGATCGCTGAAATATTTACCTCACTCCAGGGAGAGGGGCTGGTCTCCGGCTACCCGACCATCTTTATCAGGCTGGCCGGGTGCAACCTCTCATGCTCCTATTGTGATACCCCGACAAGCAGGCAGGGCGGAACTGATATGGATGTGAGCGAAGTTGTTACAAGAGTACTTTTAGAGAACCCACACTATGTCTGTATTACAGGTGGAGAACCACTCCTCCAGAAAAATGAGGTTACAGTACTATCCTGCCAACTTATGAACGCCGGAAAAAAGGTGAGCATCGAAACGAACGGGACTGTTCCTTTTGATGATCTTCCGGATGGCGTTTCTGTCTGTATGGACGTGAAATGTCCTTCTTCAGGCGAATCAAGTGATGTAACCCTGCTACCCTGTTTAAAATCCACCGACTCAGTTAAGTTTGTGGTCGGAACTGACGAAGACCTGAAGTATGCTGAAAAAATCATTCATAATCATCCAATACACTCAGAGATTTTTATCTCGCCAATCTATGGGACTGATTATCAACAAATTGCTACATATATTCTCGAGAAAAACCTTCCAGCACGAATGCAGCTTCAATTACACAAATTCATAGGACTACCCTGATATGAAAGCAGTTTGTCTCCTTTCAGGCGGAATGGACTCTTCCACTCTCGCATTTCTTGCAAAGCATGATGGCTATGATATCCTGGCTCTCCATTTTACCTATGGGCAACGGACTGAAGAAAAAGAGAGAGAGTGTGCAAAGCGGATAGCAAGGCATCTCAATGCCCTTGAATTCCTGGATGTCGATCTCGCATACTTAAAAAAAGTTGGTGCTTCCAGTCTGACTGACCAGCGAATGCAGGTTAAACCACATAATGAAGCAGGAGAGGGTATACCGGAAACCTATGTTCCCTTCAGAAATGCGAATCTCCTTTCAGTTGCAACAAGTTTTGCAGAAGCGCGTGCGGCTGATGCAATATATATAGGCGTTCAGGCATCTGACTATTCAGGGTATCCAGACTGTAGACCAGAGTTCATCGACGCATTCCAGAAGGTAATCACCTTGGGGACACGGCCAGATTCAGGGATCGAACTCAAAACTCCTTTTGTAAGGCTGAATAAAGCAGAGATTCTGAAAATCGGTATGGAATTAAACGCCCCTTATGAAGATACCTGGTCGTGTTATTCTGAAAATGAGATTGCATGTGGAATATGTGGATCCTGTCATTTCAGACGTGAAGCATTCAGACAAATAGGAATTGAAGATCCTATTCAATACCGGTGAATCATGGAACTCTACCGGGGACGCAGACTATGGGTTGAAAAAAAACTTTTCCAACTCCCAGACGGACAAGAAAAAGAAGCAGTAGTTGTCCATCCAGGGGATGCAGTTGTAATCCTCCCCCACGAAGGAGATGAATTTCTATTTATCAAACAATGGCGATCCCCCATTGGTTCATATATTTTTGAAGCACCTGCCGGAACCATGGAAGAAGGAGAGGATCCAATGCAGACAGCAGAACGGGAACTTATCGAAGAGACCGGTATGGCTGCAGGATCCATGACTGCTCTCGGATACATCTATACTACACCAGGTTTTACAGATGAACGCCTCTGGCTTTTTGAAGCAACAGATCTTGTCCCGTCCCGGGAGTATTCACCAGATGAGGACGAAGTTATTGAACCGGTGCGGTTTACTTCACCACAAATCAGGGATATGATTCGATCGGGACAGATCGTGGATGCAAAGACTATCTGTATCTTTTACCGGTGGATGTGTGGGTGTTCTGATGAATAATACCAATATTCTCCTGGTCCTGATTCTCACCATATCTCTCCTGGGTACAGGCTGTACCAATATCGGAGATGATGAGGAGAAACCAGTTGCATCATGGAATCTCACAGAAGATGGCAGCATCGAATTTTCTATTCCAAAGACTGCGGTAGATGAACGAATTCAGGAAGACGGGAGCAACCTGACCACAACTGACCTGATATTCAAAGGATTTGCCGGGGATGTGCATGCGATACTAGTAAGCCCGAAAAATCCAGTGGCTTTTCTCATCTGGGCTCCAGGAGCCAACAATCCTGCTACTGGATACGTAGAATACATGAAATATTACCCAGTTCATGGGATTGGTGTCATTATCATGGATGTCAGGGGAAATGGAGGGACAACCCCCGGTTATCCAATGAATATTGAAAAGGATGCTGAACTCTTTACACAAGGAGCCTGGCCGCAGTTTTACCTGATTAGTGCTGATATGATTACCACCAGGGAGTATCTTCATGAAAAGTATCCAGATATTCCGGTCTATGCGGTTGGTGAATCGAATGGGGGGCGGTATGCCGCACTTGCTGCAGGTTCTGATCCGGATTTTGCAGGATATATCGGAATCTCCACATCCGGCTTTCACCGCATCGGAGAGGATTATACATCCCCAATCAGGGAGTTTCTCTTGAGTGTCGATCCAGATGTCCAGGTTGTAAGGATTACGCCCAGACCGGTTATTCTGTTTCACGCTCCTGATGATTCGGTGATCGCTATTACAGAAGGGGAATCTCTTGCAACATCTGCAGGAAAGGGGACAATGTTTATCCCATTCAACGGAACTCATGGTGTAAACAGGGAAGTTGATGACAGGATCATCACCCTGGTACCACACCTATGAAGATGACGCGGGACAACGGTGAACCTTAAGTCAGCCTCAGATCAATATATACCAGCTTATACTGTAGGATAGTCTCATGAGCGAAGCGGTTGAACTGGACGAAGCTAGACGGAAATATGAATTTAAAAAGATGCTGGAGCGTCTGGAGGCAAAAGAAGGTAGTGGAACAGAACTTATATCCCTGTACATTCCCCCGGACAAACAGATCTATGATGTAACCGCCCAGCTCAGGGATGAGTTTGGTCAGTGTTCAAACATCAAGTCCAAGCAGACTAGAACAAATGTCCAGAGTGCTATCTCCAGTATTCTTTCCAGGCTAAAATATTATTCAAAGCCACCGGAGAATGGCATAGCAGTCTTTTGTGGAACAGTAAATAAACACGGAGATCGGCAGGATCTTGAATGTGATATTGTAAATCCGCCTGAGCCCCTGAATCTCTACTTATATAGGTGTAGTTCCCGGTTTGAGCTGGAACCTCTCCGTGAGATGCTTGAGGAGAAATATGTTTATGGACTTCTTGTCATAGACCGCCGCGAAGCATATTGGGGATTTTTACGTGGAAACAGGATAGATCCTATCGGTGGCACGACCTCAACCGTTCCAGGAAAACAGCGGAAAGGTGGTCAGTCAAGTATCCGTTTTGAGCGGCTCCGTCTTATTGCAATTAATGAGTTCTATAAAAAAGTAGGAGAACGTTCCAGCGAGATCTTCATCAATGAGAAGGACTTTTTTAATCGGTTTAAAGGACTCCTCATCGGTGGGCCGTCTCCAACAAAAGAAGAGTTTGAAGAGGGAAATTTCCTTCATCATGAAGTACAGAAACGAATCATCGGACTCTTTGATGTAGCATATACCAATGAGAGCGGTCTTCCTGAACTTGTTGAGGCTGCAGAAGATGCACTCAAAGGACAGGAAGTCATTGAAGAAAAACACCTCATGGATCGGTTCTTTAAGGAACTTGTCAAAGATAATGGTCTTGCTGCATATGGAGAACAGTCTATCAGGGCGAACCTTGAAATTGGAGCTGTTGATACCCTGCTGCTCTCAGACAAACTTCGAAAAAGCCGATTGTCTATAAGGTGCGATGCATGTGGCTATACTGAAGAAAAAACTGTTCAGATAAAGCCTGGAGAAAATCCAGATGACATCGAACTTGGAAGTTGTCCAAAATGCACGTCTCCGCTTGTGCTTGCTGACTCATCTGATATTGTAGATGAACTGACGTATCTTGCAGATCAATCAAACAGTAAAGTTGCAATCATCTCTGATGATTTTGAGGAAGGATCACAGTTATTTACGGCATTTGGTGGTATTGCCGCAATTTTAAGATACAGGACCGGATACTGATGTACCATAATACATGTGATGTTATCACGACAATTCTCCGGGAACATACTGGGAAAGAAGATGTTCTGCTTACCGATGGAGGTGACCATGCTGATGTCGCTTCAACCATTGCTTTTAGTCTCGCAAAGGAACTAAAAAAAGCACCCGCTCTCATTGCCAAAGATATTGCAGAAGCCATTAAGGACAAGGTCTTACAGGAGACCGGTGCACAAACCCTTGCAGTCGGTCCCTATGTTAATTTTATTTTTGGCGCACAATACTGTTCAAACGTCCTGAAACAGGCTGTTTGCGACGGATATGGGAAAGGTCAGTCTCAATCCCAACGCGTTGTTCTTGAACACACATCTGCCAATCCGAACGGGCCTCTCCATGTCGGTCATATTAGAAATACCATCATTGGCGATACCCTGACGAGATCATTTCGGAAAGCCGGCTATCCACTTGAAGTCCAGTATTATGTCAATGACATGGGCAGACAGATAGCCATCGTTGCCTGGGGTATTGCTACACAGGGGGCGGATATCCATGCTGAAGGAAAAGGGGACCACCTCATCGCTGAGGTGTATATCGAAGCAAACCGCCATCTTGAGAAAGATCCTGCTCTGAATGCAGAAATTGATCGACTCATGCAGATGGTGGAATCCGGAGATCCTGACACAATCAGCCAATTCAAAATCCCGGTAAAGCGGTGTCTTGATGGATTTAAAGACACACTTGCAGCCATGCATGTGAAACATGACCGGTTTGTATATGAGAGTGATTTTATCCGGAATGGCGATACTGCCAAAATCCTCTCCAGGATATCACATCTGCCCGAAGCACGTATTGAGGAGACACTTTCCCTGGATCTCTCTGCTTATGGATTTGAGAAGAATTATATACTGAGGAGATCGGATGGAACCAGTGTCTATGCTGCGCGTGATATAGCGTTTCATATCTGGAAAGGACACAACTTTGACCGGATAATCGATGTACTTGGTGCAGATCACAAACTTATCGGAACTCAACTCCAGGCCACATTAGATATCCTTGGCGAACGTGTTCCAGAAATTGTCTTCTTTGAATTTGTTTCTCTCCCTGAAGGCTCGATGAGTACAAGAAAAGGGAAATTTATCTCGGCCGATGAACTTATTGCAGAGACAGAACGCAGGGCTCTTGAAGAGGTAACTGTAAGAAGGCCGGAACTCTCTGAAGAAGAGAGAAAGAAGATCGCCCACTCTGTGGCTATTTCTGCAATCAGGTATGATATTATCAGAACTATTCCGGAAAAGAGCACGGTTTTTGACTGGAAAGAAGCCCTTGACTTTGAAAAACAAAGCGGTCCGTATATCCAGTATGCCCATGCACGTGCCTGCAGTATTCTGGATAAAGCGAATTCGTACACACCATGTTTTGAAGCAGAAGGTGAGGGAGAGATCGCTCTTACCAAGCAGATAGCCCTGTTCCCAAAAGTAATTCAGGAAGTTGTTACTGAATTAAAACCACATCTTCTCGCAATTTATGCCAGGGAACTTGCAGATATCTTTAACTCCTTCTACCATGCAGAACCCGTCCTCAAAGCTGAAGGTAAGATCCGGGATCGCCGGTTGACGCTGGTCGATGCGACTCGTAATACGCTCAAAGAAGCATTGGAAACGCTGGGTATAGATGCACTCCGGGCAATGTGAACCACCGGAGAAAGCACTCCGGGGGATGGGATACCAGTTTTTCCATCCTGATTCCTCAGCAGCACTCAAACCCTGCCTCTGGTGTAAACGATCACTTACCGGTGGCGATCAGTGTTATAAAAACCAGTTTTATGGAATAACCAGTCACCGGTGTGTTCAGATGACACCAACACTCCGGTGTAACCATAAATGTCTCTTTTGCTGGCGCTCTTTTGAGCATGAATATACTGGTGAAAAAGATCTGGATCCAAAAGAGATTGTTGCCCGCATCCCATTTCTCCAAAAGAAAGCTCTTGGTGGATACAAAGTTTCACCCAGAGTAACGAAAGAAAAGTGGGAGGAGGCACTACAACCAGACCAGTATGCAATCTCCCTCTCCGGAGAGCCAACTCTGTATCCACACCTGCCAGAACTCATTGATCTGCTTAATCAGACAGGAGGCACAACATTTCTAGTATCAAACGGCACTATGCCAAATGTGCTGAAGCAATGTCACCCGTACCAGAAGTACATCTCATTAACCGGACCTGATCGTGAGACATATCTTCGGATAGCACGACCTGATGAAGATTACTGGGATAGGATCCTCGAGAGCCTCTCGGATCTTGGACATGAGACCGATACAGGACACCGGACTGCGATACGGGTCACTCTGGTAAGAGGGATCAATGATCAGAATCCTGAAGGGTATGCCAGAATTATTCAGGAGAGCGGAGCACAGTTTGTTGAAGTGAAGGCATACATGCATGTCGGATACAGCCAACGTCGTCTTACCATCAAGCATATGCCCCTTCATGATGAAGTTGAGCGGTTTACACAGAGAATGCTTCCCCATCTTTCTTATAAGATCCGGGGTGAAAACAGTCTTTCACGGGTTATTTGTCTGGAGCGAGATTCATGATATTTGACATAGAAGAGTTTAAAAAGCGGGGAAAAGAGGATTTTGAATCAGCATGGCATACAGGCCCGTCTGTTCTTACTCCACCGACTACTGATTTGATGTATCCAAGGCTTACATACCCCGGGGCTCAGGTTCATCCAGTTTTTGAAACAATTCACCGGCTCAGGCAGGCATACCTGGCAATCGGTTTTGATGAAGCTGAAAATCCGATAATCGTTGATGAGAAGGAAGTCTACCGGCAGTTTGGTCCTGAAGCAATGGCAGTCCTTGACCGGGTTTTTTATCTTGGAGGACTTCCCCGACCAAATGTCGGTATCGGGAAAGAACAGATCCAAAAGATCAATGGTATTCTTGGTCGTTATCTTTCAGAGGAAGAAGAAGAATCACTCCGAAAGACGCTTCATGCATATAAGAAGTCAGAGATCGATGGGGATGAGTTAACTCATGAACTTTCTGCAGTGCTTCATACAGACGATGCTCGGATTGTTGAGATATTGGATCAGGTTTTCCCGGAGTTTCGTGAATTAAAACCTGAATCATCCAGACAGACACTCCGATCCCATATGACGAGCGGGTGGTTTCAAACCCTTGGCTCCATCTGGGAAAAAGTCCCTCATCCAATAAGACTGTTTTCTATTGACCGGTGTTTCAGACGTGAACAGGCAGAAGATTCACATCGTCTTATGAGTTATCACTCTGCGTCCTGTGTGGTTGCAGGGGAACATGTAACAATTGAGGATGGAAAAGCGGTTGCACGAGCACTTCTTTCTGCATTCGGATACACTGATTTTGAGTTCAGGCCGGATGACAAACGATCAAAATACTACATGCCTGATACCCAGACTGAGGTGTATGCTGCTCATCCTGATCATGGATGGGTTGAGGTAGCCACTTTTGGTATCTATTCCCCGGTTGCATTGGCAGAATATGGGATTGGAGTACCGGTTATGAACCTTGGCCTTGGTGTTGAACGAATGGCCATGATCATGAATAAAGCAAAAGATGTTCGTGAACTCTGCTTCCCCCAGTTCTTCCCTATCCGGTATACAGACACCGAACTTGCAGCAGGCGTCTCATTACTTACTGAGCCTGCAACAACACCCGGAAAGAATCTTGTGAGATCCTTAATTGACACCGCTGTTGCAAATAGTAGTGCAATTGGTCCCTGCTCATTTGTAGCATTTGAGGGAGAAATCGCCGGAAAACAAGTACGGGTGTATGTGGAGGAACCGGAAGAAAACGCAAAGCTGCTCGGACCAGCCTGTATGAACGAGATATTTGTTTACAACGGCGCTATTCTTGGGGTTCCTGATACAGAAAAATTTGCAGAAGTCAGGAAAAACGGCATATCCACCGGAATAACTTATCTTTTTGCAGTTACCTCACAGGCTGCGGCGGAGATTGAGCAGGCAGCACATTTTGGAATTCCGACATCAGTTCAGATTAAAATGGCACGACTCCCAGGAGATATTAATCTGAAAATTGAACCCTGGGCCATGCGATATATAACTGATAATAACCTGAAAACCGATGTTCGGGGACCGGTATTTCTGACAATCAGATCTGAGATTGTATCAACATCAGAGGAAGAAAAACCCGACAAAATATAGTTAAATTAAAAATTCAGGAATAAATATACCAAAATATCAATATTTTTTCAAGTCTTTCTTTTGTTCATATCAGACCTGTAATGCAGAGTTCTTCCACAATCCTTATCTTCACTGTGCACAATATTCAAACACTCAGGAAACTTAGGTACTCCTGATCTATACATCAGGAAAATATGCTTCTTTAGGGGATGAAATGATGGATGGGATTCGAATACTCAGGCCGGCGGCAATGCTGGCCGTTCTGCTTTGCCTTGTAATGGTAACAGTAAGTGCAGTGCCTCCACTGCCAGCTGAATATTATGGAAAAGTAACCGTTGATGGATCTCCGGCTGCATCCGGAACAGCACTCATTGCTAAGATCAATGATCAGATCAGGGGAAAACTGGTTCTTTCATCTGCTGGACAATATGGTGGAAATGGTATTTTTGATGACAAATTGGTTGTAGCAGCAACTGAAGAAGATGTTAAGTCAGAATCTGTAGCAATTACATTCCATATTGGTGATAAAAAAGCTGACCAGACCGTTCCTTTTGAGCCAGGGGTTGCAAAAGAACTGGACCTGACCGTTGGTGGGGGTTTTGGTGCTGACTTTACTGCAACACCGACATCAGGTGCTGCTCCTCTTACAGTGCAGTTTACTGATACCTCTACATCAGAATGGTCAGTCTGGAACTGGGACTTTGGAGATGGTGGAACTTCAGTAATTAAAAATCCAAGCCACGTATACGAGACTCCTGGAACCTATACGGTGAAAATGACTGTTGGCTCATTGGGTGGAGAATACACAGTAACGAAGGATAATTACATTACGGTAACACAGGCTGGTGGAATTGTTGCTGACTTTACCGCAACTCCAACATCTGGGACTGCACCATTAACCGTTCAGTTTACCGATACCTCAACGGGAAGTCCAACCATGTGGGCATGGGAATTTGGGGACGGAACAACGGAAGGAATGCTCGCAAACCCATCACACACATACCAGAACCCGGGAACATATACTGTTAAACTAACAGCATCATCACAGACCGGTGGAACCAGTACAAAGACAAAAGAAGGATTCATTACGGTAACACAGGCTGGTGGAATTGTTGCTGACTTTACCGCAACTCCAACATCTGGGACAGCACCATTAACCGTCCAGTTTACCGATACCTCAACGGGAAGTCCGACCATGTGGGCATGGGAATTTGGGGACGGAACAACGGAAGGAATGCTCGCAAACCCATCACACACATACCAGAACCCGGGAACATATACTGTTAAACTAACAGCATCATCACAGACCGGTGGAACCAGTACAAAGACAAAAGAAGGATTCATTACGGTAACACAGGCTGGTGGAATTGTTGCTGACTTTACCGCATCTCCAACATCCGGGACTGCACCATTAACCGTTCAGTTTACCGATACCTCAACAGGAAGTCCGACCATGTGGGCATGGGAATTTGGGGATGGAACAACAGAAGGAATGCTCGCAAACCCATCACACACATACCAGAATCCGGGAACATATACTGTTAAACTAACAGCATCATCACAGACCGGTGGAACCAGTACAAAGACAAAAGAAGGATTCATTACGGTAACACAGGCTGGTGGAATTGTTGCTGACTTTACCGCAAATCCAACATCCGGGACTGCACCATTAACCGTTCAGTTTACCGATACCTCAACGGGAAGTCCGACAATGTGGGCATGGGAATTTGGGGATGGAACAACGGAAGGAATGCTCGCAAACCCATCACACACATACCAGAACCCGGGAACATATACTGTTAAACTAACAGCATCATCACAGACCGGTGGAACCAGTACAAAGATAAAAGAAGGATACATAACGGTTAGTTCATCAGGATCAGGTCCAAAAGCTGCTTTCACAGTGGACAAGCGAAGTGGACCAAAACCCCTGACCGTTCAATTTACCGACCAGTCAACTGGTGGACCGACAATGTGGGCATGGGAATTTGGGGATGGCACAACAGAAGGAATGCTCGCAAATCCGTCACACACATACCAGGAAGCAGGAGTATATTCTGTCAGTCTTACCGCCTCAAATACGGCTGGATCAGATAAAAAGACTGAAACTGATTACATTTCAGTGACAGGAGACATTCCACCACCAGTCGCCATGTTTGAAGCGACACCCCTTTCAGGTTCTGCACCACTTGAGGTGAAATTCACTGATCTCTCAATCGGCCCACCAACTTCATATATATGGGACTTTGGGGACGGAGCAACATCAACTGATGCAAATCCGGCTCACGTGTATTCAAGTGGCGGATCCTTTACGGTAAAACTCACTGTCAAGAATAGTGGCGGTTCTCATACCATGACTAGGGAGAACTACATCTCGGTAGGTGGATCCGGAATTGTTGCAGACTTTTCAGCAAATCCAACCACGGGAACATCTCCGCTCACAGTCCAGTTTACTGATATGTCCACCGGTGGTCCGACCATGTGGGCATGGGAATTTGGAGATGGCGGAACCTCAATGGTTGCATCACCATCATATACATACCAGAATCCGGGAACATACACGGTGAAACTCACCGCATCCTCTCAAACTAGCGGATCAAGCACAAAGGTCAGGGAAGGATACATCACAGTCTCACCATCGGGGGGTATTGTAGCTGATTTCTCAGGGGCACCAACTTCGGGTACTGCTCCGCTCACAGTCCAGTTTACTGATATGTCCACCGGTGGTCCAACTATGTGGGCATGGGAATTTGGGGATGGCGGAACCTCAATGGTAGCATCACCATCATATACATACCAGAATCCGGGAACATACACGGTGAAACTCACCGCATCCTCTCAATCTAGCGGAACCAGCACCAAGGTCAGAGAGGGGTACATTACAGTCTCACCATCGGGGGGCATAATTGCCGACTTTGTAGGGACACCGACAAGCGGTAATGCACCACTTGCAGTCCAATTCAGTGACAGATCCCAGGGTGGCCCGACAATGTGGGCATGGGAATTTGGAGACGGGGGTTCAGCCCTTGATGCAAACCCATTGCATATCTACCAACAGTCAGGTAAGTATACCGTAAAACTGACAGCAAGTAACCAGGCATCATCAAATACCGCTATAAAAGCGGATTACATTACTGTCTCGTCCGGACCAGTTGGATCAGGAGCAATCAAGATCATCTATGCTCCGGATAGGTCAACAGTATATCTTGACAATGCTCTGAAAGGAGAAACAAAATTCCTCCAGACGTTTACTATTGACAACCTTCAGGCTGGTTCACACCAGTTGAAAGTTACAAAACCCGGATTTACTGATTATTACGTGAATGTCCCGGTTACATCTGGCAGAGCAACCGAAGTAGTCGCAGATATGAGACTACAGCCAAGCCAGAATGGGATCCTGAGTGTGTACACGTACCCGACAGGGTCATCTGTATATGTTGATGGAGCACTTGCAGGAAATGGTCCACTCTGGCTTGCTGATGTGACTCCAGGAGTCCACCAGGTTCGGGTTACCGCCGATGGATATCTTGACTGGAACCAGGCAATTAATGTGAGAGGCGGAGGCAGCGTGAACTATGTTACCGCTGCGCTGTATCCATCATGGTGGACACCGATTTATGGATATGTAATGATATCGTCAATGCCAGGAAACGGGGTTGCTTATCTTGACGGAGTCGCTCAGGGCAAGACTCCTGTTACCCTTTCACAGGTCACACCAGGACAACACACCATACGGATTGAACTGCCAGGGTACCAGCCATGGGAACAGGTTGTAAATGTTCTTGAAGGAAGGACTTCTTATGTCCTTGCCCAGATGTCATCCGGAAGCAGTGGAACTGGGGGCGGTGTTACTCCGGTAATTGTTGCTTCTGCAGGGAACGCAACAAATTAACTTTTTTTAAAAATGTCCTCCGATGAGGATAGAATCTATTGTAAGTTCTAAAAATCAAATTGAAGAATATAGAACATGGGCCCGCTGAGATTCGAACTCAGGATCTCCGCCGTGTGAAGGCGACGTCATAACCAGCTAGACCACGAGCCCCATGAATTAGTATGCACCGAACAGGTGAAATTACGGTTTCTGAAACCTAACGAGTGCCCTTATATTTTTGTTGTCGAGACATATAAACCGCATGCAATATATTTACTGGATCTTCATTTTGCTTTTCTACTGTATGGTAATAACAGAAAGCAGGAATAGAACGCAAGGAGATGTCTGTTTTACACAATATAAATGGAGACCTCCTTCAATTCTAGCAGATCTAGATGAACTCTGAGCAGAGATAGATTTTCAAGAATATATCTACCTAAACACAGAATAGTAAAATACTTCAGAAAGAGAGTTCAGGGACCGGCAAGATCTCAAGAAAAAAATAATGCACCGATCGGGATTCGAACCCGAGCTATTGGCTTGGAAGGCCAAAGTCATACCTCTAGACCATCGATGCAGATGCTCTACAACGTTGGATATAGTAGTATATAATACTTTTTAAAAATCATGACACAACCCTTCTTTTTATTAACTTCGTATATTCATTTATGCAGATATGTGCAGTTCTGCTTGACATTGATGGCACCCTGATGACTGGAAATGAACCCATACCTGGAGCAGATGCTGCGATTCGATTCCTTCAGGATAACAAAATTCCGTATAGATACATATCAAATGGTACCCGAAAGTCAAGAAAAAATGTCCTGAAAAAACTGGAGATTCTCGGAGTTAGAGTTTCTATTGATGAGATATATACTCCGGCAATGGCAACAATCCAATATCTCCGAGATGCAAATATAAGTGCCTGTAATCTCCTGGTAACGAATGATTTAATGGAGGATTTCCAGAAGGCCGGTATTATTCATGACGCATATGCTTCATCGGTTGTTGTGGGAGATGCCGGGGATCGGTTTACCTATACATCGATGAATTCAGCGTTTCGATCTCTCATTCAGGGAGGAAAACTCATTGCTCTTGAGAAAGACCGGTTCTGGAAGGATGTGGATGGATTATCCCTGAGCGCTGGACCATTTGTCACTGCTCTTGAATTTAGTACCGGTTGTACCCCGATTGTCATGGGAAAACCCTCTCCACACTTTTTCCTGGCAGCCATGAAAGATTGGAATATACATACAAAACAAGTCCTCATGATTGGTGATGACATCATGACTGATGTAAGAGGTGCGCAAGATGCCGGACTTCTTGGAGCAATAACATGTACCGGTAAATATCGACCGGATGAGATCCAAAAGAGCAATGTAAGGCCAGATATGATAATAAACTCAATAGAAACACTTCCAATTATCCTTGAGACGTACTAAGAAAAGTAGCCTGCACAAAATGTGATATCAGAGTGATAAAGAATACAAACGTATAACCTATGAGAAGAAGGGCAAAACCATGCATAATACCATTCAGATGACTGATCTCTCTGATGATGATCAGAAACGACTTGCTCTTACCGGCCTTGAAGTCGATATGAAAAACAGGTCAGGCAGTTTCTTCCAAAAAGACCAGGATGTCTGTCATATTACATCCGACTGTGAGGGGATTGAATTCCTGACATTCAGCATGGCACTGGAAAAATATCCCTGGGTTTCTGATTATATCTGGAAAGCGGTTTCAAAAGATAAAGATAAATACACCAGATATGTTGCATCCAGACCAGATCCAAAAGGATTTGTCATCATTGCCAAAAAAGGAACGAAAAGCATTTACCCCTTACAGGCTTGTTTGTTCCTCTCCGATTCCGCTATTCAGCATGTCCATAATATTGTCATCGCTGAGGAGGAATCAGAACTACATATCATCTCTGGATGTACGAGTTCATCTTCCCGGAATAGCGGAGCACATCTTGGGATAACAGAGATCTATGTAGGAAAGGGTGCCAAAGTTACATCTACCATGATACACAACTGGGGCAAAAATATTTCTGTTTTCCCAAGATCAGCCACCATTGTTGAAGAAAATGGAGTGTTTCTCTCTAATTACGTCTGTATGGAGCCCGTAAGAAAAATTCAGATGGCACCGGTCTGTCATTTAAAGGGCGAGGGAGCAGTTGGACGGTTTTCAAGTGTTGTTGTCTGCACTCCTGGATCTTTCATGGACCTTGGATCTACAGCCGTACTTGGTGCAAAGGGAACCAGTGCTGAGCTTATTACCCGGGCAATAACAACCGGAGGGACTATTCTTTCAAGGGGCAGGATTGATGGAAAAGTAAAAGGAACAAAAGGTCATATCGAATGTAAAGGCCTTATCCTCAGAGACGGGACAATCCATGCAATTCCTGAAATTAAAGGAGACGTGGTTGATACCGAACTATCACACGAGGCAGCTGTTGGCAAAATAGCACGGGATGAAATTGAATATCTCATGGCCAGAGGCCTGGATGAAGAAACAGCAACCGCAACCATCATTCGAGGGTTTTTGGATGTCAAGGTAGAAGGTCTGCCAGACGTTTTACAAAACCAGATAGATGCAGCAATTGATGCTGCAGAGAAATCGGGATTCTAATGGATACATCCAGGGCAGCAGAACGTGAAGAGATGGTGGAGCGGCAAATAGGAGCCAGAGGTATTACAAACAGCCGGGTTCTCCATGCTATGCGAACAGTCCCTCGACATGTGTTTGTCCCTGAATCACATTCCCGAGAAGCATACGAGGATTATCCACTCCCTATTGGGAATGGACAGACCATTTCCCAGCCGTATATTGTTGCAGTCATGACAGAACTGTTATCACCGGAAATTGGTGATACTATTCTGGAGATTGGAACCGGTTCCGGGTATCAGGCAGCAGTTCTCGCAGCTTGCAACACCACCGTAATATCAATTGAGAGAATTCCTCAGGTTGCAGAGCAGGCAGTAAAGAATCTTGCTGCTGCAGATGTTACGAACGTCCGGGTCATTGTAACCGACGGAACTTTAGGATACTCTGATGAAGGACCGTATAATGGAATCCTCATAACCGCCGGAACTCCGGAAATACCAAAACCTCTCCTCGATGAACTAGCAGATGGTGGGAGACTTGTCGCTCCTGTTGGTGATCGGGCAATTCAGGATCTTGTCAGAGTAAAAAGAGAAGGAGAAACATACCATACACAGCAATATGGAGCAGTGAGATTTGTACCACTTATCGGAACGTATGGATGGAGAAATGAAGAAAAATGGTAACACAAATGCATCCAATGAATAAAGCCGTCCAGGCATTAGTACCAATGATGGAAGAGTGTGGGATTGCAGAGAGCCCGGTCCTCCTGACACCAGACTATGATCTTCCCAAGTGCGCATATGAACGTGGAGTTCCTGTCCAAGTCCTTTTTGGAGGGAGAAGTGCAGTATTTGTCTCTGATGAGCCAATAAAAGCGACCACCAAAGCATCATTCATGACCGGTTCATCTCTAAAAAAATCTGCCCAGCGTGCTGCAGCTGGAGGAATAATGAATGCTGTATCTGGTTTTTTATGTACAGTCCGAAAATTGCATGCTTGTACACAGACAGATCATGCACCATGTCGTGACGAACTTGCAAAGATCCTGAAAAGTAAACACGTGTATTGTTGTGGAGATATGCCAGATGTAAAAAAAATAGCAGGCAATTCCCTTGTTGACAAACCGGAAGAGGCAGATATTATCATCATGAACAATGAGGGGATAATTTCGGATGAGGCTACTCTTCTCTCAGATATTCCCTCAGAAAAGATCCTGTATGTGGGGCCATCAACCGTTGGAACCGCCAAACTTTTACAATGTGAACATTTCTGCCCGTTCGGAAGAGCGAACCTTCAAACCTCTGAAGATTGAACCAATCTGGTATGCTGTTCGGTTCTTCCGGGATCAGACGAAGATATAATGATGATCTTCTCGGTCTTGCATTGCAGGTTGGAAAGGCAGTTGGATCTAAAGCTGGCCGGGTTGTAATCGGGCGCGATACCCGAACGACTGGTCCCCTCATCTCTGCTGCATTTTGTGCAGGAGTGCTTGCCACAGGGGGTAGAATTTTAAATGGGGGGATTGCTCCGACTCCTTCAATTGCATATACATGTCGAAATACAGATGCAGCATGCATGATTACTGCATCTCACAACCCGGAACCCTATAACGGCCTGAAACTTTTTAATCCAGATGGATCTTCTTTCTCATCTTTTCAACAAAAAGAAATTGAAGAGACTATAGCAGACATTCCCTGGGGAGACTGGAAAAACCAGGGAACAATAACGGCTGCATATCCGGGAGAGCTGCATAGTGAAGCGATCGCTGAAAATATTCACATAAAAGAAGGATTAAAGGTTGTTATAGACTGTGGAAATGGAGCTGGATCTGTTGTCACTCCTCATCTACTTAGCCGAATGGGTGCGAAAACCATCGCAGTCAATGCAAATGTTTCCGGGACTTTTTCACGGCCATCTGAGCCACTCCCAGAACATCTTCCATATATCCCCTCACTCATTCAAAAATCCGGATCTGCATGTGCCATTATCCATGATGGTGACGCTGACAGAATGATGGCGTTTGATAAAAACGGGAAATTTATTCCTGGAGACACACTGCTTATTCTTTTTGCAAAATATCTTGGCGCAAAACAGGTTGTTACTACGTATGATGCATCAATGGCAATAGAAGAGGTCGCAGAAGTCAGAAGAACCCCTGTCGGAGATGCTTATGTCTCAGAGCAACTCGTCAGATGGGGAGACTTTGGTGGCGAACCTTCAGGTGCCTGGATATTTCCACAAATTTCAAAGTGTCCGGACGGGCCGTATGCGGCAGCTTTGTTCTGTGAAATGGCAGGAGAATGGGATATCACATCTGAAATTGGGTCAATACCCACATATCCGATTTTGAGAACATCAATAGAACTTGAGCATGCACATGATCTGCTATATGCCCTCGGAGCAGTAAATCCAACAGATGGAATCCGTATCGAAGAGGAAGATGGATGGTGCCTGATACGAGCAAGCGGAACAGAACCTAAGATACGGTTCACTGCTGAAGGAAAGAGCATGGATGTAGCAAAGGAACTGCTTCGAAAAGGTGAAGAAATGGTTCGAATAATTCGAAAAGAGGTCAAGTCGTGACAGTCTGTGTCATCCTCGCAGCTGGTGAAGGAAAACGAATGAGGCCGCTGACCGGATCACGGCCAAAAGTCATGCTCCCCCTGGCTGGGAAGCCTATGATTGAACATCTGCTCTGTGCAACCAGGGATGCAGGAGTTTCTGAATTTATTCTGGTTGTCGGATATGGGGAATCATCAGTCAGATCGTACTTTGGTAATGGTGAATCTCTGGGTATTTCTATACATTATGTTACCCAGAAGAGACAACTCGGAACCGGCGATGCTGTGATGACCGTTGCACCCCACGTTCATACCCGTTTTCTTCTCTTAAATGGGGATATGGTCCTCCAGACTGAAGATATCAAAAAAATGCTTCAGACTCCTGCCCCGGCTATGGGAATATTCACATCATCACATCCACAGGATTATGGAGTTGTCACCCATTCCAGTGGGATCGTAACTGGCCTTGAAGAAAAGTCTCTTACTCCGAAAAGTGATCAGATAAATGCCGGAATATACTTATTTGATCCACAAATATTTGAACAATTAAATAAAATTACTCCCTCCCCCCGGGGAGAACTCGAACTTACTGATGCCTTGATGGGATACATAAAAACAGGTTCACTCCAGGCAGTCCCTCTTCAATACTGGGCTGATATGGGTTCACCATGGGATCTCCTTGGAGTACATGAGGATATGATGAAGGAGATCTCCTCCAGGCAGGAAGGAGTAATAGAAGAGGGGGTTTACATAAAAGGGAATGTTCAAATCGGACCTGGAACGGTTATCATGTCAGGATCATATCTGGAAGGACCATGCATAATCGGTGCTGATTGCAGGATCGGTCCTCATGCATATATTCGTCCGGGAACAGCTGTTGGAAATCATTGTCACATTGGCCACAGTTCTGAAATTAAGAACACTATCATCATGGATGAGACAAATGTTCCGCACTTTTCATATATCGGGGATAGTGTCATCGGGAGTGGATGTAACTTTGGAGCTGGAACAAAGGTTGCGAACCTACGCCATGATAAAAGTACCATCATAATTGGAGGAAAAAATACACGGAGAAGGAAATTTGGTGCAGTTATCGGTGATGATGTCCTCTTTGGTATTAACTGCTCTGTAAATGTAGGAGCAATTGTAGGTAACCATTGCAGAATTGGTCCTCATGCACTTGTTGAAGGCATAATTGATGACGAAACGGTGATACGAAGATGACCCTGCAGGCTGTAATTCTGGCAGCCGGAGAGGGAACCCGGCTCCGACCCCTCACACAGAACCGGCCCAAAGCTCTAATTCCAGTAGCAAACAAGCCAATAATTGAGCATACAATTCTTTCACTTGTTGAAGCAGGTATTCGCGACATCATTGTTGTTGTGGGATACCGGAAAGAGCAGGTAATGAGACACCTTGCTCGTCTTAGCCTTCCGGTTATGATTGTCAGGCAGACTGAACAGATGGGGACCGGTCATGCCCTGTTGAGCGCAAAAGATAAAATTGCAGGAGATGTAATCGTCCTTCCCGGGGATAATTACATTGATCCGGTATCTATCAGAAATATTGCACACAATAAGAATTCCCTTCTGTATACAACTCATAAGAATCCATCAAATTTTGGAGTCGTAACGATAGAGAATGAAAATATCACTAGTATTATAGAAAAACCGGTTCATGCCAACAGGATGACAGTCAGTTGTGGTGTATACCACTTAAGTTCAGATATTATCAGGCGTATTCAGACACACATTTTAAGTGAAGCAATTGATGATGAAATCCGAAACGGCACAAAAATATCTGCAATAAAGGCTCAATCCTGGCAGGATGCAATTTATCCGTGGGACCTGCTTTTTATGAATAAGAGACTCCTTCTTAATGTTGAAAAAAGAAAATCTGGAACCATCAGTTCATCTGCTGTTATTGATGGGCAGGTATCGATAGGATCCGGAACAAAAATCGGACCTGGAACCGTAATATCAGGTCCCGTAATTATCGGGGATGACTGTACCATCGGGCCTCATGTGGTAATAGAACCAGGAACAAGCATAGGATCACGAGTGAAAATTGAACCATTCTCGGCTTTAAAAAATTCAATAATTATGGATGATGTTGTCATTGCATCTCATTGCTGCATATCAGGATCAGTTATCGGAGAGGGATGTACCATTGGAGAGTATACGTCTGCTGTATTCATGTCAGGTTTTATTCCATATGAAGAAAATGCAGTACGTTCTGCGTGTGGCGTGATAATGGGAAATGGGGTGTTTTGCAAGCCATCTATAATTTTCGAAAATACCATAGTAGGGAATGAAGTGCATATTGAAGGGACATCAAATCTCAAATTTTCATGCACACAAATACCCGATAAAACCCGGGTGATATAAGATGTGTGGCATAGTTGGATATGCCGGATACCGGAGTGCAGCACCAGTTCTGATACAAGGACTTCGAAGGCTTGAATATCGGGGATATGACTCCTATGGAATTGCAACCCTGGCAGAGGATGTATGTGTTCATAAAAAAGCAGGGAAAGTTTCTGATCTCCCTGATTCACCAGAGATTTTACAGGGGACTATTGGGATAGGTCATACACGATGGGCAACTCATGGAATTCCTTCTGATATCAACGCCCACCCGCACCTTGATTGTACTGACAAAATTGCCGTTGTTCATAATGGAATAATAGAAAATTACACTCATTTAAGACGTGATCTTATTGAAAGAGGACATATATTCCGCTCAGAAACTGACACAGAAGTCATTGCACATCTGATAGAAGAGGCTTATAAAGGTGATCTGCTTGAAGCAGTTAAAAAAACGCTGCCCCTTTTGACCGGATCATATGCCCTTTTGATAGTATCAACCGGAGAAAACCGGTTTATTGCTGCAAGAAATCAAAGTCCGCTTGTCCTAGGAATCGGTGACGGAGAGATATTTGCTGCTTCAGACATCACCCCGCTTCTTGAATATACATCACGGGTTATATATCTTGATGATGGTGATATCGCAGAACTGCGAGCTGATTCATATCATGTGTACTTTCAAAATAATCCAGTTGAAAGAGAGATCAAAGAGATCTCCTGGACACCGGATACCGTTCAGAAAGGTGGCTATGCTCATTTCATGCTCAAGGAGATCTTTGAGCAGCCGGATGTTATTCATCGTGCTACCCACGCCGTATCAGAAGAAACATTACCATCATCTCTTCGGGATGCGAAATCAATAACGGTCGTTGCCTGTGGAAGTTCGTACCATGCAGGTATGATCTTCAGATATCTTCTGGAACCGGCATGTGGAATTCCTGTCAGATTAGAACTTGGTTCAGAATATAAATACACGCCAGTTCCTTTCAGTGATGTAATCATCGGGATATCACAGAGTGGTGAGACAGCAGATACACTGGCAGCCATCAGAAAGGGAATTTGTAATAATGTAAGAACTGTTGCAATTACAAACGTACTGAACAGCTCAATTACAAGAAGTGCACAAGATACGATTCTCATGCATGCCGGCCCGGAAATAAGTGTTGCTGCATCAAAATCTTTTCTCGCACAGGTTGGAGTTCTCATGCAGATCGTAAACCTCCTATCAGGAAGGCAATGTATTGATATTTTGGACCATGCCAGGTATGCAATAGAGCAGGTATTGCTTACAGATCTTACTGACGCAGTGGACATCTGTAGCTCTGCAGATCACCTTTTTTATGTGGGTCGTGGTGTTTTTTATCCAGTTATGATGGAAGGAGCCCTGAAGATGAAAGAGATCTCGTATATTCATGCTGAGGCATATGCTGCTGGAGAACTCAAACATGGGCCTTTTGCATTATTATCTCCTGAAACACCGGTTATTGCTATCTGTTCACCTGGCCAGGCATATGAAGTAATGCTTGGCAATATGAAAGAAATGAAAGCCCGTGGCACCCCAATAATTGCTTTTGGTCTTGAAAATGACACTGATGTCAGGGATATCGCTGATGTTGTGATACCAATCCCGGAAGTCCATCCCTGGATTCAGGTTCTTACATCTACTGTTCTTTTACAACTTCTGGCTTACCACACAGCAAACAGACTTGAACGTGAGATTGATATGCCCCGAAACCTTGCAAAGAGTGTTACCGTAGAATGAATAATACCAGAAAAATTATTATTTCTGTGGTAGGACCTTCAACCAGGTTTCTTTCAGGTATCAGTTATTATACCATCAGGTTATGTAATGCACTTGCGACACAAAACGCAGTCCATGCAATATTATTTAGAAACATGCTTCCAAAAAGGCTGTTTCCCGGATGGAAGCGGATTGGGAAAACTGATATTTCAATTGGTATCAATTCATCTGTAGAGGTTCTTGAAGTTTTGGATTGGTATAATCCATTTTCATGGGCTCTGGGTGCAAAGCGACTTAGATCTTCTGATGCAGTAATATTTGAGTGGTGGACATCAAGCGTTGTTCACATGTTTCTGGCCTTATTATTGCTATCGGGTAAAAAATCCAAACTATTCATAGAATTTCATGAGGTGGTTGATCCCTTGGAATATGGTATTCTCCCTCTCCGTATGTATGCAAGAATAATGGGGAGAATTATTCGAAGATCTGCATCCCGGTTCATTGTTCATTCAGAACACGACAGGATACTCATTGCATCCCAATACAAAATTAATCCCAAATACATTGCAGTTATACCCCATGGATTATATGATCAGTACCCGATACTTGACAAAGGGCAAAGCAAAACAATCCTCGGAGTGCAGAATTCTTTTGTAATTCTTTTTTTTGGACTGTTAAGACCATATAAAGGTGTGTCAGATCTCATTCGTGCATTTGAAAAACTACCTGGAACAATTCAGGACAACGCGATACTGCTGATTGCCGGAGAAGCATGGGAAGATCTTGAATCACTTGAGATAATTAATAACTCTCCTCTTGCAAACCGGATATACCTCAAAAACAGGTATATTGCAGATGAAGACATTCCAATCTTTTTTTCTGCTGCAGATTTACTTGTTTTGCCATATACCCGGGCTTCTCAAAGTGGAGTGGCTCATATCGGTATTGCGTATGGTTTGCCAATACTTGCAACGAAAGTTGGGGGTCTTGTAGAAAGTCTTGGATCATACAAAGGGACCAAATTTGTCGAGCCATTGGACAATACTGCACTGATTCAAGGAATTATGGAATTATACAATACCAGGGCACAAGAGCGGTATGAACCTCCAGATGAAATGAGATGGGATAGGATTGCTCTCAAGATGAGAGAGATAATGAGCAGTTGAAAAAAATTAGGTATTTAGGTTCAAATGAGAATTGCACTGCTATCTTGCCGAGAATTTAAAATTCCAGGAGGAGCTGAACGTCTTGAGATAGATATTGCTTTAGCATTAAATGCGTCAATTGTCTGTTTGGATGTTGATCCAGAATTCCAAAAAATATATCCAATTTCTCAAAGTGTTACATTCCATCCACTGAAGCATAGATTGCCGGGAGAACCATATAAACAATTTTTAGGGATGCTATTATTCCGCAGAATTAAATTGGATTATGATTTTTTTATTATAATGGATGATATGTCATTGCGATATCTCACCCATCGTGTTCCTCATATATATTATATGCATACACCAAGAAGGATTTTATATGACATGTATTATCCTTCAATAAATGAGTATCATTTCCTAAAAAAATATATAATGATAATAATATTGGGCATTGTCCGCTATTGTGATCGTAAATTTGTATGCAAATACGTAGAAAATATTGCATGTAATTCCCATAATACCAGAAATAGAATCTGGAAGACATACCAGCGGGATGCAAAAGTCCTCTATCCCCCCGTTCATCTTAAAACAGATCGAAAAGAAACATCTGGTGATTTTTGGTTATCCGTAACCAGAGTTGATAAGTGGAAACGTGTTGAACTTCAATTAGAAGTTTTTAAACTGATACCTCAAATAAAATTAGTTATTGTAGGAAAAGTATATCCAAAATATAAAAATATTATTAAAAATGCACCAAGTAATGTAATTTTTTTAGATACAGTAAATGATAAAGAGTTGGACAACCTGTATGCTTCATGCCGGGGATTTTTAACTACTGCAATAGACGAGGATTTTGGTATCACCCCATTAGAAGCCATGGCAGTTGGTAAGCCTGTTGTTGCGGTTAAAGAAGGGGGATATTTAGAAACTGTTGTTGATGGAGTAACAGGACTACTTGTTGGGCCAGTACCCCAGGATATTGCAGACGCGATTACATTTATTGACAAAAATCCCGAGACATTTTCTTATCAATGTAAAAAAAGAGCTGAGTTGTTTGAGTATAATATTTTTCAAGAAGAACTAAAAAAATATTGGATGACCATTGTTGATAAAAAACAGAAATAGAATTTTTGTTGTCGCAATACCAGGATAATTGATGATGTTTAAACATTAAAAACAATAGGTGTTATGATGGATTTATGTTTAAAAAGATCTGGAAAAATGATAGGAATGAGGAGGCTACTCATAAGGTGAGTTTCTTCAAAAAAAAGAACCGATTCAATGCAGATTATTCTATATAGGACGGATGAATTATCCAAATCATTTCATCAAATTTCAATGGTGTAATACCCCTCGAGTACCAGATATTTAGACATATAGATATTGATTATATTCAATGGAGGAAAAATGGACCTTAAAATGGTTTTTAAACCTATTCATTTAATAATTGCGAGCTTACTTTTAATTTTAACTTTCTTCTCATTTCTCATAAGAACACTTCCTGCTTATTCAGGAAATGCTGATGTACTCATGTTTGTTGGTATGGATGATCCGACGTACCAACTTCGAAGAATCGAACAGGTGCTTGCAAATTACCCAAATATCGCCTGGTTTGATCCGATGACTTTTTTTCCTAATGGTCAACCAATGCACTGGGGACCACTCTTCCCTCTTCTTGGGGCGACCATCTGCCTGATTACCGGAGCAGTAACCAGAACAGAGATCATAACCGTCTCTCTCTTTATCCCATGTGCGCTTGCTGCACTTATGGTCCCTGTTGTCTATCTTCTGGTGAGCAGAGTTGCAGATTGGAAAGCAGGACTCGCAGCAGCATTTTTTATCTCTATCGTCCCAGGTCAGTTTTTCTTCCGATCATTTTACGGTTATCTTGACCACCATGCAGGAGAGGTCTTTTTTAGTACTCTCTTTTGTCTTTGTTATCTGTCAGCACTCGTGTACTGTAGAAAACATCCCGTTGATATAAAAAATAAAGAGACCTGGAAAATTCCAGCACTCCTGGGGTTGTTATGTGGTGTCACGTATGTTCTCGGTCTTGCTCTGATGCCAACGATGATCCTGTTTGCATTACTCGTGGGAATCTTTACTCCTATCTGGTTCATTATTCAGCGCTATATTGGGCATCTTGGAGCTTCTGCACTTCTCGTTAACTCAGTCACCTTTATTGTAGCAATCATTGGATTTTTTATCATCGGAGTGCATGCAGACGGAGGATTAAATTATTACACAACAGGACATCCAATCGCATATTCCCTGTTAATATTAGCAAATGTCGTATTATTCGGATTTTCATACCAACTTCGTGATAAACCATATTGGTACTACGTTGGTGCTATCGTCGGAGTCTCGGTCCTTGGAATTATTGCTCTGGCTCTGATACTCCCAGACCTGTTCGCATACCTGTCAGCGAATGCAACCGCATTCTTTGGATCAGACGATATTCATTGGAAGACCATTCAGGAAGCACGAGCCTGGACCTGGGATGATGCCTGGCGAACATTCCAGTATAGTCTTCTCCTGTTTGCAGCAGGAGCAGCGGTTCTCATATACCGAATCCGAAAAGAACTCTGTCCCTCACATGCCTTCACCCTCATCTGGGCTTTGGTAATTTTCTATGCAACCTGCCAGCATATCAGATATGAATATTACCTGGCAGTCCCGGTCGCCATTCTTGCAGGAATTGCTGTAGGTTTTGCCCTGAATTTTGTCAAGGATCCTTTCGGAACTATTGAAAGAAAGGTACCAGATACTGGTGAGCATCATCACCACCATAAAAAAGCAGGAAAAGGTCCTGAGTCACATTCGAAGACTTCCGGAACAGTAAGAACAACTTCATACATTTTTCTGGCAATAATAATCGTGTTGGCACTACTTTTCTCATATCAGGCATTGGGACGGGATCTCATGATGGGAGCATACAATCTTAATCCTGATTGGAGAGAGGCAACAGAGTGGCTTGAGAAGAATACCCCAGATCCAGGAGTTGACTATTACGCCATCTATGATAAGGAAAATTATACCTATCCGGATACCGCATATGGTGTTATGTCCTGGTGGGACTACGGACATATTATTACCTATCTCGGGAAACGGATGCCAAATGCAAATCCATTCCAGTACGGTGTGAACGGGCCGAATGGATCTGCCCGTTTTTTTATGACACAAAACGAGAGTGAAGCAAACCAGATCCTTGATAACCTGAACACCCGGTATGTTATCACTGATTATGAGATGGATACCGGAAAATTCTGGGCAATGTCAACGTGGGATAATCCGGATGTTGGTGTTTATCCATACCAGCGGACGTTCATCTTCCCAAATCCAGATGAACCAAAGTCAGGGATGAATTATCCGCTTTTAATGAATGCATATTACCAGACAATGATATCCCGGTTGCATAACTTTGACGGATCACAGACCGACCCAGGGAAAGTTTACTTCCTGCGGTACATGAAACCATCAGCTTCAGGTTTATCTGCTCCTGTTGTTGTCGATGGTGCACAGACGAATTACACCGCAGGAAAGGCTCTTGTTGAGTCATTTAAACCGAATGAAAATCCACAATATGAAGTCATTCTTGCAAACTTTGGGTATACTGATCCAGTGAGCCCAGTTTCAGCTCTTCAACATTATCGTCTGATATATGAATCAAAAACCAGAACAACCCCTACAGACATGCATGATCTCAGGTACGTGAAGATCTTTGAGAAGGTAAAAGGCGCACAAATTCCTGGTGAGGGTATACTGGAATTACAAGTGAAAACAAATGCAGGTCGGGAATTCATATATAGGACTGAAAGTATCAATGGAACCTTTACAGTGCCATACCCAACTGAAGCATCTATTGGAGCAGTGACTATACCCGGCAAGTACCATAATATCAAAACCGGTGCTGAATATTCAATCACTGAAGAACAAATACAGGGATAGTAAATAGAACGTTAGAAATGCAGGATGCAGAAAGATGGAAACCAATCTTATAGCTGGAACACCGGTGCGATATCCCCGCACTGGAACCTCTGGGATAATTACACGACTTGTAGATAAAAATGGAAGCAGATATGCGGAGATTGATTCGACAGGCCTCCTATATCGGCTTGATCAACTGATTCCAGGAAAGCCCACCAGTAAATTTGATCACGAAATGAACCGAGAGGAAGGTCTTGCACAGCTCGAACGTGAAAGAAAACGTGTTGAAGAAGAAGCACTTGAAGAACCGCCATCTCTGGATGGTGCATGTGCAGGGGCTGGATAATTACGTGTATCTTTATATCAATACCAGAAAAATTACTTTAACTAATTTGGCAGGGAACATGCAGCCCTGCAGTTATGTCTATAAGTATGATCCGATGGAAATACGTAAGGAGGTTGAATAGCTGGTGCCAGAAGAACTGATTCCTAATACAAATATTGGAGTGGTCGGTCATGTCGATCATGGCAAGACCACACTAGTAAATACCCTCACCGGCGTCTGGACTGACAGACATAGTGAGGAGATGAAACGAGGTATATCCATTCGGCTTGGATATGCAGATGCAGTCTTTTACCGATGCAGAAAATGCAGAGGACCTGAAGGACTTACAACAACACCGGTATGTACACGGTGTGATAGTGAAACTGAACCAGTGAGAGCAGTATCCTTTGTCGATGCTCCAGGGCATGAAACCCTGATGGCAACAATGCTTTCAGGTTCTGCTCTGATGGATGGTGCCATGCTGGTTATTTCAGCAGCAGATCGATGTCCACAGCCTCAGACAAAAGAACACCTCATGGCCCTTGAGCTGGTCGGGATTAAAAAAATTGTCATCGTCCAGAACAAGATAGATGTCGTCTCTCACAAAGAAGCAATCAGAAATTATGAGGAAATAAAGGCATTTGTCAAGGGTACCATTGCTGAAAATGCACCCATCATACCGGTATCAGCACAAAAAAATATCAATATCTGGGCACTTATCCAGGCGCTTGATGAGGTCATTCCAGAACCATCCCGTCACCCGGAAGCAGATCCGGTCATGCTTATTGCCCGTTCTTTTGATGTGAACCGGCCAGGATGCAGCTGGAAAGATGTAAAGGGAGGTGTCGTTGGTGGTTCTCTTATTCGCGGTCTGATTGAAGATGGTGCAGAGATAGAAATCCGGCCCGGAATTCAGAACCAGGTTGAAAATAAAACTAAGTGGGAACCCATTGTCACAAAGGTGACAGAAATCCATAAAGGGCAAAAGAAGGTCCATATTGCAACCCCTGGTGGACTTCTTGCCATTGGAACAAAACTTGATCCTGCTATTACCAAGAGTGATATGCTTGCCGGACAGGTTCTGGGTCATGTCGGAAAACTTCCACCTGTCTGGGAAAAGATGTGGTTTTCAGTAAAACTTATGGAACGGGTTGTTGGTTCAAATAGTGAAGTGTCTATCGAACCACTCAAACAACGTGAGCCACTTATGCTGTCGGTTGGAACTGCAGTTACCGTTGGTGTGGTGAGTAATACCCGGAAAGATGCAGCTGAAGTTATCCTTAAACGTCCGGTTTGTGCAAGTCTTGGATCACCAATCGCTATCAGCCGGCAGGTTGGTGGAAGATGGCGTCTGATCGGGATGGGGACGCTGATCGAGTGACGGTTCTCATCGACACAAATGCCTTTCTCATGGCATCACAGTTCAAAATAGACCTCCTTGATGAACTGAAATGGTTACTTGGATCAGTGAGAATTGTAGTCCCAGACATTGTTCTTTCAGAACTTGAGGGATTATCCAGGGGAAAAGGAAATCATGCAGCAGCAGCCCGCCTTGGTCTGCTTTTTGCAAGAAAATGTGAAGTCATTCCATCCTCTGGAATCGGAACTCCTGATGACCAGATCCTTATGAGCGCACGTGATTTGCAGTGCGGTGTTGTAACTAATGACCGGAGACTACGTGACCAGGTACTGGATGAAGGTCTCCCTGTCGTTAGCCTGGCAGGAAAACAGAAATTAGAGTTAATTCGGAGATAAAAGTATGTATTACCGGTTGGAACTTATTGACAAAGTTCGTGTTCCTCCTCACCGGCTTGGGGAGGATCTTACAACTGTTATTCTTGATGTTCTGCAGGAGCAGCTTGAAGGGAGTATTGACAAAGAAATTGGTATTTTCATCGCCGTTACCAAGGTTCTCAGAATTGGAGAAGGAGAAATGGTCCCTGGAGATGGTGCTGTCTATTATGATGTAGACTTTGAAGGTCTGGCACTACGGCTTTCTCTCCAGGAAGTAATAGAAGGCATTATTGTAGAGACCACCAGTTTCGGAGCATTCGTCAGCCTGGGGCCAATCGATGCAATGCTCCATGTAAGTCAGATTTCTGATGAATACATCAGTTATGATGAGAAAAACTCCCAGCTTATCTGCCAGGATTCAGGACGACATCTTGGAGTTGGATCACTGGTTCGTGCGCGAGTAGTAACCTTAAGTCTGAATGAGCGTGAGCCTCGGGAAAGTAAGATAGGTCTTACCATGCGACAGGCAGGACTTGGAAACCTTGTCTGGCTTGAAGAAGATATGAAGAACGAACAAAAAGAAAAGAGTGAGTAAACATGGCTGGTGGAAAGAAGAAGCAATACATGGTTTGCCGTGACTGCCACCGGGTTGTTGAAGGGACGTCATGTTCCATATGCGGAACCTCCAACCTTACCGCCGATTGGTCCGGGTACCTGGTCATCATTGATCCGGAACATAGTGAAGTCGCCCACCGGATGAATATCACACTTCCCGGAAGATACGCACTTAAGGTCCGTTAATGCGAGTTCTCCCTGCCCGGCATCGCCAATTGTTTAAAGAACCATTTGGCACCCTTTTTCTCTCCTTTGAAGAAGTTCTGATACAACTTCCAGGGAAGCATGTTTTTAGTGTTGGTGATGTGGTAACTGCACATCTTCTGACAGCTGGAAGACCACCGGATGTTGCAGTTGTTGACGGGCACACGATGCGACAACCGTATCCTGGTGTGAAAATACCAGAGTACCATCAAATCCTTGTAAAAAATCCTCCAGGCGGACTTACTGAAGAGTTAATTGAGGCATCTGCAATAGCAGCGGGGCAACCTGGAACCGTCATTCAGGTTGAGGGTGAAGAGGATCTCGCGGTAGTCCCCCTTGCAATGCACGCGCCATTAGGCACAATCATCTTGTATGGTCAACCAAGTGAGGGAGTTGTTATGCTGGCAATTACTCAGGATATGAAAAAACGTGCTGAGGAATTGTTTATGTGTTTTGAAGAGGTTAGTACATCCTCTGCGCGCGAGGTATTTAATATCTGACAGGTAACCTAATACGGATCTCTATGGAGATTACGATTACTTCAGATAAAGAGAATGTGTTGTTAAACCGAAGAGAAGTCGGATTTGACATCGTATTCAATGGAGCAACTCCATCACGTAAGATGGTTCATGCAAAACTTGCAGCAATGCTCAACACGCCAAAAGACCAGCTCGTGATTGGATCTCTTCAGAACCGGTTTGGAATGACAGAAATCACCGGTGATGCCCGGATCTATACCTCTGCAGAAAATCTGAAAAAGATTGAACCAGAGTACATCCTGAAACGTGGAATGGTTGGAGAAGAGGAAAACAACGCAGATGCTCAGGATGCACCGTCCGGTGACGCTGCGGAGGCATCTTAAGGGGGCATGAAATATGGCAGCAAAAGGTAAAAAAACAGAAAAGGCTGCAGTCAAGCGGTCTGCCTATTTCAAAGTTGAAGGAAAGAATGCAGTTCCTCAGCGCAGGTACTGTCCCCGGTGTGGGCCGGGTGTTTTTATGGGTGAGCACAAAGACCGTGTCACCTGTGGAAAATGCGGCTACACTGAATTTAAGAAGTAATCCTGATGAAAACAGGACCGGTACTGGGAATCGAGGGAACTGCCTGGAATCTCAGTGCTGCTCTTTTTGATGAAGACCTGATTAAACTGGTCTCAAATCCATATAAACCGATACAAGGTGGTATACATCCTCGTGAGGCCGCCCAACATCACGCAGCGGTAGTGACCAGTGTTATTGAGGAGGTACTTGAGAATAATCCAAGACCTGTTGCAATTGCATTTTCACAAGGTCCTGGCCTTGGACCATGCTTGCGGATTGTCGGAACAGCTGCACGGGCTCTTGCACTATCACTGAACGTACCCCTCATTGGTGTCAATCATTGTGTGGCACATGTTGAAATTGGACGGTTTGCATCTGGATTTGATGATCCTATCGTTCTCTATGCCAGCGGAGCAAATACACAGGTACTGGGATACCTTCAAGGCAGGTACCGGATATTTGGTGAAACACTAGATATCGGAATAGGAAATGCAATTGATAAATTTGCAAGAAGCAAAGGATTGCCTCATCCTGGTGGTCCGGAAGTCGAACGGATTGCACAGAATGGGACATACATTCCCCTGCCCTATACTGTGAAGGGAATGGACCTTGCTTTTTCCGGACTTGTTAGTGCTGCAAAAGACTCACCAGAATCCCTTGAAGACGTCTGTTACAGCTTTCAGGAAACAGCATTTGCGATGTGTACTGAAGTAACAGAACGCGCACTCTCTCAAACAGGTAAGGATGAACTTATACTGGTTGGTGGGGTGGGTATGAACAAACGTCTCCAGGAGATGCTTCGGCTGATGTGTGGAGAACGAGGTGCTGCATTCTCAGTACCAATTTCTCAATATCTGGGTGATAATGGTGCCATGATTGCATACACCGGACGAGTCATGATGGAGTCAGGTTGTACCATTCCTGTTGAACAATCGCGTATCAATCCGTCATTCCGAGCAGATCAGGTGAACGTTACCTGGCGAACCGAACCAGATAACAAAAGCACTCATGCGGAAGAGAACACTGCGCGAGGTGCTGAGGCTATTGTCAGGTTTTCAGATGGCTCTGCAGCGAAGATCAGGACATCTAAACAGTATCGTCATTCCGAACTTGACAGAAGACTGATCACTGAACGAACCCGTGCAGAGGCGAGGCTAATCGTTGAGGCAAGAAAGGCAGGAGTCAGAACACCAATCATTCGTGACATTTCTCATGATACCATCATCATGGAACATATCACCGGCAGAAAACTCAGGGAAACACTTACTCCTTTATTGTTAGAAGAGGCCGGTCGGATGGTTGGTAAACTTCATTCTGCACAGATTGTTCATGGAGATCTGACAACCTGTAATTTCCTGGTTAAGGACAGGAAAATATGGCTTATTGATTTCGGCCTTGCGACTACTTCGGCAGAGTTAGAACATCGGGGTGTTGACGTTCATGTCCTGTTTCAGGTACTCGAAAGCACCTCACCAGAATCTGACGTGCTGAAAGAGGCTTTTATCCGAGGGTATCGTGAGATAATGCCACAGGCGAATGATATCCTGGAGCGAGAACATGAGATTGAATTGCGGGGGAGGTATCTGTGAGAATTACATTTGTTACAAGTAACGAACATAAAGCACGTGAAGCAGCAGGTATTCTTGCGGGCCTTGCAGAGATAGAACATGTGTCTATGGATATCCCCGAACTCCGCTATGATTCTATCGCAGAAATTGCAGCAGGAAAAGCAGCATATGCATTTTCTGTCCTGAAGCGGCCGGTTATTACCGATGATACCGGGCTTTTCATACCGGCACTCAACGGCTTTCCCGGAACATGCGCTGCATATGTCCAGAAGACTATCGGGAATGCCGGAATTCTTACCCTTATGGCAGGATTTGCAAACAGATCTGCAACATTTGAAACAGGAATCGCCTATTACGACGGTGTGCGTCAAAAGGTATGCACCGGAACAATTGATGGAAAAATAGTGGTTCCCCGGGGATGTAGTGGATTTGGATATGATCCAGTCTTTGAAGTGGATGGAGTAACTTTGGCTGAGATGACTGAAGAAGAAAAAAACAGGATATCTCACCGAGCAATCGGACTCCATGCATTGCGGGACTGGCTGGCAGAAGAGTTGAGGAGAGACCAGGCATAACCCTTATGTGAGGTTACATCCCTCTATATAAGACAGATATTTACGGAGATATGATATGGCACGTTTTCCTGAGGCAGAAGCAAGACTATTAAACGTAAAGATATGCATGCACTGCAACGCCCGTAACCCGGTCAGGGCAGTCAGCTGTAGAAAATGCGGGTATGTAAACCTGCGTCCAAAGAACAAGGATCGGAAAGCCTGATTTTTCAGGCTGAATAAAACGTTACTTTTTTCCCTCTCGCGCTGTATTCACCTTTAAAGGTCTCAATATTGCGCTTATATCCAATCCGGTCAGTGATGCCAATTTTTCGTAGTTCTTCTCTGACACGCATTACATCAGACTCATCTTCCCAGTCTGCTGTGTAAACATAGATGACTTTTCTGTCATCTCTGGCGTCAGGATCAGGTTTTGCTGTCGAAACTTTAGCAGAGAGGCCGAGTTTTCCTTCCCAGGTGAGATCGCGGATCTGCCGCCAAACATCGTCCACGACATCCATCGGAAGAAACACGAGCCATTTCCCTGCTTTTTCAATATCTGCAGCTTTGCCATCAACATGCGGAGAATCCTGTTCTATCCATCTGGCTTGAAAAGTTTTGCTCGGAATGACTCCTTCACCTTCCCGGATCATTCTGAATATTTCATCAGGTGAATTGAATTGTTCTATCAGGATTTCTACGATTTCAGGGTACATCGAAGAAAAATCGGTAAAAATTTCAGAAAAAAGATCTTCAAAAGGTTCACCACTCTCAACAATGCGGGACAGAGATTTTTTTCGCATATGCAGCTGGCTTCCGAAAAAGAGCTCAAAAATGGCATATGCGCTCTCCGCAAGTTCATCAGTTTCAGCTGCGTTCATACTCAGGAATAACGCCTGTTAGGAAAAAATAGATATTGGTTTTATCGAAACAAGGTACTGTTTGGATAGAGGTGCCGAAGACCGCGCCATGCTTCTTCTGCAACTGATTCATCTGCTTTTAGCTGTTCTTTTAGAGAATCCCTGACATCATTGTTGTGAGTGCCAAGACCACTGCTTTTTTCGAGCTCTTCATCTGTCTCGCTGCTTGTCACCAGGTAAAACAATAGTTTGGTAAGGTTCAATGCATCCGGATAGAACTCTGGACTTACTTTCATAGCACTTGCAGAATAATACACAGACTGGACATCAATCCGTTCAGAACTGTTCAGAGATCTGTCAGTCAGGCCATCGATGACCGGATTTACAATCGTCATGAATTCATCATCATCAAAAGGTTCTGAAGTATTTGTTGTAAGAACAAGTGGCATTGTCGTTGGATCTGATGCCGCTGAACAAATGCCGGAGAATGTTGTCATCACGAGGACTAACAGCACGATTGCCCATTGTTTCATTAACATGTTGTATCGCATGATTGTCTGTATCATCAGCAGAAAAAGGATCTTGTCCTCATTATTCGAACCGGTGGTTATGATGCATTGAAAAGCGTGTTTTTGATAAATAAACAGGCGTTGAGATGAGGACTATCACTGCCGAAAGATAAAAAACTGCAGTAATTCCTGCGTTATCCATAATCATTCCACATAGAAGAGGAGATATAATCATTCCAATACTCATAACCATGTTTACTGTCCCCATTGCAGCCCCCTGCCCAACATCACGTCCAGTAATCGTGACAAGGGCATACATCGCTGGAACAGATATTCCTCCTCCAATACCCATAATCAGGGCAAAGAGCATATAATTCCATAATCCTTCAAAACCAGGAACCAGGGCCAGGGCAAGTGCAACAATAATACATCCAACAGTAATGAGAACATATTTATCAAACCGATCTGCTAACCGTCCACATACCCTCTGGAGCAATGCGGTAGAGAGAACAGATACAGAAATTACCATCCCGGTCTCTCCCACGGATAAATTGCCAATATGAGCTGCAATAACCGGTAAAAATACCATAAACGTTCCATTAGCAAACGCGTTCATTAACTGGTATAAGAGAGGTATTCTCAGACCCGGATGAGTAACCAGGTTCATAATAGGTGTCTGCTCTTTTCGTGTACCCCGATAATCAGGTAAGAAAACCAGACATGTTATGAGCGCTACACCAGTAAGACCGGCCATACAAATAAAAGCCATATCCATTCCAGCAAGATCGGTAACGATCCCCCCCAGAAACGGACCAAATCCCATTCCAAGGAATAATGAACTGGTGAATGTCCCTAAATACCTCCCTTCCATTCCAGCCGGGGCGATATCTCCGATATATGCCATCGCTACCGGAAAAACCATCGCTGATGCAACCCCTTGGAGAAATCTGATTCCGGAGAGTTCAAGCACAGAATTTGCAGGAACATACAGGAGAGAAAATAATGCATAAATAAATAGTCCAATGATGATTATCTGCCGCCTCCCCTGGGTATCTGAGAACCTTCCAAAAAAAGGCATCGCAATTGCTCTTGATACAGCAAATGAAGAAAAAATCATGCCTATTCCAAAACCAGATGCACCAAGTGTTTCAGCAAACCGGGGAAGCAATGGAATAACAATACCGATTCCAAGCATTGTTGTGAAAACTGCAACATATAATGAAGTAAATAATAGCCGGTGATCCCTTCTTTCTGTCAGAACAGGATCTGAAATATGCATATACGTATATTATCCTTAATTCCATATCAGATTCGCTTGAATTATCCTCATCATGTGACCATCCTTATTATCTCATGAGACTGATATCCAGATGGAGTATCGTGTGATATGGCTGGAACAGATGTGAGTCAGGGGCAAGGTTTTCGTTTTCTAGGAGTCCTCGTGGATCTTGACAACACACTCTACGATTTTGGGACTGCTAAAGAAGAAGCCTGCAGACAGGTTGTCAATGCTGTTGGAACTGGGACTGTTGATGATCTGATTCGTGCATTTTTGTTCTCTCCATATGGTGTGGAAAGTCCAAAAGCTATTCAGACCTTTCTTACCGAGAAAGGAATTACCGATCCAGATGTGTTCATCCTCGCAGTAAATGTATATACCAAAGCAAAAATTGAGTCGATCAAGGCATACCCAGGAGTATATGAAACGCTCCTGAAAATACATACCGCTGGCCTAAAAATTGGAGCAGTCACGAATGCCAGCTTAGAGCATGCTTCTGAACGATTACTCCATATACAGGCATCTGATTTTTTAAACTGCCTTGTAACTCCCGATAGCACCGGTTTAAAAAAACCTGATCCTGCAATGTTCCTCCATGCTGCATCAATTCTGAAAATTCAGCCACATCAGCTCTGTGCAGTTGGAGATAATCTGGTAAATGACATTAAGCCGGCAAAACAGGCAGGAATGTGCACCATACATGCAGAATATGGAAACAGGCTCCCACCAGAGTTCTCTGAAGGTATCTGTGCTGATTTTTCAATATCATCATTTTCAGACATCCTTCCAATTCTGGGATTATAAAATCAGGTTATACTTTTACCCACAACAGATTCAACAGCCCGTTTCCAGTTTGTCATATCCTTAATGGTCTGAATATATCCTATTACTTTTCCGGATGTATCTATGATAGGAGATGCTTTTGCCCAGACATACGTCCCTTTTCCATTGTGAAATGCAGGAACAAATGCTTCGGTATAAAAACTATTGCCAACACGAGAAACCTGAGGAAATACCTGAATCAACTCTTTTGGAGGAAGATCAAAAAGATCCACAAGAACCGGCAAGGATGGCACATGAGTTTTTATAAGATCTTTATAACTCTGTGAGCCGATAATTTCCCGTTTTTTAAGACCTGTGAGGGTTTCCATCGCCTCATTCCAGGCAACTACCACTCGTTCACGAGAGATTATAAAGGTAGGATCACCCATCTGCTCAACTGTTCCTTCAAGTTGATCTACCATCAAGGCAAGAGACTCCTCGATGGCACGCTGGTTCGTGATATCCAATACAGAGATCAAAGTGCAAAGGTGTAACCCGTACCTATCAAGTACCCGCGATAAATGAACCTGTATTACGAGTGGTAGATTTTTATCATCAATATCAGAAAAAACACGAGTATAGTTACCCTTCTCCATTAATGCTGCACGGATATCAGGGACAGAGCCAATGATCTGAGGATAAAAACTCAAACTCCATTCTATTGATCTCCCAATAATGGTACCTTCAGGGACTCGAGAAAAGATACGTTTAAAGGATGGATTTGCATACATTATCACATCATCAGGCGTAATAATTGCCATTCCTTCGTATGAATGAGCAATTGCCGTATCTTTTATTTCAAGTTCTCTGACCATCTGAACATAATGAGTAACATCGTACAAGTACGCAATATGGCAAATCGATTTCTTGCCCTCATCGTAGACACCTGAAATGGTAACCGAGAGATGCATCTTTTTTCCATCTTTTCTGACACCTTCCACCTCAAAAGAAGGCTCAGGACTTCTGGAATTATTTTGCTCATGAACGATGTCTGGTAATGAAAAATTATCACCCGTGGCAAAATTATCAAAAGGAAGCTCCAGCACCTCATTCAGGTTATTATACCCCCAGAGATCGAGAAACGCTTTATTAACATATGTAATACAGCCATCAAGGGACAAAAGGGCAATTGGAACAATGGAAGAGTCCATAGCGTGACTTTTGATGAGAAGTTCAAGCTCTGAACGCTTCCGATCTGTGATATCTCTTCCTACCCCCTGATACTCAATCACTGCTCCATTCTCATCAGTCAGCATCCTGTTGACCCAGTGAAACCACCGATACGATCCTGATGGGAGAACAAACTCAAATTCTGTTTCAAAAACTGGTGATTGACAAGAACACGCACCTATCCCTTCCCTGACCAGTTGCACCACATGAGGAGTCATAAAGTCAAACAATGAATGGTGGGGTACTTCTGTTTGATTCAGCTGGAAAAGTCGACAAAATGCACCGTTTGCAAATGTTATAATGCCATCTTTGTCATATCGACAGATAAGTTCTGTTTGATCCTCAACAATGCCACGGTACCTCGCTTCACTGATCCGAAGCCGCTCTTCCATTTCGGTCTCAAGAGTAACATCCTCAATAATGAGCGTGAGACCAGAACGACCATTATCAAGTGCTGTTTTCAGATATTTTACTTTAAAAAAACGACGCCAGTCATATTTGCTAAATGTCACAACAGCAGTATGCTCTGACTCAGAATCAGAGCGAAGAAAATTATCAAAATGGAACGCATTCAGGATTTCATCTGACAGAATATCATATGACATACCAGTAACAGTTGAGTTATCCTGATCAAACATTCTGCAGAAACGTTCATTTACCTGGATAATCCGACCATCACTGGAAAGAACCAGAATCCCTTCCTTGGTAAACCCGAGAAGACTAGAAAGAGGAACACGATGTGAAAGATAAAAGACTTTGGCAGCTCCCATCTGCTGCATCTCAATCGTCCCTGAAATCTGAAGTATTTCAAGATATTTCGCTACTGAATTCCGGTTACATTTCAGCCGCTGTGAAATTTCAGAAATTGTAAGCCCTCTGGGGTAAATCTTAAGCAAACTACGAATTCGGTTAAGAAATTCCCCATCTTCAACCATATATCCTGTTCGTATGTTCTTTCCTGATAAACATATGCCATGCATTCTTTATACGAAAATTTCTCAATTCATTTGGATTGAAGCAGAGCTTTAGAATATTAAACCTAGCTGTGACCTCATTTTTCATCAAAAAAAACAGGAATAGTATTTCATATAACATGAATACCTACATATTCACGATTGAATTGAACAATTTCGAAAAAGAATTGTCATCGAGATAATTATAGAATGTCTCAATTATTCAAATCTCATGGAGCCTCTCTGATTAACAGTTTCACGGTAATACTGCTGGTTTTACTTTTAATTTCAGTTCTTTCTATCACTACCCTCTGGTATATAGATACAAAAAATCAGATCGAATCACGATATTTACTCCAAAAAAACCATACCGAACAGACCCTTCATCAATCAGTAATATGGATAGACAGTGGAATCCGCCTCTATGAATATTCATTTGAGCCAGGTCTTAAAAGTGCGATGAACCAGTATCTGGATGCATATAATACTTCAAAAGGTGAGATAGGCGCCATCAATCTCATCTCTTTAAAAAACCAATTTAATCAAACATATGGGGGTATTTGGGATCTTTATATTATTAATTCAGATGGAATGATTGAAAAGACTACATATAAACCAGATTTACATTTAAATTTCAGCCATTACAAATCTTTTTTTAAAACACTAAGCAATATCAGGGAAAATGGCGATTACGTTGTAGATAGAACAGTGAAAGGATTTGTGAAAGGATCGCCGAATAGGAAATTTGTGTATCAGGGAACACCTGACAAGAAATATATTCTAGAAATCAGCAGAAATTTTGAAGATTTCATTCCACCCGAGACAAAATCATCATATGAGGAACTCCTGAAAACGATCCCAGAACTTAATCCGGACGTGGTAGCAGTTGACCTCTATAATGTTCAGGGAGAAATCGTAACAAAATGGAATGCAAGTGAAGTATTCATACCAAACACTCCTGATCTCCAGCAATCTATCCTCAATACATTTACTAATAAAACAAACACAGCAGAAATAGGCCTTAAAAATCTTCAGGAGACAACATATATCTATCTTCCAATTCATGACACACGACATCCATCGTCTCCGATGATGAACCTTGCAGCCAGGGTTGTATACTCTACTGAAAAAATCCAGAGAACACTTGTTGAAACTACAATTATATACCTGATAATCCTGCTGTGTACCCTTTTACTTTCATTACTTGCAGTATGGCAGACCTCAAAATTGTTTTCAAAACCAGTAAAAGGACTTATTGGTGATCTGAATCTAATAGCCGATGGAAAATTGGATCATAAGATCCGATCAACCGGAATTTTGGAACTTGAGCAGATAGAATCAGCAATAAACCGGCTTGTTAAAAACCTCAAATCTTCAATTCTGACTCTTCGTAATCAGGAGATCCAGATAAAAAATGAACTTATACAGCGAATCCAGGCTGAAGAAAACATAAAGGTATTACTGAGTGAAGTTCAGGAAAAAGAGCAAGAGATAAAAAATAGTGAACAACGTTACCGAAGTGTCGTTGAGACACAAAACGAATATATCTGTCGATATACTCCAGATGGAACACACATTTTTGCAAATGAGGCGTATTGTAGACTTTTTGGGAAAAAATGTGTAAATATCCTTGGAACAAAACTCTCTTTAAAAATTCCTGCAGATGAGATAGCCGAAGTCAGGGAACATTTCTCTTCACTTACCCCTGATCATCCCGTCGGCCTTAATGAACATCACATCATTCTCCCAAATGGTGAATCCCGTTACATTCAATGGGTGGACCAGGCCTTTTTTTCTGATGATGGAACTGTTATCGAATATCAATCAGTAGGGCGTGATCTTACAGAACTTAAAAAACTTGAAAAAAGTCTTCATGAATCTGATGCCTTGTACAGGGAAACGGTGAATGCTATGGATGATGGGATATTTGTGACAGATAAGACACAAACCATAATTATTCATAATATCTGGAAGAAAGGGAGGAAAGAAGGATTAATTAAACCTCTTAAAGATTTTACCGGAAAATCTCTTTTTTCAATTTTAACATATCTGAATGAACCGGATTATCTGAATTATGAATATGTGTTTCATACCGGCAATATCTTCGTGTCTGAGAAGACTCTTAATCAGAATGACCAGATGACCATAGAAACAAAGATCATTCCTATCTTTGATGATGGTCAGGTAACAACAGTTGTGACCATTATACGGGACATATCTGCACGAAAACAAGCTGAAAAAGCTCTTCAAAAACTGAATCGGGATCTGGAAGAGATAATCTGGAAACGTACTGAAGACTTGCAGGAATCGCTCGATGAACTTGACGCATTCGCTTACAGTGTTTCACATGATCTTCGAGCACCAGTTCGGGCAATAGACGGGTTTTCACATCTCCTTTTAATGAAAAACAGTGATCTTCTCAATGAAGAAAGTAAGCATCTGATTGTCAGGATCCGTGAAGGTGTTATGACAATGGATCGCCTTATCCAGGATCTATTACGGTTTTCCAGGACCGGAAGGCAGCCATTATATGTTATTGATATAGATATGGCCAACCTTGTCAGAGGAGTAATAACTGAACTGACCAGTCAGCCAGAAAGTAGAAATATTTCAGTAAAAATTTTTGATTTGCCACATGCAAAGGGTGATACCGGATTAATACGACAAGTGTGGTTTAACCTAATCTCGAACAGTATCAAATTTACTCCCCCTCCCACTATCCCTGACATAACGATTGGTTCATATGAGAAAGAAAAAGAAATAATTTACTATATCAAAGACAATGGTGTCGGATTTGATATGCAGTACGCAGATAAAATATTTGAAGTATTTTCAAGACTTACTCCATCATCAGAAGTAGAAGGAACTGGAGTCGGTCTTGCCTTGGTGAAAAGAATTATTATCAGACATCATGGCAGAATCTGGGTACAATCTGAATCGGGCAAAGGAACAACGTTTTATTTCACAATGCAGGGGACAGATGGAGACGAAAGGAGACAGGAGGCTTGAAATCCTTCTCATTGAAGATAACCAGAATGATGTTGAACTATTTCTGAATGTTGTTGACTGGATAAATATGGGGGATCAGGTCAGGGTTTTCTTAGATGGAAGAGAAGCCCTGGATTTCCTCCATGGAAAAGGACAATATAAAGAGAATTCGTGTACCCTTCCATCAGTGGTATTTATCGATTTGAAAATGCCCCTTATCAGCGGACATGAAGTGCTCAAGGCAATCAGGAAAGATAAACGGACAAAAACACTTCCTGTTGTTGTGTTTACATCATCTGATCAGGAGACTGATATCGGGGAAACCTATCGATCAGGTGTAAATAGTTATGTAGTAAAACCGGTTCAGTTCGAAAAATATGCCGAAACAATCAGGGATCTCATTAATTACTGGAGAAATGTAAATATTCCCCCGGATCAATACAAATTTTCGGAATAGTACATATTTGCTTATTCTTTTCTTATTACTTCAAACCTGATCTTTCTTTCCTCTACAATTCGTGCAACGGACCTTTCTCGAGGAGAGAGAGAACTTGATCCGGTTTTTACTTCAACGATGACTATTTCATTCAGATTTCCTTCAGATAGCCCGTTAAAAATAATAAAATCAACAGGAGATCCTAAAAAACGAGCATCAGAGGGATTGTATGGGAATTTTGAAAACCAGGGAACAAGGTGCTCAGTAATTTTCCCTTTGATAACAGCATGAGAACGATGCACTGCGTCTTGACGAATTTTCTGTTCTTCACGAATCTGCCATTCTTTAAATAATCCTTCTGCCTGTATTTTTGCTCGTGAATCAGCCTCGTTCATTATCCATATATGCCATCGATCCTGCTCATCATGTTTCCATGTCTCAAATAAGACCTGAGCCTGACGGACCATCCTTTTTCTTGAGATTATTAGGGATATAACCAAAATACCAATCAGAACTATCAGGAACAGGATGATGAAATCAGGGTACAATGAAAGAGAAGATACAGAGAAAACCATTGTATGAATACCTGCTTATGAACCGGGAGAAAGAACTGACTTAATTGCCTTATCAAGACCAGTTTTATTATATGGCTTGGTCAGTACTCCGGAGAATCCGTATTCGGCAAATGCTACAATTGCCGGATCAGAGAGATCACCACTGGAAACGAGAACCTTAACCTCAGGATCTGATTCCCGGATGATTTGAACAACCTCCCTTCCTCCCATTCCTCCAGGAATGGTAAGATCGAGGTAACTATTCAGTCGGCTTAGGCTAATGCAAGATTTTGAGAGAGTAACGACTCTCCACTAATATCTTTGGTTCTATTTGGTGACCATGGAAAATTATGAAATGCTGAAACAATTCCTTCAATAACATTAATTCCATTTTTTCTTATAGTTGAGATGTAACTTCTGATCAGAGCAATCGCACTGGCTGTATCGAAGCTTCTAAATCCACCTGATATTTTCATTTTTACCTTCATCATACGAATATCTCTCTCGGCCTGATTATTGTCGAATGGAACGAGAGGATCATTTATAAATCTCAACACACTCTCTCTCCACTCTTTTAGCCTTTCGAGTAAGTTTCGTACAAATCCCTTTTTCTTCCTGCCCCTTTTTACTTCATCTACAACCGGTGGAGGATTTTCATCCAGTCCTATCTGTATCAATTCATCGTATGACTCCATCAGACTGGTACGAATGATTGGAGGAATAGGAACCCCAACTCCATGAAATATCTCTTTGTTTTCTTTTGCCCCTAATAATAACTCAATAAGATCATAAGGCCATTTTTGAGAGGTTTCTTCTTCAACCCGGATGAGTTCTCGGATAATATGAGCACAACAAAAACTGTGTTCGCAGGAATAGGAAAGATAAGGACCCCAGAAATCATGAACACTAATCCCATGAAATTCAGGAAGGATTCCAATATTATCCATTCCTTCTTTACCTCTTTTTCTCTGAAGGGAATAATGAGTTAGGTTAGGAGTACAGGTCACATGAAGCCAATGAAGTTTTCCTTCTACTCTGACTCCAGTTTCATCATTATGGATTACGGGCTCATTTTGAAGAACGTTTACAATATCATCCTTAAATGATTGTAATTTCTTCGCTAGATTGTGAGTTAAATTTACGATTGTTCCAGGACTAACAGAAAAACCGAAAAGAACTGAGCAGATTTCAGTTACTCGTTCATAAGGGATTAATTGATGATGAGAAAAATAGGTCAGATAAGATTTGACTCTGGATCCATATTGAACTGGATGTGTAACATCTTCGGGAAAATCCCCTGATGTTTTTAAACCACAATGAGGACAGCAGATAGTGAAAGACTGATGTTCTGTTATCTCGATTGTGGGAGGAGGGGGAAGATCAAAAACCTGTCTTTTTTCAATGCCGAGTATTTTTCCAGAAACAAGGCTATGTCCACATTTGGAGCATTCATGAGGTTTATGATATTCGATATGATCTGGATGAGGACTCTGCCTTAAGGTTGTCCCTTTATGGCCGGGTTGACCTCCCGGATATTTCTTTCGAGAATCTGATTTATTTCGATTCTTTTTAGCATACCCATCAGAAGATGGTGGTTTTCCGCTATTTCGACTATTGAGGTTTAGCCTGGATTCGAGTTCTTTGACTCTGGATTCTAATTGATCAATTCTTTCATGTAGGTGAACAATATATGCAATTACTTCAGGAGGACATTCAAGTATTTTGGCTTTGAGTTCTTCTGGAAAGTCCATTTGATAATTTAACGTTAATAGTCATTATAAAAAGATCTTTCGGTAAAAATGAATTTTTAGAAGAAGAGGACTAATATTAGAGTAGGTTTTCAGATGGACGGGATAAGGGCGCTGAGACCGGCTGAATAGTTACAGATCGAGAATAATAACATCATATGGAATACCGTCTTCACGTGCTTTTCTAAACGCCTCAAGTGTTTCTTCTCCGGTGAACGCGATCGTTGGATCGTAGCCCAGTTTTTTTAATAGAATACCGGTTATTTCACAGATCGCCGGTTCATCATCCATGAGAAGAATTCGATATGCCATATATTTCGATACAGAATGGTATGAACATCTGGTTATAAGACATTTATGAGTTGTTATGCTTTGACTCATCAGGTTCATGCATTATTAAAACTAACTTGTATCGGTTTTTGTGTATTTTCATCTATATCTTACCGATTCCTGCAATCTTGCCTGTCAATACTGCAGGGGTAAAATATTCGATACCCCTGAACTTGATTGTGATGACCTTGCCATTGATGAGTCTATTCCTGCTGAAATCACCTGGGATATGAGAGATTTGTTCCGATTCTTATCTCAGGATCCAGATGCGGTCCTTACTTTTATTGGTGGAGAGCCTACCTTGCGTCATGACTTGATATGTACAATTATGAATGAAGTTCAGGTAAAGAGATTCATGATACAGACCAATGGAACCCTCCTTCACAAATTACCATCAGAAATCGTAAACCGTTTTGATACTATCCTCATTTCAATAGATGGCGATCAGAAGACTACCGATCAAGGAAGGGGAGAAAGAACCTATGCCAGGGTCATGGAAAATATCAATCATATTAATGCGAACGGATACCGGAATGAAATTATTGCACGGATGACCGTGACCGAGCGAACAGATATCAGACAGGCAGTCCGATACCTCTCCCATAATCCGGATTATTCATTTTCCTCTATTCACTGGCAGATTGATGCAAATTTCTGGAATGATTATTCACTCCGTTCTTTTGAAAAATGGGCGCATAACTCATATATTCCTGGAATCCACCACCTTGCGAAGGACTGGCTTTTTATCATTCAAAAGAGTGGGAAAGTTCCAAAATGGTATCCATTTATAGATACCCTTGAGGATATCCTTTTGGGTAGGAAAAGTAGATTGCGTTGTGGATCCGGGTATTCCAATTATTCAATCCTAACTGACGGGAACATTGCTCCCTGTCCCATCATGGTGGGTATGAAAGATTACTATGCAGGATCGATTACCACTTCAAAACCAGACTCTCTTCCGATTATACCAGTGAAAGGGAGATGTGAAACGTGTGACATTCTGGATTTTTGTGGAGGAAGATGCTTGTATTCATCCATTTTGCAGCCCTGGCCGAATGAAGGAGTTGAGCTGGTGTGTAAGACAGTTCGGGCTCTTCATGATGCGATCAGTGGGATAGTTCCAGAAATTCGGGAACTTATTGAAAAAGGAAATATTACTCTGAACGATTTTGCTCATGAAAAATTCAACGGGTGTGAGATAATTCCATAAAGGCAATTAGGGTTTCCACTCTTATCTCACGATAAATTATGACTATTGAGCCCAAAATGTACGTACATGAAAATATCAGTCCTTGCCAGTGGAAGCAAGGGCAACTGTGTGTATATAGAAGGCTCATCTGGCGCTGTTATTATTGATGCTGGGCGTTCAGCAAGGGAAATACTTGGAACAAAAGTTCGGAGAGGACGACTCCAGGAGGCTGGAGGAAAACGTGAACTTATCCAGGGAATTCTCATCACCCATGAACACGGTGACCATGTGAAAGGTCTTGGGCCTCTTGGGAATGCCCTGAAAGTGCCGGCTTATGGGACGAGTGGAACACTGGATGCAACAAACCGGATGATTCAGTCAAAAAAGAATTTTCCGTTCCAATCAATCCACCCCGGTGATCCCGTTTCCATCGGTGATTTTTTGGTAACATCCTTTTCAGTTTCGCATGATGCAATCGATCCGGTTGGGTACCTTATTGAAGAAGATGGGGTTCGCCTCTGTTACTGTACAGATACCGGTATGGTAACGTCAGGTATGCTGGAAATGTTAAAAAAGTCTGATGGTGTAATCCTTGAGTCGAATCATTGTCCACAGATGCTCAAAGACGGACCATACCCGGCCTTTCTTAAACGGAGGATAGCCTCTTCACGGGGACATCTCTCGAATGAAGATGCCGGGACAGTCCTTGCAGAAATTTCCCAATCAATCCATTGTGCCATCCTAGCTCACCTGTCAGAGGAGAATAATGAGCCGGGACTTGCTATCAGAAAAGCCCATGAAGCCCTTGGCCTTGCAGCAGATGATGTAGACCTCTTTGCTGCATCCTCGATTGATACCAGTACACGGCCGGCACATAGAAAACCGAAAGGTGATTGCAGATTTCAATGTACTGATGATTGTTGGAAGATTTCTATTTCCCTTTAAATCTCATAACCATGTTGTTTTCGGAATTTTCAGATCTGTGTAAACGTCTTGAAAAAATTTCAGGAAGACTGGATACTATCGCCATACTTGCTGAGAGTATAGCCCGCCTCTCTGATGATGACCTTCCCCATTTTTGCCGGCTTATCCTGGGAAAACCGTTCCCTGAGTGGAGCGGGAAAAAACTCGGAATTGGCCCGAATCTTTTGTACGAAGCAGTGGCATATGTCACGGGAAGAAAACGTGAAGAGGTGATTGATCGTCTGAGTCGGGTTGGAGATGCTGGTGCTGCGGTAGAAGAACTTCTCTCCCAGAAATCACAGACATCTTTTTTCACGGTTGAACTGACCCTTACAGATGTTATGGCCGCCCTTGTTGAGATATCCGGAATGGAGGGGGGTCGTTCCCAGAAAGAAAAGATCAGGGTTATTCAGCGAATACTATCCAGTGCTTCACCTCTTGAGGGTCATTATATTACTGCAATTCTCCTCGAAGATTTCCGGATTGGGGTTGGAGAAGGAAACCTTCGTGATGCCATTGCTCAGGCACTCGCGGTAGATCCAAGCCTTGTTGAGTATGCAAACCAGGTCAGAAATGACATGGGAGAAGTTTCAGTGCTGGCACGAAAGGGAGAAGATGCTCTTCGCTCAGTACGGCTGGTCCCGTTCCATCCGGTCAGGATGATGCTTGCACGGCAGGGAACCATCTCTGGTGTTTTGGAGGAGGGAGATCCGGTTGCAGTTGAGTATAAATACGATGGAGCAAGGTTTCAGTTTCACAAACAGAACGGGATCTGCAGGATGTACTCAAGGCGGCTTGAAGAGGTTACAGCAGCTATGCCTGATGTCGTCGCACTCCTCGATAATGCTCTTCTGGATGATGTGATCGTTGATGGAGAAGTCATTGCTGTTCAGGAAGGACACCCCATGCCATTTCAGACGGTCCTTCGAAGATTTCGGAGAAAACACAATGTTGCGAAGGCAGCAGATGCCATCACACTGATTCCAAACCTCTTTGATATTCTCTATTACAATCAGGAAATGCTCATCGACCTGCCATTTCAGGAGAGAAGGGAGATGTTAACCAAAGTTGCATCGCAGTATGTGACACCACAACTGGTATCCAGTGATGAAACAGAGATCGAAGCATATTATCATGGAGCCCTTGATGCCGGACATGAAGGAGTTATGTTAAAAATACAGAGATCGCGATATACACCCGGTGTCAGAGGGAAAGACTGGGTAAAAATAAAACCTGAAGCAGACACACTGGACCTTGTTGTAACGGGGGCTGAGTGGGGAGAGGGAAAACGTGCTCATGTCTTTGGATCATTTCTTCTTTCCGTCAGGAGTAATGGGAAACTGGTCCCACTAAGTCGGGTTGCAACCGGTTTTTCTGATGAACAACTGAGCTGGCTGTTTACAACACTTCAAGATGATATTATTCGGAAAAATGGAAAAATGGTCTTCTTTGAACCACGACTTGTTTTTGAGATAGGATACTCAGAGATTCAGAAAAGTCCCAATTACGAAGGTGGGTATGCTCTCCGGTTTCCCAGGTTTATTGAAGTAAGAGAAGATAAAGACCTGAAAGAAGCAAACACTGCAGAAGACGTCGAAGAAAGATATATACAGACTCATCGCCCCCTACAAACACCCTAAAATATCTATTCAGAAGATAATCCTTTGATTTTGACAAAAAAGACAGAGAATTCTTTTTCTGAATTTCATTTTCTCCGTTTAAAACTTTCCATTTACCAAATACCTTTATCTTAATTGCTATCGCATTCTTATACCCGCTGGTCTCTGATGATGAGACCACCCTAATAACCTTACAGGAGGGATGGCGAATGAATGGACTACATCTAATTGCTGATATGTACCGCTGCACCTGCACTGCTGATCTACTGTGTGACCAGAGCAAGTTAGAGAAACTCTGTGTGGATGCATGTATGAACGCTGGTCTTACCCCGCTTGGAACATATTTCCACCAGTTTATGGATGAAAATGGAAATAAAGCAGGAGTCACGGGCAACGTGGTTCTGGCAGAGTCACATCTCGCCATCCACACCTGGCCGGAGAATAATGGGGTGACTCTTGACGTATATGTCTGTAACTATAGCCGTGATAACAGTGATCGGGCAAGACAGACATTCAATGAAGTAGCTTCTGCTCTTGCTCCTGGAGAAATGGCAAGTCATGAAGTAATCAGGGGAGAGATCAACGCTGCCGGAGTTGCAGAAAGCTGATCCATGGATTCAAACAATTTTTCGGATTTCCTCTGCGAACCACTGAACGGTAACAGCGGATTTTTCTTTAAAAAGGGAACACTGCTTGAACGGGGTGAAACACCTTTTCAGGTCTATGAGGTTTGGGATACCCCAGAACTTGGAAGACTGTTCAGGCTTGACGGGTATTTCATGACATCAGAACGGGATGAGTTCTTTTATCATGAGAATATGATTCATCCCGCCCTTATCTCTCATCCTGATCCAAAGACCGTCCTCATAATCGGTGGAGGGGACGGTGGATCTGCAGATGAGGTATTCAAGCATCCATCTGTAAAACGGATTGTTCTCGTCGAACTGGACAAGGCTGTTGTTGACCTTTCACGAAAATACTTTGAATCAGTTCACCACGGATCCCTTGATGACCCACGAATAGAGATTCTTATCGAGGATGGACTGAAATATGTCAGGGAGATAGGACCAAGAGAAGGAGAGAAGTTTGATCTGATCGTACTGGACCTGACCGATCCCCTGGGTCCGGCTGCCGAACTCTACTCACCGCGATTTATGGCAGATTGCAAGGCACTTTTGAATGAGGGAGGTATGTTTGTCCTGCATATCGGACCGCCGGTGTATGCACCTGAGCGGGTATCTGGCCTAATGAAAAACCTCATCAGTGTCTTTCACATCGTGGCTCCCTACTTTGTGTATATCCCACTCTATGGAAGCCTGTGGGGCATGGCCTGTGCATCTGATAAGAGAGATCCCAGACAGATAACCAAAGCCAATGTTGATGAGATTATCCGGGATCGTTCTCTATCGGATCTGCAATATTATAACGGGGCAACCCATGAAGCAGGATTTGCCCTGCCTGAGTACCTGAAAAAAATTCTTTCTTTGTAAAAAATTTTTTAAAAATCAGCGGTGGGTAAAGTACGCCACCGCTGGATTGCCAGTTGCATCAATTCGTGCAAACCCGACACGCTCAAACTGGACAATCCGATCTTTCGTGGCGACTGCCTCAGGTTCACAAACCCCAATGACATCTCCTTCCTGAGTTTTCAGGGTGCAGGGATTTGCATGTTTTTCCGGAAGCCACTGAATGATCGGGGCTTTTTTACTTCTGGCTTCCTGAAGGTCATCACCAGCATATTCACCTCTCACGATATCTCCTTCACGAAACACTTTGATATTGAAGAGATCCTTGAGTCTTAAAAATTCCGCACCTGATGCTAAGTCAGCTCGTGGGAGGTAGATTGTCCCCTCATAGGGTATTTCTCGATACCCTCTTGATTCATCACCGGGGTATCTCATAGCTTTTGCCACTACCTTCTCACTTCCGGATATGAGAACACGTACAGGATCCGGAACAAAGAAGAACCGGTCTGCATTACTATCGATGATATCTTTGTTCTTGGCATAGAGGTTTTCCCAGGAGAACTGAATATCGGTTTCCCCAATACCAATTTCTACAACAGCATTTCTGACTGCCTGGGGTTGAATACCCCGCCTTGCCATCGCACGAAGTGTCCCAAGCCTGACATCGTCCCATCCGGAATATTCACCAGACTGAATCCCGGCTCGCATCTGAGAAGTTGAGAGGACCACACCCTCAATACCCATCCGGCCATAATGACGATAAACCGGGGTTTCCCATCCCATATAATTAAAGATAAACTCCTGTCGCTTCGTGTTCGCAATATGATCCTTCCCCCTGATAACATGAGTCATTCCAAGCAGGTGATCATCAACAGCAACGGAGAGATTCATGAGCGGATAAACGATGGCATCTACCCGCTGGTGTGGTGTGGAGGTCAGGATCCGGAATAGCGGATAATCACGCATTGCAGGGTCTGGATGGTTCAGGTCGGTTTTTAACCTGACACCAACTTCTCCTTCGGCAAATACTCCCTCGAGCATCTGTTCAAAAAGATCCATCGCCTCTTCAGGAGACTGACTCCGACATGGACAGGCGGTCTTGTGCATTTTAAGATCTTTAAACTTCTCGTTATCACATCGGCAGACATAGGCATGGCCTTTCTGAATGAGCTCCTTTCCGACCTCATAATATTTTGGGAACCGATCTGACTGGAAGATAGTTTCAGAGATGGAAAGGCCCATCCATGTGATATCTTCCCTGACCATATCATAGGCCTCGGGATCCACCCGTTTCGGATCGGTATCTTCTATCCGGAGGATATATTTACCGCCATATCGTCTGATGTACTCATCGTTGAGAAATGCAGCCCGTGCATGTCCAAGATGAAGAGGTCCAGAGGGATTCGGAGCAAACCTCATGACCACTCCTCCCTCACTTTTTGGAAGATCCGGAAGGCCAGCCTTCTTCTTCTCTTTCTTTTCGAAGAGAGATGCATATTGATCAGGAGCCAGAGTCTTCAGTTTCTCTTCACGCTCTTCAATAGACAACGAAGAGACCTCATCAAGGACAGAGCCAAGCAATCCTTTTATCTCAGCAGCTTTTGAACGAAGTTCCGGATGGGTTCCAAGGATGGCCCCCATAACTGCGCCTGCTGCCGGGACGCTTTTATGCTTGACTGCATTCAAGAGAGCTGCGATAAGTAAAACAGAACGTGTATCGTCCATCAGTAGTCCCTTCTGATAAAGTACCAGGCTAACTCAGCAAGCAGGTATTTCTCCATCGTATCTGACAATACAGAAAGATCATGAATTGCAGAGGTTATCATCGATTCAGCATCTTTCTGAACCGTATCAATTACACCCTTATCTGTCAACATGGTGATAAGTGATGCAATTTCTTCATGATTTAACGGACGACGCCATGGCTTGAGGTCAATCCCCTGCTCCCGTGCAGTGATAGCAATAAGAGTCTGCTTTCCTTCCCGGATATCAGAGGCTTGATCTTTGCCGGACTTTGCCGATGACGCAAGCAAGTCGATGAGATCATCCTGGATCTGAAACGCTGCTCCTATCCTGCATCCGTAATTATAAAGGCCGTCCACCTGTGCATCAGAACCACCAGCTAAAAGAGCACCTATTGCTGCAGCAGCACCATACAATACCCCGGTTTTCTTTGTTACCATCTCAAGGTATTCGTCTCTGCTGACAACGCCACGCTCTTCAAAGGACATATCCTGTTGCTGTCCCTCACATATCTCCTCACAAGTGCGGGCAAGAAGCGCTATCGCTTTCACTTTCGGTTCTTCAGGCGCATCAGCGGTACAGATAAGAGAAAATGCACGGGCATATAATACATCACCGGCAAGAATCGCAGCCGGTTCTCCCCAGAGCGTATGAACGGTCTTTTGCCCCCGCCTGAACTCATCTTTATCCATGATATCGTCATGGATGAGCGTAAAGTTGTGAGTCACTTCAAGGGAAAGACCAGCCGGCATGATAATTTTTGAAGAACCGGGCTTTACTGCATCAGCTGCCAGTTTAAATAAGGCAGGGCGGAGGCGTTTTCCTCCGGCAAATAACAGGTGGTTCGCCGCCCTTGAAAGAGCGGTTTTCGGATCTCCATAACTATCCTGCAAAAGAGAATTGACCTCTTCTGCAGTTTTTTTAAGATACGTCTCAAGCTCCATACGCATTCTGTTTCCATTATGCCAGTTTTTGTCTCTGACCATTCGCCATAAGGAAGAAATCCTTGTTCAGAGTGTACCCAAGCTCAGTTGCTAAACCCAGATATTCCGATGTGAGATCAATTCCACCATGAGCTGATACTATATACTGCGGATTGAGCATATGAACAAACTCATAATGATCTTCGCAATAAGCATGACCACTCACGTGTAATTCATCAAACAACCGGGCTCCCTGAGATTTCAACATGGTAAACATCCGGTACCTCTGAGCACGATTCATATCATTCGGGATCAGCTGGGCACTGATCATGACTTTATCACCGCGTTCGATTTTATAGGGTGTATCATTCTGGGCAATTCTGGTGAGAATTGATCCAGGTTCGCCCTGATGACCGGTGACTATGGGAACATACTGCTCTTTTCCTGACTTTATAAGTCGACGCAGAGTTCGTTCTACGACCCGGCGGTTGCCAAAGACACTAGTGGTATCCGGGAATCTGACCATTTTCATCTGCTCTGCAGTAACACAGAATCGTTCCATTGATCGGCCAAGAAGCAATGGTTTTCGACCAATTTCATGTGCACATTCGGCGATCGTTTTTACACGGGCTATATGTGATGCAAATGTGCTGACGATGATTGCATTTTTATCATCCTCATAACTTGTCATCACATCACGGACCATGTTTTTCGCTATCTGTTCACTTGGACATCGGCCTTTCCGGTTTACATTTGTCGATTCTGTGATCAGACAGAGTACCCCTTCTTTACCGATCTTTTTAAACTTTGCAAAGTCCGGTGGTTCACCTAAAACCGGGTTTCGGTCTAATTTAAAATCAAGGGCATAGATAATTGCTCCTTTCGGAGTATAGAGAGCAACGGTTGCTGTATCAATTATACTATGCTGGGTCCGGATAAACTCCATCGACAATGTATTTGAGATATTATACCGCTGTCCATATTTAATTGAAATCAGTTTATTACTGACTCCAAATTTCTTTTCACCCTCAATCTGTTGCTTTACTAGCTCTATGGTATAGGGAGTCCCGATGATGGGTGCATTATAGCGATGAACTAACTTAGGCACTGCCCCAATATGATCCAAATGACCATGTGAGAGGATGACTGCTTTTACCGTCCCTTCGAGCTGGTTCATTACCGTGTCATCCGGAATAACACCCATCTGAATTAAGTCCAGTGAATGGGAGTTTTCCATTTCAATTTCGGGGTACATCATCAGGGAATCAAGCCTGATACCCATATCAAATATTATTATTTCTTTGCCACAGCGGACGGCGGTCATATTTCGCCCAAATTCATTATACCCGCCCACTGCAAGGATCTCAATGTCCAATTCTCTCTCCTCCTTGAAGGTTTTCTATCATTTCCCGTGTCTTACCGGTGAGATACCACCGGGCCTGTGGTAACTCGGATATTCGGGATTTTCCGGTAAGAAACATACTTATCCGGAGTTCCTGATGGATGATCCGGATTGTTTCCCGCAATGTATCAGGGCCCTCGAAGGCAGGTTTTAAAAGGGGAAGTGCCATTCCGGTAAGACCGGCACCCATTACCAGTGCCTTTGCCACATCTATTCCGGATCGAAGCCCTCCGCTCGCAATTACCGGCCCCCCGCACCTGGTAACTTCATATAAACTTACAGCGGTAGGAAGGCCCCATTCTCCAAACCGCTCACCTAATCCTTTCAGGTACAGATCTTCTCTGCCTGCAACACTTCCTGACCGGTGACTTTCAATGAGAGCCCATGAAGAGCCACCATACCCACCGATATCTATACAGGCTGCACCTGCTCCATAACATCTTATTCCGGTTTCATACGAAATGCCCGAACCGGTTTCCTTCACAATAACCGGAACCTTCAGTTCTCCGCAGAGTTCACGAAGTGCGGCCTGACAGCCACCTGCATCATGATCTCCTTCGGGTTGTATTGATTCCTGCAAAAAATTGAGGTGAATTGCAAGAGCATCAGCATCAATCATCTCAACTGCCTGTTCAGCCCATTCAATCCCATGATCTCGCAACTGAACGATGCCCAGATTCCCAACAATAAAGGTATTCGGGGCTTTTTCCCTGACAATAGAGAAGGTATCTGCAAGATCCGGATTTTCAATCGCTGCCCTTTGAGATCCTACGCCAATACCAAGACCAAGTTCACCAGCAATTTCTCCTAAAACTGCATTGACTTCCTTTGTCTCCGGATGTCCTCCGGTCATTGCAGAAATAAACAGGGGTGAGCCGAGATCATGCCCTAAAAATCTGGTTTTCAGGGAAAGACTATCCATATCGCTGTCGGGGAGTGCTTCATGGACAAGTCTGATTTCTTCAAATCCCGTCGTTCCTGTTTCAATGTTCTCATCAAGACATATACGAAGATGGTCTAACTTGCGGGAGGAGGTAAATTCTCTTCTGTTCATGCAACATCCTCCGGCATGATCCGGGTTCCTCCATGATCAGCCCCGCTTAAAAACTCCTTGAGTCGTGATATATGGAATATATTTGACTCAATGCCCATATCAGCAAGGCGAAGGAGTTCTGTAATTTTTCCTTTCATTCCTCCGGTAACATCTACAGAGCCGGAGCCTCCAATCCTTATGGTATGCGCCATTGAAGGGCGCAGTTCCCTCACAACTGACCCATCAGCATCAAGCAGACCGGCAACATCAGTTGCGAGACCGATGCGTTTCATACCCAGCTGTTGTGCCAATACCCTGACCAGTTGATCACCGGAAATAATACATGCTCCCTTCTTTGTATCCATTACTACATCACCATGGAGGACAGGAACCAATCCCAGACTCATCATAAGGTTCAGGTGATCCAGGCAATATCCGGTTAGTTCTCCCTCTGAAGCAACCATCCCTTCTAGTGGATGTACACTTATCGCTTCAATTCCTTCGTTTCGAAGAGTTTTAACGACAAGTTCATTTAATCCTGATACCGCAATATGGGTTTCATATATCCCTTCTCTGTTCTCTGTTGAGACGCCATACTGAATTTTATACTGCTGAGCTTGCGGATGTCCGCATGATCCTGCACCATGAATAAGAAGAAGAGAAATATCTGCAAATTCTTTGAGTGATCTGGCTACCTCTTGCAGGATGTTCTCACGAATAACTCCTACCTCACCACTTTCCTTATCGGTGATGACACTCCCGCCAAGTTTTAGAATAATTCGATCAGGCATCCCGCTCCTTTCTCAACCCTTCTGTATCAATACAGGTGATTATTGCCCGGCCATCAAATACCTCAATGGCTCCTGCTATCCTGGCCCGAATATTTTTCGGAGCAAGAGCTACCATGCAGCCGCCACCACCTGCACCGGTGATTTTTGCCCCAAAAGCACCGGTCGAACGAGCTGCAAGTACTAATCTCGAGAGTTGGGGGTGGCCGACACCCAATGTCTCAAGGAGATTATGATTCATATCCATCAGTTTTCCAAGATAAACCGGTTCATCGAGATGTTTCATGGCATCCATGACGATTGCTTCAATAGAATCCAAAACCGGGTTTATGATTGAGGGGTGTTTTTGTTTCAGTTCAGCTACTTTTTCAACCATCCTACTAGTTGAATGTGAAATCTGACTGTTGCCTATTACAAGATGATAATTTTGAGGAGCAAGCCGCTTTCGTGTTCCTTCTTTAATGAGAAACATCCCACCATAGGTTGAAACAGTAGTATCTGTTGCACTGGCCCGGCCTTTTTGCACTTTTTTCTCTATTTTCCAGGCCATTTCAGCTATTTGCTCACGGCTTCTCCCCATATCAAACTCATCATTTATCGCTGCAAGTGTAGCAACCGTGACTGCAGCTGATGACCCAAGTCCCGATGAACTTGGTAATTGTGAATTGATATATACACTCCCCTTCACACCAAATTCACGAAAACATTGATCAATATATGGAGATTTCGCCTGATGTGGATGGTTTGTTCTCCTTACGGTAACATATACTCGTGGTCTTATTGCAAGTGCTATCCCGGGTTTTTGATAGAGAACTGCATGTTCACCGAATAAAAACACCTTACCGGGTGCACTCCAGGTTGCCACTATTGCACCGCCAAAGCCGCATACCCTACGACCTGATCATAATCACCACTTGTCTCTCCTGAAGTGGTATATTCGAGCAGGTCGCACCGGTTTTTACCCCGGGTCTTTAACACTTCAATCATGCATCCTATTGGACCATATCCACAGGCTGTGATGTTATGCGACTTTATTCTGGAAAAAAACTCAGGAACATCCATACGTACAAGTGCCTCTATTGCATAGTGATCGTCGCGGTATGCCTTGTCATGAGAGACATAATGAGAGAAGTCACTTGATGCCACGATTTTTACCGGTTGTTCATATTTTTCCAGAGCTTCGATTATGATTGATGATATCCGATGCACTTCTGAAAGAGTCTGTTGACCCATCATGAGAGGAAGAATTCTGGATCGCGGAAACCGATATTGTATAAACGGCATCTGTACTTCCAGAGAATTTTCAGATCCATAACTCATCGCCCGTTCATCTATTGGGAGATGTAGATATGCTCCCAGATCTGTATCAGGTTCAAGGATTCCAAGTGGAGTTTCCCAAGGAATCTGAGAGATACAGGAAGGAAAACCCCGATGACTGGGACCTATTACTAGAAATGTCCCATCAAACTGCTCATCGAAAGCAGCAAATGCCTGAGCTGCAGTCCTGCCGGAGTATACATATCCGGCATGGGGAGATACAATCCCCGCTGCATCACCGGAAAATGCACAGCTCCGGAAAAGTTCAGACAGAAGTTGCCTGAGACGTCCGGGTTCACCAGGATAAAACATCCCAGCCACTGTACTAGCCCTGCTCTTCATGGACGAGGAATTGAACCCAGGTACGTTTCAGGATATCGGTTCCAACTGAACGTTTATCAGGAAATTTACATCTCGGTTTCGAAGTCTTCAGGGGTCAGGGAAGTGTTGTATCCTTTATGTCGGAGGAACTCCTTGGTCAGGAGGAAGTATATCATAGAGAGTGCCTTGCGCCCTTTATTGTTGGTTGGGACTACTACATCCACAAGGCTTGTCATATTGTTTGTATCACAGAGAGCGACTACAGGAATGCTGACCTGAATTGCTTCCTTGATAACCTGCAGGTCACTGACCGGGTCAGTCACAACAACAACATCCGGCTCTGCATATCGTGGCAGTAATGGATTTGTCAGGGTTCCCGGAATATATCTGCCGATGATCGGGGTTGCTCCGATAGAATCTGCAAACTTGCGTGCAGGATACTGACCATACTGACGTGAGGTCACTACCAAGATCTTTGCCGGATCATACTGGGAAAGGAATTTTGCGGCAAGTTTTATCCGCTCATCGGTTTCCCTGATGTCCAGAATATATAATCCATCTCCGCGGACGCGGTAGATGAAGTTCTTCATGTCGCTGCTCTTCTGCTGGGTTCCGATGTGAACACCTGCTGCAAGATACTCTTCAACTGAAACGAGTGGTTCGTTCAGTTCAATCTCCATTTCATTTCCGTTCATAGATACTCTCCTCAATCCGCATGAGTTCGTTTAATTTGGCTGTCCGCTCCCCGCCGACAACCCCCGTTTTTATAAATATGCACTGAAATGCACATCCAAGATGAGCGATGGTTGTGTCTTCAGTCTCACCAGACCGGTGACTCATGACCGTTTCCAGCCCATGACGCTGTGCAAGGTGAATAGCTTCACAGGTGTCAGTCAGTGTGCCGATCTGATTTGGCTTGATAAGCACACAATTCGCACTCCCATGAGATATCCCTTCCTGGATACGCTTTGTGTTGGTTACAAAGAGGTCATCTCCACAGATAAGACACCTGTTTCCAGCCTCCCGATTCAGGGCAGCAAAACCGGTATAGTCTTCTTCATGGAGAGGATCCTCTACATATACCAGATCATACTCGTCAATCAGGTCAGCAATATACGTAACCTGTTCTTCTGGTGATCTGGTTGTCCCGTCCCGATAACGGTACATCCCTGACTCAGGATCGTACATCTGACTTGCTGCCACATCTATTCCTGGACTTATTTCAAATCCTGTTTCATCTGAAACAAGAGAGATGGCTTCAGTCAGTATCCCAAATGCATCAGGATCAGAGATCGGGGGAGCCCAGGCCCCTTCATCCCCTTTTCCTGCATGTATTCCACGTTTTTTCAACAGATCATGCACTGTTGCATGTACCTGCGCATTGGCGAAGATACCATCACGCACACTTTCGCAGCCGGTTGGCACTACGAGAAATTCCTGAAACTCTGTAGCATGGGAAGCATGAGCACCGCCCCCAATGACATTGCCAAGGGGCCTTGGTGCATAATCCACAAAAATACCTCCGAGATGTTGCCAAAGCGGAATATTTCGCGAATCAGCTGCTGCTTTCGCCATAGCGAGTGATAATGAGACCGTAAGGTTTGCTCCGATTTTGGAGAAATTGTCGGTCCCATCTATCTCATGGAGCAGAGCATCTACACCGATCTGATCTGATGAATCAATCCCGATCAGATGTGGGAGCACCTGGTTTTCGGCTTCAGATATTGCAAGAGCGGGATCACGAACAGCCGCTTCGTATATGCCCGTACTTGCACCACCCGGTGCTGCTGCTCTACCAAACCCATGTTCAGTTCTGACCTCAGCTTCAACCGTCTTTCTTCCTCTGGAATCGAGGATGGTTCGCAGAGTTATTGCGCGCGTGATGGTCATCCGATACCTATCTCCGTTTCACTGTTATCGGAATAACCTCACGGTCGAATTCCTCCATTGCTATCTCAAGTGGATCAATACTTGAACTAGCAATGAGGATCGGGGCACCCATAGATATCTGAAGTGCCCGGGCGCCGACAATCCGCGCCTTCTCATAGCGAGTATAAGTTTGCATGCGTAACTCCTCAAAAATCCGTTGGCACAAGAATGGGGTCGCTGAGATTCGAACTCAGGTCAGAGCGTCCCGAACGCCCTAGGATGGTCCAGGCTACCCTACGACCCCTCATTGGTATGGGTTAAGCTCGTCAATAATCTCCTTGTGCGTGAGTAACATACGCCGGCAACAATACCGATCCATTCCGAGATCGTCGAGGATCCTTTTTGGATCCTCGCTCGCATCCCGACGGCGTTTATATTCCTCGTATGCTGTGGAGATTACCTTTCCGCAGGTGAAACAGCGAACCGGTATCATCTGGTTGCTCCACTAATGTTATTGTTCATCCTAATAAAGCTCACCGGTATGATTTCTGGAATTTCTTCCGTGCCCCACGACCATGTGGCTTTTTGGCTTCTTTCTGACGTGAGTCATTCACGAGCAGACTGCGATCATACACGTGATATACATCTTTCATACGGGGATCATTATGCCACTTGACAATTCCCCTGGCAAGAGCAGTACGTGCCGCTTCTGCCTGTCCCATGACGCCCCCTCCGGCTACCTTAATGGAGACATCCACACCCTCCAGCACATCTGGAAGTAGCTGAAGTGGTTCGGATATCTTCATTCTGGCAAGCTCGGTGGAGAACACATCAAGTGACAGAGAGTTAATGCGAACTACCCCTTTACCAGGCCGGAACGTTGCCCGGGCAACCGCGGTTTTTCTCTTTCCACTGGTATTGATTATTCTCATCAGAGGTCACCTGATCAGTATTTTGCTCCAAGGAACGTGCTGATTGCACCGAGTGTCACATGTGACGGGTTGCCCAGCCGCTTCTTGCTTGCATCCTCAATCGTTTCACTTGGCAGTCCGGATAACTCATCCGGTATACCAACATAAATCTTGATCCGCTTCATGGCCTCGATTCCCCGCTCGCGCTTGTAAGGAATCATACCACGAATGGTCCTTTTCAGGATATGATCCGGTCTTCGTGGAAAGAACGGACCGCCTTCCCGTGAACCGCGTTGGCGTTTCTGTTTATAGTTGCCAAGAACACGTGCACGGCTTCCGGACACAACTGCTTTCTCAGCGTTGATCACTGCGATCTCTTCACCTGCAAGGGCACGCTTTGCAACATTACTGGCAAGTCTCCCCATAAGCAGGCCATCACCGTCAATTACCGTTACCATGATCACACCTACCTCAGTATCCTGGTCCTGCTCCCTTTCGGGTTCTGGGAGAGCAACTGTTCAATACTGATGCACTGCCCTTTTGCTCCGGTGATCTTACTTACTGCGGCATCTGAAAAACTCAGTGCAGCAACCGTCACACCTGCCTCTACAACTCCACTCCCAAGCACTTTACCCGGCACAATCAGAGTTTCTCCTTCCTGTGCATACCGGTTAATTTTGCTGACATTTACTTCCGCGTAGTTTTTCCGCGATTTTTCGAGTCTGGATGCGATATCACCCCAGATCTCTACTTCGTTCTCACGCGACGTCTGCTTCAGGAGTCTGATGAGTTCGGCAAGGCGCGGATTGGACTTATCATTCCTTCTGGTCATGCTCCGTTACCCTCTAATTTCACTCAAAGCATCGTGTAATTCATCTGACTGATTTTTCAGAAACAGCAGTCCCTGCTTGATAATTCCGACTGTAGGTAATGCTCCGGCACTCTCTACGGTGAAGAGAAATCTCCGATCATCCATTCCAATATGAATGGCCGGTTCATCTCCTATCCCGCTGTTCAGACATGCCTGCTCACAGAGCCGGCACAAAGAACAAGACTCAAGAGCACCATCCTTTACCCCGATAGCAGAACCCTTTACCTGTAGAATTTCCTTCGGACAGACCTCAACACACAGCCCACATCCATCACACCGCTCATCAGGGGTGATAATTGGATAGTTCTTGTATCCGCATACCGTCGTAGGGGACCATTTAGCATGTTCCATTCCACGCTCCATGTATGCCTGTGCCTCGATCACAACCTTCTGGTTCTTCTCAAGTTTTACGATAGGAATATTGTCTACTGCCGGTCGCACTACTGAATCCTGTGATATCAGGTCACCAGACATCACAACACCCGGACCCTCAACGCTCATGGTAAGAGTAACGGTGCATCGTGGACAACCAGCTCCATTACAGGAACACTGGCTGCGTGGAACATAACTATCAGGATCAGTAACCAGAGGGATTAAACCCAGCCGGTGAGCCAGAATTTCGTCGAAGAGTGCACTGGTATTGTCATAAATTTTGACATCTTCAATTGCAAATGCCATAACTTCACTGACCATGGATCTGCGGAGCGCATTGGCAAATGCGATAGAGATATCACTGAGCACAAACGACGCAGCGTTCTCTTCAAGACTGCTGAATTCGATCTTCATCAGACTCTACGACCCCTTCTCCCGCCTTTTGGCCTGATTGAGTCGTGTGGTACCGGAGTCACATCCTCGATGAGTCCGATACGCATCCCTGCACGGGCAAGTGCCCGAATTGCAGCCTGAGCCCCCGGCCCTGGAGAACGCTGTTTTCCGCGTCCTGGAGCACGGACCTTTACATGAAGGCCTACAATTCCTTTTTCTCTTGCTGCCTGTGCCACGTTTCCAGCCATCTGCATTGCTGCATACGGAGAACTCTCGTTACGGTCTTGCTTTACGACCATACCTCCAGAGCTTTTCGTAATCGTTTCAGCACCGGTCAGATCCGTTACAGTGATAATGGTGTTGTTAAATGACGCGTAGATATGAGCAACGCCCCATTTTTCCTTCCCTTCACTCATGATTATCTCCCAACCTTTGCAATCCGCTGGCGTTCTGAGTGAATATCACTGACCAGAGGTGAAGAACCAGAGTATGAAATCTCTTCCTGTTCCTTTGCGCTTACCGTGTACCCTGGAATAGTAACACGACGTCCACCAATTGCGATGTGTCCATGCGTGATGAACTGACGTGCCTGTTTTGGAGAACGAGCAAACCCGCGGCGATAGACCTGGGTCTGAAGTCTCCGGTCAAGCTGCTGCTCGACTTTTAATGCAAGCACATTATCGATGTCTGCGTTCTCTCCAAGCATTCCGGAGCGCTGCAGTGAACCAATAAGCTCTTCTTTCTTCCGCTCAACCCGAACCTGTTCTGAACCGGTTGACTGCAGAGCGATGATTTCACGTGCAGCTTTTCGGTATTTCCGGAGAGCTCCCTTGGCGATCCAGACTTCACGCTTGTTTCTGAGACCGTACTCAATAACAAGGCGGGTCTCTTCCTCAATACGGGAGAGTTCGAACGGACGCTTGGGTGTCTGGTACTGTTTATGGTTTTTACCTGGATAGCCCATGTTTCATCCCGCCTAGGCTTTCTTTCTCTTCACACCGACAATAAGGCCGGTTCTTCCGGTAGACTTGGTACGCTGACCACGGACTTTCTGACCTGTCTCATGTCTGATTCCACGGTATGCACGAATCTTCTTGAGAAGGTTGATATCATCATCAACGGTCATCGAGACATCTGCTCCAAGCAGATGGCGCTTTGCACCGGTGTAGAGGTCCTTGGGGCGGTTGGTCATCCAGACAGGAATCCGGTCAACATAGTTGCTGATAACTTCACGGATCCGGTCAACAGATGCTTCATCAAGTTTACCCATCAATACGTTCTTTTCAACACCTGCAGTTTCAGCAATGAACTTGGCAGTATGTCGTCCGACCCCTTTGATACCGGTCAGGGAAATAAGAACGGGCTTCGTCCCGTCAAGGTCGGTATTATGAACCCTGACAAAGTAGTTTATCTCCTGGTCATCCTGAGCCATGCAATGCCTCACTTCAGGGAATTGCCTGCGTGTCAGCGTTGAGGGAGGGATTTGAACCCCCGAGTCCCAAGGGACACAGGGTTAGCAACCCTGCGCCATACCTGGCTTGGCTACCTCAACATGCAAAATCGCATCATATCGACACTCGCAACAGAATATCTGCTGCTACAGGAATTGTGCTTACTAATGTGGATGGGAATGAGATATAAGGGTTATGATACCTGCTCCCCACCTGACTCCAATCATGGATGAACCGAACGATGAATTCCTGCGCCAAGAAGGGCAGATGTAACAAAAGGAATTGCAATCGTCGCATCACAAAAACACTGGACTTTCCTGCAGGTACATGACTCCTTACCCCAGGATACTGCTTCTTCAAATGTACAGCCGGAAAGTCCGCCATAATGTGGTGTATCTGTTGTATACTGGATCGCATAATCATGTCCCCCGCACACATGATCATGTATGGACGCAATAACCTGCGTTTGTTGAATGAAATTTTTCGGAACCCCCCCGCCTATATAGATGACGCCTGTTTTATGTGCCTGTTCTACATAACCGGTCAGCTGGTCTGCATCAGCTAACTGATCAATCATGATCTGGTAACCATCCCTTCGTGCCATCACAAGAGCGATTCCTATGGAGGAGTCGCACAGGGCAGGTATGAAAATGGGGATATTCAGACGGGCTGCGGTGGCAGTTACAGACTTTCCTAAAGGATATTGTTTTGTAAGCCAAATCCCAAGTTGTCTAATAAAATCTGCAGAAGAACCTGAAAAATCGCCTAGTCCCTGTGCGAACTCTGCAATTTTCGCATCAACACCCCGAAACTGATCCTCATATGCAAACACATCATAAATCCGGTCAATCCCCTGTTTGAAGAGTTCCTGATCATCGGCCATATGATGTCCGAGATAATGCCGAATACCCACATGTTCACAGATGTCATGAAAGATATTTGCCCCGGTTGATACCAGAACATCAATGAAACGGTTCTCAAGCAGCGCGATCAGGCATTCCTGCATACCAGCTGGGATCATCGCACCAGACAGGCCGGCTAGAATCGAAACACCAGGTTCCTCAATCATCTGGCTCCATACCGCAACAGATTCTCCAAGCTTTCTACCCTGAAAGCCGGTCATACTCATCTGCTTCAGGAGTAAATCTACCCGGTTTTCCGGTTTAACCGGCTCCATGGGGTGAAGATTCATACAGCGGATTAACTCTGTATGTATATTGAAATATCGAAAAAAAGTTATAATGCCCGGATAAGGGATTCCCGGGTGACGATTCCAATAACCTTTCCATTATCTGTGACTGGAAGGCTGCTGATGTTCTTTGAAAGCATTTTTGACACAACATCCGGAATAGTAACGTTCTTTTCAACGCTCATTACCGGAGCACTCATGATATCTTTTACCAGAATGTTACGGATCTGATGTTCCTGGTGCCGGTCATCTACTGCTTCACGGAACTTGGTGAGAGCGATAGCAACATCTGTCTCAGACACAAGACCTGCCATCTTGTTATCAGCCATGACAACGCATCTGGCAATTTTCTCATCAACCATTTTCCGACGGAGATGTACCATCCGTTCTCCTGCTTCAATTACATGATGTGGATCAGTGACTGAGGAGAGATCCCCTTCTGGAACCATCTTTGCAAGTAAATCTCCGTATGAGACTTGGCCCACGATTTTGTTATCTCCATCATAAACCACTGCAAGTTTTGCCTGGTTCTGAAGAAGCGGAATCAGAACATCAAGTTCCTGATCCTCATATACAATGGTAAATTCAGTATCAATCGTATTGGAGACATGAATCGCAGTAGGTGCAACTTCAGAGCTGTGTCTGGCACCAAGCTTTTCTACTATCTTCTGACGTGAAACAGTCCCAACAACTTCTCCCTGGTGAAGTACCACCAGGGGGTCAAGTCCGGTATCAAGCATCTTATCTAAGGCATCAGTCACTGGTGCAGACTTTGCAACTGTGACTGGTTTTGCCATTACGTCTCGTACAAGTATGGTATTGGTCATTGAACCACTTCCCGTATTATGTCATCTCTGGTAATTATTCCTTTTACGCCATTCTCGCCGGAGATTATCACACTCTGGCAGGCGGTCTCTAACATGACCGCAACGGCTTCTCTGGTTCTCGCTGTTTCAGGAAGAGAAAGGATAGAAGAACGCATAATCCCCGCTGCAGTACCAGACCCTACAGTATCAGGGTGATCTTCATAAAAGGCAAGATCAGTGTCAGTAATTATCCCGACAGCTCCTCCATCATCAACAACAATAACCGCTTCAGCTCCATTTTTAATCAGATCAACAACATGCCCATGGGAATGCTGTGGAGTAACCTGTACCGGTTCATGCATCAGTTCTGTAACCGGAACATCCAGTTTATCTACAATTTTTGAGCGCAGGATGTCAGTCCTTGTCAGGATTCCCAGCACCATGCCCTGGTCAATAACCGGAGCACCACTAATCTGGTGGGCCAGGAGGAGAAGGAGCGCATCCCGAATGCTGCTATCCGGAGACAAACGTACAAGATCGGTACTCATCACCCGGATCAGTGGCTCATTATCGATCTGCCGGTGCCGCCATTGAGGATTATTTCTCCGTAACCGAAACCCGATATCCTTCTTTGTAATGATCCCAAGTGCGCGTCCATCTTCAATCACAAGGATCCTGGATATTTTATGTCTAAGCATCTGGTTACGAGCATATGATACCGTGTCATTCGGTTTAGCAGCATGAACTGGCGTAGACATCAGATCAGATACCAGCATCACTTATCTCCTGCTCATTTCATTGGGTGAAAAAGCTCTTACCAGGTCAAATTCTGTAACAAGTCCAACAAGACGGCTCTGATCAATCACTGGAAGGGCGCCTACTTTTTTAGCCATCATCGCCCTGGCTGCATCAGTTACGGTCGCTTCTGAATTTGTTGTGAACAGATTGCCACTTAACAAATCCCTGACAGGAATACTCATAACCTCAGCCACATCTCCAGTGACGAGTTTTTCAAACACCTTTCCAGAGCCAATATACCGGACAATATCAGTCGCGGTAATAATCCCAAATAAAATATCTTTTTTTACAATAGGGAGTCTTCTGAACTGGTGCTCAGTCATCACCTTGGTAACCGTAGCAAGCGGACAATCTGGTTGTTGAACCAGTAGTGAACGGGTCATCACATCTTCAACCGGAGTTGCTGCATGTGAACGACACAGGATTTTCAAGACATCACGTTCGGTAATGATACCATTGAGCACCCCCTCGTCATCAACAATGGGGATACCACCAATGCGGTCACGTAAAATGATTTCAAGAGCTTCAGAAAGACTAGCGTCAGGGTGTAATGTCCTGACATCAGTCTTCATTATTTTGCTTACACTTTCATTTATTGCTGCGAGGAAATTCCCATCATGTTTGACATTAATGAGGTTGAAAAGTTCTCCACCGCCGAGAAAATCGATGACATCCCGTGCAGTAATAATACCTTTCAGCCGGTGAGTTCCTGGATCAACAATGGGCAGTCTGCGAAATCCCCATTGGGTAAGGGTCTCAATAGCGCCAAAGATCCGCATTGTCGGCGGTGCTGAGATCACCTTCGATGTTGCTATCGAAAGTACCGTTCTGTTACCGTTGTCATGATGTGAATTCATGGAGATACCAGCCTTCAGTTAGACGGTGAAAATGTATGGACATCCTGCTAATCCAAATAAGAAACAGACCAGCAGGTGTCCGGGTAAATTCAAAAATTTATACCTCCGGACGGAACACCGTCCGAAACTCATGATGACAGTGTGCAATTATTGAAACACGTCCTGTTATCAAAAACCGGCGGGTGTATATCCGGAAATCCGGACATAAGCATCCGGCATGGATGGCTTTTGTCAGCTGCAGCACCCTATAACCGGTCATCTTCCATGCAGTTCGGACAGATGAGAGTTCCATCAACACTCGTCAGATCATCTGACATCTGTCCACATCTACTGCACATTCCTGAACTAATTTCGTCAGCACGGTTGATGACAACCAGCTCCCCCATTAGTTCATTGATCTCGGTACTGACTGCAACAATGTCCCGGACACTGACTATGCCAATCACGACACCTTTTTCATTGATAATGGGCAATCTCCGGACCCTGTTATGGATCATCAGATGTGCAGCATCCTCAACGGTTTTATCTGTGCTAATCGTGATCAAGGGTGAAGTCATGATCTCACTGACATGAACTTCACTCGGGCGGAGATCCCGGGCGACAACCTTGCAGTTTATGTCCTGCTCTGTTACTATCCCCACAGCAACGCCATCCTTCAGGACAATACAACTGCCAGATGGATCTTTACTGCACATTTTTCGTGCAGCATGCGCTACCGTTGCATGATAATCAATAGTCTTGGGGTTCGTTCGCATTATCTCCCGCACTGGGACCTTGGTCTCGAGCTGGATCGTGTCACTGTTATAGCTCATTACTGTCACCTCTCGGTTTCCCGGGCAGATGCATTGCTCTGATACTTATCGGGATCGGGTATTAATCCATCGCTCCGGTGACCGGGTTATCAAATATTAAGATCCGAGACAGGTGGGATGACAACAATAATAATACTCCCTGATCATACCCTTGTAGACAGGCAGGCTTTTGTTGGCCTGATTTTTAAAAATAGCGCCGGGACGTAACTACTATGGGTATAAGCCAGACACTCTCGCGAATCCTATCAGGTCTTTTTCAGAAGAAAACCGCCCGCATTGGTATTTATGGCCCACCAAATGCGGGAAAAACAACTCTTGCAAACAGGATAGCTGAAGACTGGTCAGGAGCAATTTCTGGAACAACCAGTGAGGTGCCCCATGAGACCAGACGAGCAATAAGAACAGGAAACATTACCATAACCAGTTCAAATGGCCGCTCAATTACTATCGATATTGTTGATACACCCGGCGTTACCACCAGGGTTGACTATAAAGAGTTTTTAGAATACGGGATAGAACGGGAAGATGCGATAACCCGGGCACGCGAAGCGACAGAAGGAGTTGCAGAGGCCATGCACTGGCTTAGAGAGGATATTGATGGGGTCATCTATATGATCGATGCAACCCTCGATCCCTTTGCACAAGTCAATATCATGATGATTGGTATCATCGAGAGCAGGAAACTGCCGGTGATTATCGCAGCAAACAAGATCGATCTTCCTGATGCGGCACCTCAACGGATACGAAGTGCATTCCCCCAGCATCCGGTTGTGCCGGTTTCATGTCTTGATGGAACCCAGATAGAAAGTCTCTATGAAGAGATGGTCCAGCATTTCAGGTGAATATCATGCAGGGTGTACGAATAGACCTCATATCTGAAGAACGGCTTGCCCAGATGGCTTCAATGGAAAAGATCAGGCTTATTCTGGATAATGTCCGTGAAGGGACCATAGTCATTCTTGAATCCGGCCTGACACCCGATGAACAATCTGTCCTTATTGAGATGACCATGCAGGAGATCCTTCCAGACGGTTTTTCCGGTATTGAGATTGAGACATATCCCTCAAAACAAAGAGGAACAAGTGTGTTCTCAAGATTTATCAGAGGAGATGATGAAAGCAGGAGACTGACAGTCATCGGTCCTGCGAATCAACTCAAGATGATCCGCAAAGACAGGGGCCTTATCAGCGCCTGGATATCAGGTAGGTAATCGATGCCCCATCGTTGCGCCGGCTGTAAAACCCTGTTCCCTGATGCCCGTCATCTCAGGGATGGGTGTCCGGTCTGCGGGTGTGGAAAATTTGTATTTGAAAATGGTAGGAGAAGGGAGGAACAAAAGGGGACCACCACTGAAGTTCAAGAATCAGCGCAACCTGATCTCTCTCAGGAAAAAGCTCATGACACAAAACCCGACTCAATTAACCAGGATCCGGATTCAATAGAAAGCATCAGAATTATCGAACCTGGTCGGTATGATTTGAATCTGTCACGCCTGGCTGAATCAGATGACCGGGTAGTCAGGGTCGGAAGAGAGGATACATACCGCCTTGATTTACACTCGATGATTCGGCAAAAAAAGAAAAAATAGCCTCTTTTATAATTTAAGAGATATTATCCACCGCATATCCCTTTGTGCCAAGGAGATTGATAACCCTTTCACGGTGGTTACCCTGTAATTCTATGGAGTTGCCTTTCACCGTACCGCCACAGGCCAGTTTGCTCTTCATAAACTTTGAAAGATCTTCTAGATCAATGTCAGTCGGATCAAGCCCTTCAATAACGGTGACTTCTTTCCCGTACCGACGTTTATTCACTTTCACGTTTATTCGCTGCTGTTCTTTTGCAACTTCCTCACAGATACAGAGTTCCTTTGGTAGCCCACATATGGAGCAGATACCACCATTCATTACTTATTCCATCTCATGTTTTACTATTAAATGCTTATCATGAAATATCCCGGCATATTCCGGATTTTTCATATCTGTGGATGGAAGTGGTTGCTGCACTATATTATCTTCATCCATCATACCTGAGTTCTATGTCTGTTATGGTCCTGGGGACCGCTTCTCATGTCGGGAAGAGCACAATGGTAGCCGGGCTTTGCCGTATCCTGCGAAGGCGTGGGATATCTGTTGCTCCATTTAAATCACAAAATATGAGCCTGAACTCCTGGGTAACCGAGGATGGGGGCGAGATCGGAATAGCCCAGGCAATGCAGGCATTTGCGGCATGCATTCCCCCCTGTGTTGAGATGAATCCCATCCTTCTCAAACCAAAAGGAGACCAGTCATCACAAATTGTTCTCCTGGGAAAACCACACCACGATGTGTATGCCGGTGACTACTACAAAGTAACAGATAACCTCCTAACCGTTGCATTAAAAGCTGCAGAAACGCTCAAAAGCAGGTATGGTGCCCTCGTTGTTGAAGGAGCAGGAGGAGCTGCTGAAGTTAATCTTTTTGATCGTGATATCGCAAATATCGGTCTCGCTAGGGCACTTCGCTTTCCGATTATTCTGGTTGCAGATATTGAACGGGGAGGGGTATTTGCACAAGTATATGGAACAATCTCACTCCTTCCGGATGACATCCGCCCGCTGGTTAAAGCAGTCATCGTCAATAAGTTCAGGGGAGATCCTGCACTTTTCTCAGATGGGATGAGAATCCTTGAGGACCTTACCGGTGTTCCTGCAATAGGTCTTGTACCAATGACAGATGTGGATATCCCCAGTGAAGACTCCCTTTCATTGCAGGATAAAACAGCCAAAAGTGCTCCGGTTGAGATAGCCGTCATCCACCTGCCCCGGATATCCAACTTCACCGACTATGAGGTTCTTGAGCGGTATGCGTCGGTCAGGTATGTAAAACCCGGAACACCACTGACCGGTTTTGACGCCATAATTCTTCCAGGAACAAAAAACACCATTGAAGATCTTAAAGAAGTGATTGAGTCAGGAACAGGTGATGAGATCAAAAACGCCAGGGCTCAAGGAATCCCTATTATCGGTATCTGTGGTGGCTACCAGATGCTCTGCGAACGGATTCTTGATTCCGGGGTTGAGTCAAAAGAGGGAGAATACCAGGGCCTCGGTCTTATTCCCTGCACAACCACGTTTTCCGGGTATGAGAAGACAACGGTGCAGGTGACACGCACATCATCAGGTTACGGACCATTTCTGGAAAAAATCGCATCAGTATCAGGATATGAGATCCATATGGGAACCACCTGCAGGGGTGAGATCAAAGAAGCATTTTCAGGAGAGGGAGTAGTCAGTGAAGATGGGCTGCTAATTGGAACCTATATGCACGGTCTTTTCACATCCCCTGATGTCGCTGCAGCATTTGTTGCCTTCCTCTGCGAACGGAAGGGACTTGCATGGACACCACCAACACAGGACAAGGATCCTTTTGATGCCCTCGCAGATCACATCGAGGCTCATGTCCGGATAGAGGAGATACTTCCCTTTTTTAGCCGATAACATTCATGATGCTGCGAAAACCTTCCAGTCCTGCATCATCACATACCACACTGATGACTTTTTTGAGGTCAACTTCTTCAGTTGCCCGGCTCATGGTGCAAAAAGCCCGGGCAGGGGATGGGATCTCTTTTCCAGGGATGCCAAACCGTACCGAATGAACACAAAACCTGCATTTTTCGATATCTTCACGTTTCGTAGGAAGACAGGCAACCGTTCCCATCTCAACCGGGAGGGTTCGTGTCGTTCTCATGTATCTTCACCTGGGAGCGTAAGATCCATCTCCTCTTCGGTAAATTCAGAAAAATTCTTTTTCAGATCTTCAAGGATGGTTTTTTTTCTTTCATTCAGGGATGAGAGTCTCTCTTTTTGCTTCTCCTCTTCCTGGTTCATCTCATCTATCCTTTTTTGTGCTTCACCAATGGTCTGGGCGATGTGATTCTTCTGATCCAGGGTTGGATTTTTTTCAAGTTCTTTTCTCTTATTGTTCAGTTCACCAGAGAGGGTGTGCAGACTGGTGGATATCTCACTGAATTTTTTTGCATATTCATCAGCTGATGTGAAAAGATTCTTTTCAAACGAGTTCTTTGCCTGTACGGTTCCCGACTCGAACAGAGTGAAGAGAGGTTTTGCCGTCAAGGAAACCAGTCGTGCCATCTCATCGTCATCACGACGGGGTGACGAGGCCTGTTGAATGAGATCCTCCATGTTCTTTTCATCTACTGGTTTTGCCTGTTCCTGGAAGGCTTTCACTGCTCTCTTCCATACCGGGATTGCAATTCGGATCTGGGACTCCCATGTTTCACTGGCTTTCTCTATCTGCTGTCTGAGCTTTTCGGTCTCATCTTCAAGATGCAGATATGAGGCATAGAGATCTGAAGCAACCAGATGCTCCATCTCTGACTCGGCTTTTTGGAGTTCTGTTCTGAGTTCAGATAACCGGATTTCATATTTTTTCTCTTCTGCATCTGCCCGCGAATCCTCCTCAATCAGGGCATCCCGTTCATGCAGGAGATCACGCATTTCAGCAATGTGCGTGAGACGTTCTCGTGAAATACGAATTACCTCGGTCATACGATTCATTTCGTGACCCATCTGATCCAGGGTTTGTTTAAAGACCTTCACTTCATCTGGGTAGAGATGGTGCAGGTACTTGCCCGGCCCCCGGTACGCCTTAAAACACCCGTTGATAAGTCCGGCAACTTCCCGATAAAAGATCTCATCATCCTCTGAGAAATCACCTTCAAGTTCAGATTCTATCTTTTTACAGAACTGGGGGAGAGCGTGACGGTTGACCTGCTCCACTTTGTGGTGATGGGGTTCATCTGATGACTCATCGCCAAATTCTGTCAGAAGCTGGTGAAGATCCTGTTCAAGTTTCAGGAGTCTTTCACGTGAACTCGTGGATGCTGCATTCCGGCGGGAGATACAATCTGCTTCCTTCTCATCAAGCCAGGCAGGGAGTTCTTCCAGTGATATCGCTGATTTTGATACTTTTTCTGATGTTTTGCTGAATATTTTTTTTATTGATTCAAACATGACCCATCTCCTTATAATCCGGGGTAGTCCCCATCATCCTGGTTCAGTGCCCTTATTCTGGATATTCCGTCTATCTCCTGAATCACTCTGACAACTGGAGGAGGAACATAGTCTTCCCAAAGCTCGTTACTGACAATCCGGCCCCTGATCTTCGTCCCTGATAATGTTGCCCGCTCATACAGAGCAGGACTGAGTACCTCAATCCCGGCCTCATGAAAGAGCCGGATGACAAGCGGGTTCCCTGAGTAAATCCGGTGAAATGGTGGTGTCATTGCACGGACATGTGATACCCACAATACATTGCGATTGATATCCTCAAGCGGGATGACATACAGTGGTTTGTGCAGATCCTGAAGGGCACCAGTGATCATAAGGACCCGTTCTCCGGCAGTGAAAGGATCTGCAGGTTCATGACTCATCTGAGCACTGCCAATCCCAATGATGAGTTCGTCTGCTTCTTTTGCGATCTGGTTTATCACATAATGGTGACCGTTGTGATAGGGCTGAAACCTACCAATATAAAGAGCCCGAATCATGATCTCACCACCAGGTTTGCGATCATTGCGGCAGAGGCACCGGCAACAAATCCTGCATCAATATTGACCACCGTCAGGACCGAACAAGACTGAAGCATGCTGGCAAGAGCAGCCTGACCTGCGCCCATGTATCCGTACCCGGTTGAGACCGGCACCCCGATAACCGGACGATCCACAAGACCTGCTACCACAGACGGAAGAGTCCCTTCCCTTCCCGCCGCGACGACGAACGCATGACATCCGTCCATCTCGCGAATGACCGGGAAGAGGCGGTGAATCCCGGCAACACCGACATCATATGCCCTGCGGACCTCACAGCCCATCTCTTCAGCTATAACCCGGGCCTCCTCGGCAACCCTGATATCAGACGTGCCGGCGGTGATGATCCCGACAACTCCTCCGGTCTTTTCAATTGTAGTCCCCTTCGCAAGGACCAGAACGCGCCCTTCATCCGACCATACAGATGAAATATCCTCACTCCGTGCCCATTCCATGAGAGGGAAAGCACGTTCAGGGACAAGTCGGGATATGATGCATCTGCCGGCGGACATAACATAACTTTCAACAATAGAACGGAGATGAGCAGGCTCTTTTCCTTCTGCAAGGATTACTTCAGGGATTCCGCACCGGGCCTTCCTGGACATATCAAGACATGCTACCGAGCCGACCGGCAGAACAGATTCAGCACATATCTGTGCCAGAGCCTCATCCGGACTCAAGGTATGATCATATGCTGCCTGCAGAATGTGTTTCAGATCCAGTCCTTTCTCCATATGGAATAAGTACGATATGCAAGAAACAGTACATAATAGGTTCATTGCGATGAGTATTCTCTTTCTGATATCGGTCTTTGGCGTTCTTGTCTGTATCTTCCTCTGGCTTCGTGATATCCGGATATGGGCACGGTCCCTCCTTCCCGGGTACAGGAAAGCCTCAATACACGGAGTATACCAGACTGCGCTTGCAACCGCTGGTGCAGGTATCGTCTTTCTGTGGCCGGAGGTCTCCATCCTTGGGACCGGGATTGTCCTGCTTGGCCTGTACCTTCAGGGAAAAGAGGAGAGAGAGAAGATCTGGACAAACGAACCGGCAATAACCAGGTTCTTCGGGAGTGTTCCCCGGAAAAATACCAGAAGGTAACATTATGATACAAAAACCACGCGGGACACGGGATATGCTCCCTGACGAGATGGAACGGCGTCGTGAGATAGAAGCACGGATGCGGGCACGGGCACGACTCTATGGATTCCGGGAGATAGCAACCCCGGTATTTGAAGAACTGGAGCTCTTCACCATCCGGTCAGGAGAAGGGATCATCAATGAGATGTACGTGTTTGAGGACAAGGGCGGCAGGTCTCTTGCACTCAGGCCAGAACTGACCGCACCGGTCCTCCGGACGTATGTTGAAGAGGGGCGATCTCTTAACAAGCCAATCAAATGGTGTTATTTTGCCGACTGTTTCAGGTATGAACGCCCACAAAAGGGAAGATACCGTCAGTTCTGGCAGTTTGGTGCAGAACTAATCGGTGCAGACTCTGCCATGGGAGATGCCGAGGTTATCACGCTCGGATATGACCTTCTCAGGACCGCAGGAGTGAAGTTTGTTCTCCGCATTGGTCATCTCTCTTTTATGCGGACTCTCCTCGCTGATCTTGCCGATGCCGACAAGAAGAAGATACGGGCATTTCTTGACAAGCGGGAGGAAGAAGCCGCAGTCACATACCTCCGTGACATCGGACAGGACCAGCTGTGTGATCCCCTCATCCGGCTGTGTGGTGCCCGGACCCTTGATGATGTCTTTGCAGTCATCGGAGAGATACCGGAGGCTGTCCGGATCAGGGAGATGTTTGCCATCCTTGACGCATCCGGCATTCCGTACGAGATTAACCCGGCCATTGCCCGGGGCCTTGATTACTATACCGGGGTTGTCTTTGAATGCTTTGCCGAGGGGCTGGGTGCCGAAAACCAGATCCTTGGTGGAGGTGCGTACCGTCTTGCCCATCTCTTTGGAGGAGAAGATACCCCGTCGGCCGGATTTGCCATCGGCTTTGACCGGGTGATGGTCGCTCTGGGAGAGGAGAGCTGGATCCCCTGGCAGCCGCAGGTGATGATCATCACCACAAGTGAAGGACGGGACTATGCTCTCACGGTAGCCGAGCAGTTCAGGATGAATGGTATCATCACCGAGACCGACCTGATGGACCGGAGCTTCTCAGCCCAGATGAAGGCTGCAGGAAAGAGTGCAGACTTTGCGATCATCATCGGAAAGGAAGAAGTTGCAACCGGGACCATTACCCTCAAAGACCTGAAGGCTGGAACCCAGGAGAAGGTCACCGCCGATGAGGCAATAGAGAAACTGACATCCGCATAATTTTATGGCATCACCAAAACCTGCTCATGCTGATGATCTTGCAAAACAACAGCGAAGTATAAGTGTTGCTGAATTTTTTGAGAAGAACAAACATCTTCTCGGTTTTGACTCCCCGACCCGTGGCATAGTCACCACAGTAAAAGAAGCGATTGATAATGCCCTTGACGCCTGTGAGGAAGCAGGAGTCCTTCCTGATATCTATCTTGGTATCTTCCGGATGGAGGGGGATATCTTTAAGGTTGTTGTGGAGGACAACGGGCCAGGCATTGTTCCGGATAATATCCCCTATGTCTTTGGAAAACTCCTCTATGGTTCACGGTTTCACCAGATCAGGCAGTCACGCGGACAGCAGGGTATCGGGATATCTGCCGCCGTCCTCTATGCCCAGCTGACAAGTGGCAGACCGACGCTTGTTATCTCCCGGTGCGGGTCTGACCGTCCGGCATTCCGGTTCCAGGTCCAGATAAAAACCGAGACCAATGAGCCTGAGATCCTGAAAAGGGAAGAGACCACATGGGACCGGGTACATGGGACCAGAATAGAAATTGAGTTTAAGAGCTCCCTCACCGCCAGGAAGAGGCTGGTTGAATACCTGCGGTATACCTCGGTGGTCAACCCCCATGCCCGGCTCAGGGTAGAGATAGACGGGGAAGCAATCATCTTTGACCGGGCCAGTGATGAACCGATCATCCCCCCTCAGGCCATACTCCCTCATCCGCACGGAGTTGAACTTGGAGAACTCAAACGAATAGCAGCCGGTTCGAAAGAGCCACTTGAACCATTTCTTATCAATAGTTTCTCCAGGGTCGGCCTGAAGACAGCCCATGAGATCATCCAGCTCGCCGGGCTCAAAGAGACGACAAAAGCCAATAAACTGGATGCCGATGGTCTTGCACGTCTTCAGTCCGCCATGCAGCAGGCAAAGGTCCCACCACCGCCGGCAAACCAGTGTCTCTCACCGATTGGGGAAGTCCTCATCAGGCAGGGTCTTGAGAAAGAGTTTCAATTCGATTTCTGTTCTGCACGGACCCGACCGGCCAGTGTATACCATGGTCACCCGTTCATCGTCGAGGCTGCCCTTGGATATGGAGGGAAACTGGAGGCTGAAGGCAATGCCCGGATCATGCGGTTTGCAAACCGGGTTCCCCTTATGTACCAACAGGGAGCCTGTGCCATCACCGGATGTATCAGCACGGTAAACTGGCGGGCATATAATATCAGCCAGTCAGGACTGCCAACCGGGCCGGTCCTCATCCTGGTTCATGTTGCCTCAACCAATGTTCCCTTTACCAGTGAAAGCAAGGATGCCATCGCGTCAATACCGGAGATTGAGCGGGAGGTAACCCTTGCACTGCAGGAACTAGGCCGGGATCTCAAGACCTTCCTCTCACGACGAGACAAAAGCAGACTGTCTGAAGAGCGTGCCCGGGCAATCTGTGCCATCATCCCTGAGATTGCGACAAAGGTTGCAGAGACCATTGAAAAGCCGGTCCCTGATATCACCCCGATTGAGGGCCAGATCATGCGACGACTGGTTGCAAAGAAATGGACCGATAAAGGGATCGTGAACGTGTCTATTCAGAATTATACATCCCACGCCCTTGATCTGACTCTGTATGTGATCACCGTCGATGATGTCAGTACCTCAGATCCCCCGGCAGTCTTTGTTGAAGAGATGGGAACTGACAAGTCCGCAGTCTGGCAGATGAGGCTTGCCGGCGGTGAGGGCTGGAAGCTCAGCTATACGGGAACCGGGAATGGAATGATTGACATCAGGGGTGTTGATGAAAAGAAGAAAGTGGTGGTAGATCTTGACCGGTCGTAAGGAAGATATCAGGGAAAACACCATCAAACGGCTGCTTGCCATTCCGGAGAAGTGGTACGAGCAGATGACCAGGGGCGAACTTCCCTCCGTCACCATGCCAACCCGGACAAAAAAAAATATCGCCTATGATGAAGAGGCCGAGGTATGGAAGTACGGCGACCGGGAGCGGCTTCGGGAAGCAGGAACAGAGAAGAGTGCTCTGCATATCCTCAAGATGGCATATGTCATCTGGTTTTTAAAACATCAGATCTCTGAAAACCGGTCATCAACGCTCAGAGAACTGTATTACATCTCCGAAGGCTGGAAACGGGCAAAATTTGGTGCACAGAATGATTCAAATCTGCTAGTAGAAGACCTTGAGATCCTGACCGATGTCCAGCGTGAACACTTTCACCTGCGGCCTGAAGAAGACGGGGCAAGTATCTTCGGACCACTCAAGATCCGTGAGGATACAAGACGGGGAACGAGGGAACTCCACTGCCAGGATGATATCGGTGAGTCAGGATACCAGATCCCGACCAATGTTGATTCCCTCGAATTTGTCGAGCATGATGCAAAGATGGTCATTGCCATCGAGACCGGTGGTATGTATGCCCGGCTTATCGAGAACGGGTTTGACGAGAAGTACCAGGCTATTCTTGTCCACCTGAAAGGACAGCCGGCACGATCCACCCGGAGAGTCCTAAACCGGCTGGCCAGTGAGTTCCAGCTCCCGGTCACCGTGTTTACCGATGGTGACCCGTGGTCATACCGAATCTTTGCAAGTGTTGCATACGGGGCGATAAAGAGTGCCCATATATCAGAGATACTGGTTACTCCATCCTCACGGTTCATTGGGGTGCAGCCATCCGATATCAGGGACTATGACCTTCCTTCCGATTCCCTGACTGAGCAGGATATCGCTGCTCTCAAGGCAGAACTGACTGATCCCCGGTTTGCAGGCGACTACTGGAAAGAACAGATAAACCTGCAGCTGGCACTAAACCTGAAGTCAGAACAGCAGGCATTTGCAGCACGGGGTCTTGATTTTGTCACGGATGAATACCTGCCGGCCAGACTCTCCGACATGGGTATATTACGGAGATAAATCCGGCACCAATCACTATCACTATATCCTTTTTCCTCCCTGATCTTACCATATGGATCCGTTCTCACTTCCTCCGATAATGATCCCTTTACTTATCAATGCAATTGTTCTTCTGGTGACGCTCCTCTATGGATGTCGGGAAGATATCAGGGAACGGGCTGTTCCGGTAGTGATGTGGTACCCGGCGGTTGCCATCGGCATCCCGATGCTGATATGGTTCTGGTACTCGGTCATCACCTCAGGCTCCCTCCCCTATATGATGCCACTCATTCCCCTGATCCTCTTCTTTGTCGTTGCGTTCTATCTCTTCACGAGATTTCATCTCATGGGAATGGCAGATACCAAGGCACTCATCCTGATAACCGTACTGGTCCCGTGTTTCCCCTTTGTCCCCCTCACCGGATACCCGCTCTTCGGTTTTCCCCCCTATGTCTTTCTTCCCTTTAGTGCCCTCTTTAATGCCGTCGTCCTGAACCTGCTCTTGCCGGTGGCCTTCTTCATCATGAACCTGGTCAAAGGAAACAAGGCCCCCCTTCCCTACCTCTTCCTGGGATACCCGGTCAAGGGTGAGACGATAGCAGATGAGTTTGGTATTGTCATGGAACATTTTGACGAGACAGATGGAGTTCTCACCCGATCATTCATCCCGGTCAGGGCGGCAATCAGGGACATGCTGGCCGGAGGAAAGCGGGTGTACACAAAATCCCTTAAAGAAAATCCGAATCAATACAGGAAAGAACTTGAACTCTATAAGAAAGCCGGAACGGTGTGGATAAGTTATGGGGTTCCCTTCCTCATTCCCATCACTGCAGGATTTCTGACCGCACTGGTTCTGGGTGACTTTTTCATGGCTCTCCTCTCTCTGTTCATGCCATAGAATACCCATACACCTGTTTTTCCTGACCAGTCCTGCCATCCTTCCTGATGCCGGGGATCAGAAGGTGACAATCACCGGAAAAGAAATATCAGAACGCGATTTTGAGCGAGAATAGGTATATAATAAAAGGAATGAATGACCAATTATAACCCGGTGAAAATATTTGAAAATAGTTCCTGATACCAGCGTCGTAATAGACGGACGCATCACCAATCTAATTGATACCGGAGAATATAACGGAGCCCATATAATAATACCGGAAGCAGTTGTTGCTGAACTGGAGGCCCAGGCAAACCAGGGAAGAGAAATAGGTTTCTCAGGCCTTACAGAACTCCAGGAGCTCTGCAAACTAGCCGAACAGGGTATAATATCGATAGAATTTGTTGGTGTCCGCCCCACCCTTGAGCAAGTAAAGCTTGCCAGTGGCGGTGAAATAGATGCACTCATCCGAAAAGTAGCCATTGATTACGGAGCCAGGTTTATCACCAGTGACGTGGTCCAGTCAGAGGTTGCAAAGGCAAAAGGCCTTGATGTCCTCTATCTCCGGCCACAGGTGGAAGATTTCACTCCGCTTGCCATAGACCAGTTTTTTGATGAACATACCATCGCCGTCTATCTGAAAGAACGGGCAAAGCCGGTTGCACGAAAAGGGACCATCCAAAAGACCGAGACGATGACCCTTCGTGACCAACTCTGCACGGAATACGAACTGCGAATGATCGCCCAGGAGATCCTTGAGCGTGCAAAACGTGACCCTGACGGATTTATCGAGATAGAAAAGCGGGGAGTAACCGTTGTCCAGATAGGATCAATGCGGATATCAATAACCAGACGTCCGTTCTCTGATGGAATGGAGATTACTGCAGTCAGGCCGATTGTTGACCTCGCACTGGAAGACTATGCCGAATCTGATCTCATCAAGCAGATGCTTCGGGGAGAAAAGCCAGGTATTCTTATCACCGGCCCACCGGGATGTGGAAAGACCACCCTTGCCCAGGCAATCGCAACCTACCTCTGTGATGAAGGAGTCATAATCAAAACGATGGAACAGCCACGTGAGATGCTTGTTCCAGACCAGATAACCCAGTACAGTGCCCTTGACGGGAGTATGGCCAATACTGCTGATGTACTCCTCCTGGTCAGACCTGATTTTGTCATCTTTGATGAACTTCGCAGAAACGAGGATTTTGAGGTATTTGCTGACATGCGGCTTGCCGGTATCGGGATGATCGGAATCATTCATGCCGTATCACCCCACGAGGCACTCCAACGATTCGCAGACCGGCTTGACTTCTCGGTTCTTGCCCAGATCTTTGGCAGCATGATCTATGTCAGAGACGGGCAGATACACCAGATATGCTCAACTGCCTTCTCTATGAAAGTCCCAGAGGGGATTGATTCTGAAATGCAGATAAGGCCGGTCACCACTGTTTCAGATGTAAAGACCAACCTCCCCATCTTTGAAATCTTCAGATACGGCACCGAGACCATTGTCCTGCCGGTTGAGGAAGAGGAAGAAGAACCTGACAACTCCGAGAAGTATGTTCCTCCGGAAGAGACCGTCATCCATGCCGAGCCAGAAGAGGAACCAGTCGAGGAAAAAGCATCTGATGACGAGGAACCTGACGAAGAAGAAGAGACAAACGTATGGGCAATTACTGAACGTGACATCCAGCGGGAGATCGGAAGATATACCGGCGGTGAGGTCAGTGTTGAGATGCTCTCTGCAACAAAGGCAGTCGTCTATATCGATGACCGGGATGTACCCGCAGCGATAGGAAAAGGCGGGAAAAACATCGCTGCAATTGTCAATAAAGTCGGTGTTGGTATTGATATCAGACCATCATCAGAACTTGCTAAGAAGGTAAAAGCACTCTCACCAGGCCAGCCTGATCGGGAGGAGTTAACGCTTGGTGATGGTCTCCAGGTCAGGATTGACAAGAAACAACTTTCCATCATCTCTCCAGACAATACCGGAAAGATCGTGGACGTATTTGCCGGTCGGGAATACCTGTTCACTGCTACTGTGAATGATTCAGGCGAGATACACCTGGCCAAAAACAGCACTATAGCACAGGAGATGCTGCGTAGGTATAACGAAGGCGAACCCATCAGGCTCAAAACAGTGTGAGGGTGTGAATGACGGAAGAGACACAGGCTTTAGAAGCTGCTATTCGGAAACAATGGGACGGGGTGTTTATTGCCACCCCCTCTGAAAAAAAGAAATTTTACCTGACCGTTGCCTACCCGTACCCAAGTGGTGCCATGCATGTCGGTCATGGCCGGACATACATTGTTCCTGATGTTGTCGCCCGGTTCTGGCGGATGAGGGGAAGGGAAGTCCTCTATCCAATGGCATTTCATGTCACCGGTGCCCCGGTTATCGGTATCTCAAAACGGATTGCACGGCGGGATGAGAGTGCCATAAAACTCTACCGGGATCTGTACCGGGTTCCGGCAGATGTCCTTGAGACCTTTACCGATCCGTTAAACATCGTCAACCATTTTTCAAACGAATATGAACGGGTCATGACAAAGGCCGGTCTTTCTATCGACTGGTCACGACGGTTTACCACGGTTGAGCCCACCTATAGCAAGTTTATCGAATGGCAGTGGTACCATCTCCGGGAAGCAGGCCATGTGAACAAAGGAGCTCATCCGGTCAGGTACTGTCCCCAGTGTGAAAATCCGGTCGGTGACCATGATCTCCTTGAGGGTGACAAGGCTGAAATCCAGAAATTCACTCTTATCATGTTCCAGTTCGGAGATGTATTCATTCCCTGTGCAACTCTCCGGCCAGAGACCATCTATGGTGTTACCAACCTCTGGGTCAATCCCACGGTAGAATATGTCAGGGCCCGCGTTGATGGAAAAGAATGGATCCTCTCCAGACAAGCCATGGAGAAGATCTCCCTGCAGGATCATGAGGTCAATGAGATTGGTACCATTCCTGGATCAGATCTCGTAGACAAGGTCGTCAGCCATCCGTTCTGTGGAGAGATCCCCATCCTTCCTGCAGTCTTTGTTGATCCGGACATGGCAACCGGTCTGGTGATGAGTGTCCCGGCTCATGCACCGTATGACTACATCGCTCTCCGTGACCTGCAGCGAAAAGGTCAGTATACTGAGATCAAACCAGTCGGACTTATAAAAGTAGAAGGATATGGCGAATTCCCTGCTGTTGAAGCAGTCGAAAAGGCTGACATCATCAACCAGGATGATCCAAATCTTGTGGAACTGACTCAGTCAGTGTATTCTGCCGAACATGCAACCGGAAAAATGTACGAACAGTACGGTGGAAAACCAGTCAAGTTTGCCAGGGATGAGATCGCCCAGGTTCTGACTGAAAAACACCATTCCGGTATCATGTACGAGTTTGACACCCGGCCGGTTGTGTGCCGGTGTGGATCAAGGGTTTTTGTGAAAGTCCTCCATGACCAGTGGTTCCTTGAATATAGTGATGAGGCATGGAAACAGCAGGTCAAGGATCATCTTGAGGATATGGAACTTGTCCCCCAGGAGGTCAGGGCAGAGTTTTTCAGAACTGTTGACTGGCTGAAGGACTGGGCATGTTCACGACGTATTGGTCTTGGTACAAAAATGCCATGGGATCCGGACTGGCTTATCGAGCCACTCTCTGACTCAACCATCTACATGGCGTATTACACCATTGCCTCCAGAATCAAACATATTGATCCAAATCTCCTGACTCCTGCAGTCTTTGATTACATATTCCTTGGAAAAGATTCTGAAGGACTCCCCGAGCGGGAACGGCTTGACGGTATGAGAAAGGAGTTCCTGTACTGGTACCCGTACGACTTCAGGTTCTCGGCAAAAGATCTCATCTCCAATCACCTGACGTTCCAGCTCTTCCACCACTGCACAATATTCCCAAAAGAATGCCTCCCTCATGGCATGGTGGTCTTTGGAATGGGTCTCTTAAACGGGGCAAAGATGTCTTCATCAAAGGGGAATGTGTACCTGCTTGAGGATGCAATCAATGACTTTGGTGCTGATACCGTCAGAATGTTCCTGATAGGTTCAGGTGAACCCTGGCAGGACTTTGACTGGAGAAATGAACTTGTCTCTTCCACCAAGAAACAGATCGAGCGGTTCGCACAGACTATCAGAGAAGGACTTGCATCTGACGGCCCTGATACGGATATTGACCGATGGCTTATCTCACGGATGCAGAATCATATTTCACTAGTAACTACAGCCATGGAGAACTTCCAGACAAGGCAGGCACTTCAGGAGGCATTCTTCGGATTTGAATCTGATCTGAAATGGTACAAACGCCGTCTTGGTCAAAATCCTCCCGGAAAGACTGCCATGAAGACGCTCTGTTCCACATGGGTAAGACTACTTGCTCCAATTATCCCATTTACCTGTGAGGATCTTTGGAAGGAAATCGGAGACGGTCTGGTCTCATTCGCACCCTGGCCTGAATCAGATACTGCGAAGATGGATGATCCTGCAGAGATTGCAGAAGAACTTCTAGTCAGAACGGTAGAAGACATCGAATCAATTCTTCGGATCCTGAAGACACCGCCTCGGAAAGTGACCATTTGTGTTGCACCTTCCTGGAAATGGGATATCTTAACACTCATCGCCGAAGCACCGGACAAGAAGAATGTCATTCGGGATGTCATGCAGAAGGAGGATATAAAAACACGGGGTAGAGAGGCTGCAGATGCAGTAAAACAGTGTACAAATCTCTTCCACAAACTCCCATCCGACCTCGTTGACCGGATTGTCTCACAAAAACCAGATGAACTTGCAATATTCAAAGGTGCATCAGCATTTCTGGTAGACGACACAAAACTTGAGATAGAAGTAGTACCAGCAGATGCATGCCATCACATGAAGGCAGGATCAGCCCTTCCCTTCAAACCGGCAATAATAATAGAGTAGAAATTTATTCTACTGTTTTTGCTTTTTTTACCCGGTCCTTGGTTGAGTACCCGGTTACATCATCCAGATATCTTCGGAAACGCTTGTTGGTATCAAGGATAATCTGTTCATCTTCTATCCCCTGCTTTGAGACAGTCGCAATGATAATAGATTTTTTTGCCTCTCCCAGTTTTACTTGCATTGATTCAAGGGCGCCAAATGAAAGCGTGTACCACCCGTCTTTTTCTACAGGAGCGATCCCAAAATGTTCGGTTATCTTCGCGGTAATATTCTCAGGAAGAACCTTAATGTGAGTTCGTTTAACCGGATATTCCTGCATAAGAGTACTCAATGGTTGTGTGAGCGGATATGTGTTACAGGTGAAAGGTGAGTGTTTATCTCAAAATAAATAGGCTCATTCAGATCCTCATACCTGTACTGATATATTCAGTACATGGCCCTCCAATCCAGTCATACCACCATAGAGATTCAAGAAACACCTGTTCCGCTCTCCCTACCCCTATTTATACCATCAGTCTGCAGTATTATTCACATTTATTCTGGTGGGGATAGACCATGATTTCAGCATATATTACCACACACGAGGGTCTGGTTCCGGTAGACACGTGGGAAGACGGGTGCTGGATCAAGGTAGTCAATCCCACGGAAAAGGAAATATCACTTCTTGTTGAACGATTTGGAGTCTGGGTTGAGTTTTTTACCGATCCCCTTGATGTAGATGAACGGGCACGTTTTGAAGTGGATGAAGGAAATGTCCTCATTCTGATCAGATCGCCACGACGGGAACCGGAAGAAGCAGTAATCCCGTATATCACCCTTCCAATTGGCATCATACTGACCGGACATGTGATCATCACTGTCACCCTCACCGAGGTTGATGTTCTTGATGAGTTTCTCTCCGGATGGGTCAGAAATTTCGACACCCGGACCAGAACCAGGTTTGCACTTCAGATCTGTTACCGGACTGCTCTTCGGTTTCTCCGGTACCTGAAAGATATCAACCGGATGTCCAGCCAGATTGAGATGAACCTGCACCGGTCAACAACTAACGTACTTCTCCTTGATCTCTTTAACCTGCACAAAAGCCTCGTGTTTTTTACGACATCTCTCCGGTCCAACTCACTGATGGTTGAGAAATTTTCGTACTCCAATATCCTTGAAATGACCGATGAAGAGCATGACCTGTACGAGGAGATGGTTATTGAGAATAAACAGGCTCTTGAGATGGCAAATATCTATACATCCATTATCATGGGTATGACCGGGACATTTGCTTCGATTATTAACAATAATGTGAATGTCGTGATGAAACTCCTGACCAGTATCACGATTCTAATTTCATTACCGACACTTATCGCGAGTATTTATGGGATGAATGTTCATCTCCCATTGCAGGATAATCCGTTTGCATTTTCGTTTATCATGTTTTGTGCAGTTGCAGCAAGTGCTCTTGGATTATTTATTCTGGTTCGGTGGAAAGTATTATAGTGAAAAAATATATGCTCCAAATGTTGTTAATAGAATATTCAGCTTAGTCAATTTATCCATACAGGTATGAGTAGCATTTATGACATCCAGTACCATCCAGACAACCATTGATCTCCCAAAATCATTACCATGGCTTATAAATATAAAACCAGATGAACTTGGAGGATATATCCGAAAATCCCTGGCAGTTGAGTTATTTCGTGAAGGGAGGATTTCATTAGGGAAAGCAGCAGAGATTGCTGGTTTTGAAACCAAAATAGATATGATAGAGGAACTTATGAGTCGTAATATTGGCCTTGCTTATTCTATAGAAGATGCTGAAGAGGATCTGAATACCCTTAAACAAATTCTCAAATGAGAAAAATCATAACTAATTCTACACCTCTCATTGTTCTTTCAGCATTGGGACAATTGGAATTACTTCATCATTATTTTGATGAGGTAATCATTCCTGATGCAGTATGGCAGGAGGTTGTGATAAATGGAAAAAACAGACCTGGTGCATTGGAAGTCAGAAATTGTGAATGGATCAGAATTCAAGAGGTCAGTGACATCATTGCAGTTGAAACATTGCACATATATCTTGGAATTGGTGAATCTGAAGCGATAATTCTGGCAAAGGAACTGAATCTCCCTCTTATCATCGATGATAAAGCAGGGAGACGAACTGCAAAAGCTCTTGATCTATCAGTTACCGGCACGATAGGCATTCTTTTAAAAGGCTCTGAAGACAACCTCGTGAACATGAATGAGACAGTTTCGGGTCTGATATCCATTGGTTTCCGATTTGATAAGGAAACAATGACAAAGATGTTCACCTGATATCATTTTTATCGTTCTATCCATTGGTTTTTTGAATCATACGTATATAGTTAGATTTATCTCACATAAGTGGAATATATCTAACATAGTGTGAGAAATATCTCACAGTGATAGCATGAACCGAACTGCAATCATCACACTTGAAATAACCATAACTGCCCTGATACTTGTCGTTCTAATCGGAACGTACCTGGCATCAGGATTTTCATATGATGCACTTATCTGGATTCTCCTGATTGCTCTTGGGATTGGAGCCATGTATCTTCTGAAAAAGCACAATACCACAGAGGTTCGCCGGATTATTGCGGTCATGGGTATTCTGTGTATAGGTATATCATTCGCCGGAATCCTTACACCGACCCCACTCCTACCGGCAACACCTACTATGGGGATGGTTTTTGGTATGATCCTCCTCCTTTTACACTGGAGGATGAAGAGGCAGGATGGTGAGCTTGGACTGCAGGATGAACGATCCCTCCGTATCGGGACATATGGGATTGCCTGCTCCTGGTACCTGACTTATATCGTGGTAATACTCCTTGCCACTGCGATAAGTCTTGGAGGTATGCAGGTTCCGGCAGAATCAGTCGTCCTTATTCTCATCATCCTCATGCCCATCAGCACCATCCTCTTTCAGACGTACTTTAACCACAAGGGTGATGTCTACTAGGGAGGAGCCGTGTACACCCGGATAAAGGAATTCAGGGTTCGAGAGGGAATAACTCAGGCCGATCTTGCCCAGAAAGCAGGAGTCAGGCGGGAGACCATTGTTTTTCTTGAAAAAGGAAAATATAATCCATCCCTCCGGCTGGCCCATCATATCGCCTGCATTCTGCATACCAGCATTGAAGAACTGTTCTTCTTCGATGATGAAACAGAACCGGAGATGAATAACTCATAACAGGTCAGAGAGTTAATTATTGAAAACAGTAAAAATCTATTCCTACGGGCCTTTATATCGAAACGAATGATAAAACATGATCTACACGATGAATAAAGAGGAGGCACTATGACATCGGCAATAAAATCAGAGGAAATTTTCTCCACTCTTCATCATTCACTGAATGTCGTGAAAGAACGATATCACGTGGATAAACTTGCCCTTTTTGGATCCCGTGCCCGGGGTGATGCTCATGACGACAGTGACATAGATATCCTGGTAGACTTTGCTCCCGGTGCTGATCTCCTCGACCTTTCCGGTCTGAAACTCTACTATGAGGATATTTTCGGGAGAACAGTGGATGTTGTTCCAAGGCGGGCGATTCGTCAAGAACTTCGGGAAGCAATCCTTGCAGATGCGATTGAAATATGAGAAGCTGGATCCTCTATCTCCATGACATCAACGAAGCAATATCATTGATATCTGAATTCATCGATGATCTCACCCTGGAAGAATTCTCTCATGACAAGAAGACAATGAGTGCAGTCAGGGACCAGATAATGATCATAGGAGAAGCGGTAAATCACCTCCCGAATGAAATTCTTTCCGAGTATCCTGGTATTCCATGGAGGGACATTGTAGGGATGCGCAATGTTCTGGTTCACTCGTATTTCAGAACCGATCCTGAATTGCTGTTTCTGGTTGCGACTGAACGGCTTGTATCACTCTCTCCCATAATTATCAGCATGATCAGTAAGTATTCCCCCTGAAAGAGGAGATCTGAACATCTATTCATGTATTCCCAATTGATTTAATTGAAAAATATGAAAGGATCTCATGGTTCAATTACCGGATAAACCTTTCGTACTGCTTAAACAGAACCGGAGATGAATAACTCATAACAGGTCATAGAACCTACAACATAAGAAGAAACTATGATAACGGAAATCTTAACAAACCCACGTGCCTTTTTCGGCACAATATGCACAAACGAACCGTCTCTAAAAATTCCAGCCATAATTATCTTTGTGATGGCAATTGTCGGATCATTAACCGGCTATATGATGGGAGAACTCTCAGGGAAATTATTCTCCGGGATGATGGAAGGGCTTGCTACAATCGCTGCAGTTAGTGCTGCAATTACCACTTTCATCTCAACCTTTGTCATCTGGCTGGTTGCTGCAGTCATCCTCTTTGGACTTCAGAAAATAATGCAGGGGACCGGCACATTCAAGCGGGTCATGGAAATCTGCGGCTATGGTATGGTTCCCCTTGTCTTTGCAACCATCATCACGCTTCTCCTAAGCGGATACTATATCCCACAGGCAGATATCAGCCCCATCCGATCAACAAATCCTGAAGAAATTAGCCAGGCAGCCATGTCCATGATGCTGGATCCGGCTCTTCATGAATTCAGCATCATCTCAACCATTGTCACCATCATCTTCCTTATCTGGGTGGCAAATATCTGGTCAATCGGTGTTGAAACCTGCTGTGGACTTCCAGCTAAGAAAGCACTCATCGTTGCAGGACTTCCAGTACTCATCTACATTGCATACACCCTCTCAAGCCTCCTCCTCTTTACCGGAGGATCTGTATGAAGAGAGGGGCAATATATTCCCTGTTTTTTGTCATTCTCCTGATAATCTCTATAAGCTCAGCCGAACTTCTGCCGGAAAACGAGGCGGCAGCTGCTCAAGTACAGGTAATTAACCTCTCAATTGACCCGGCTGTCCTCATGCCATATGACACGGCCACTGTGACGATAACACTTGCAAACACCGGAACAAAAAGTGTGGCGATATCATCCGCACAACTTCTCTCTAAAGAATTTAAAGTTCTTTCAGACAGTTATGGGAAGGTTGGTGCAATTGGTGCAGGTAATAGCATGAGTTTTACCTATACCCTCCAGGCCGGAGGAACAACTGGGATATTTTATCCCATTCTATCAGTTGACTTCAGGGATGCAAACTTCCTTCGGTATCCTTTCAGGGTGATTGTTCAGGAAAACCCCCTCGAGGTATCAGTCCTCAATAAACCTGAAACCTGGGTTTCCGGAAAGAAAGAAGATATCACCCTTCATATCGGGAATCCCCGTGATAATCAGGTAACCGGAGTCACCGTAATACCTCAAAACAGTGAACATGAAATTACACCGACATCATTCTTTACCGGTGTCCTGGGTCCGGATAATTCTGTAGACATCCCCTTTGCTGTGACACCATACGGAGATTCCCCCATTGAATTCATTGTGCAGTATCAGAATGGTATCAACCAGCATGAGGTTTCATACACCCTGCCTGTCGAGATCGGGAAAAAGAGTCGGAAGCAGGCAGATACTGTTCTTTCAAATGTACAGGTTGATACCGATAAGGATCATTTCCGGGTAACCGGTGATGTCACAAACTCTGGACTTGAAACGGCAAATGCTGTTGTGATAACCTCTAAAGAACCTGCAGTCCCGGTATTTCCGTTCAAGGTATACGCTGTAGGTGCACTCAAGCCTGATGACTTTGCAAGTTTTGAAGTGACATTCCGTGCCGATGAAAATGTAACAGAAGTCCCCCTCAGAACCTCCTTTAAGGATAATGACGGGAACGAATTTTCTTCTGATACCCTGGTTGAACTTGGTGGAGGAACCGGTCCCAAACCGAAACAGGCTGAAGAAGGATTTTCACCAGTTATCATCGGAGTAATCGTGATTATAGCTCTGGGAGTGATCGGTGCTGTCTGGTATAGCCGAAGACCACGAGGATAAGATGGGTACACAGCAGGTGATCGTCTTTTCTGATGTCACCAAGATTTACCCCCTGGCTGCAGGAGATGTTGTGGCTCTGAATCACATCTCTCTTGAGATCCGAAGAGGGGAATTCATTGCCATTATGGGACCGTCTGGATCAGGCAAGTCAACACTGCTGAATATGATCGGGTGTCTTGATATTCCAACTTCAGGTGAGGTAATCATCGACGGGAAAAATATCAAAACCATGACTGATGACCAGCTCACCGAGCTTCGCCGGGATGTACTGGGTTTTATTTTTCAGCAGTTTAACCTGATCCTCCTTCTCAATGCCCTTGAAAATGTCCAGTATCCACTCATTCTCAAAACCGGAGAGACCGGATGCACGGACCGGTGCAAAGAGGTTCTTGCTGCAGTGGGACTTGCTCCTGATCTCTGGCATCATCGCCCTGGTCAGCTTTCCGGCGGACAACAGCAGCGGGTTGCAATAGCCCGGGCCCTTGTCAATGATCCGGAGATCATGCTTTGTGATGAACCAACCGGAAACCTGGATACAAAAACCGGAACTGCAATTATGGACCTGTTAACCAGACTGTGTAGGGAACAAGGGAAGACGATTGTCATGGTTACCCACGATCCCCGGACGGCAGAGTATGCAGACCGGGTCATCCTGATAGAAGATGGAAAGATAAAGGAGGGAGCATGAGTAGTCACCGTCTTTTTTTTGGTCTTGCTGTCAGAAACCTGCAGATTCACTGGCTTCGATCCCTTCTCGCTGCCATTGGTATCATCATCGGTGTTGTTGCGATCTCTTCAATGGGGATCTTAGGTAACAGCCTGGTTTTATCTGTTGCAGATTCTCTCACTGATGTCGGTGATTCAGTTGTAGTAACTCCCCATATCTCATTTCAGGGAATGACGAGTACCGGAACAGATCAACGGATTACAGATCGGCAACTGGAACAAATCCGACGTGCTTCTGGAAATAACGAGGTGGTTGCGGTATACGCCGGAGGTGACCGTATCAGGATCGGGCGGGAGATACTGGCCGCTTCCATTTATGGCATTGATCCCCAGGACATCCCGACCCTTCTTGAACTGGAAAAAGGTCAGTTCCTCCGGGGTGCATCAGGAGTAATGGTCGGGGCAAAACTAGCCAGCGAGAATAACCTTGCCGTTGGATCCAGAATACTGGTTGGCGATGAGGAGGCCGGAGTCAGAGTTGTCGGAATACTGGATGAGCGGGGAATGGGATTTGATATCAGCCCAGATTATGCCATTGTTGCGTCAGATCAGTGGTACAAGGACTTTTATGATGTCAACGGGTATGACCAGGTGATTGTGAAGGTCAGGAACCTGAAAGATATCGATCAGGTAAAAGATTCCATAGATGCACAACTCAACAGGCGTGAAACTGAGGTCAATGTCTATGACACCAAAGCCATCCTTGAGACTATCCTTGAAACATTCGGCAGAATTTCAACATTTACCATGGCCATTGGTGGGATATCACTCATTGTTGCCGGAGTTTCCATCTTTAATGTCATGATGATGTCAGTTATGGAGCGGTACCGTGAGATCGGAATTCTCCGGTCAATCGGGACAAAACGGGCAGAAGTCAGAAGTATGTTCATCTACGAATCCCTTATTCTTGGGATTACCGGCTCCATAATCGGAGGGATTTTAAGCTTTCTCGGGGGGTATGCAGCAATTGCCGTCATGCTCCAGGAGACATCATATCTCTTTGCCTTTTCAAGCCTTATCCAGATACCCTATGGGATGATTTTTGGTGTTGCAACCAGTATCCTGTCAGGATTATATCCGGCATGGAAGGCATCTGATCTGAGGCCAATTGAAGCTCTCAGACATGAGTAACGGGAAAAATAGATTCAAACCTGATCTTCTTCAGGTTCTTTTGCTTTTTTTGGTTCCCATCCGGCCTTTTGCACTAACAGGGCATCAAGAATCTCCTGGACACCTTCACCGTTTCCAGTAGACATGGCCGGGTATTCAGGAATACGTGTGATGTCTGCCTTATTTGAGACAACAATTATCGGGACCTGAACAAGGCCTTTTACTTCCTCAAGGAGCCGAAGTTGCTCCTCCAGAGGATACCCGCAATGGGCACTTGGATCAAGGATAAAGAGGAGGGCATCCGCGATATTCACGATAGCCGATAATGCCTGCCGTTCGATGGCATTTCGTTCAATTCCCGGGCGGTCAAGAACTCCAGGGGTGTCAATGAGCTGGATCTTCTCTCTTCCATGATAATAATGACCAACAATGATGCCTTTGGTCGTGAACGGGTAGGAAGCAATCTCTGGTTCTGCAGAGGAGACTCTCCGGATAAACGAAGACTTTCCTACATTTGGAAATCCGGCCACAACGATGGTAAAAGAGTCTTCCACAGTTGGAAGCTTTCGAAGGATGTTCCGGACTTCATTCAGGAAGAGGAGATCATCTTCAATCTGATGAACAACAGAGGAAAGGCGTGCTATTGCTTTCTTTCGTGATGCAGTCGCATTCTCTTCAGAGGAGTATCTGACATCCTTTGCTAGACCTCCCCGGTGATCTTTAGACCAGCGGGCAGCCCAGCCGACAGCACCCAGGGACTTTTTTAGTCGATCGGTTGTCCAGAGGATTTCAACAATATCCTGGTAAAACTGTGGCTCATCTGAAATGGTTGGAAAAGACTGGATAACGGCTACTAATTTATCATGGACCGAGAGGTATGCAGCCTCAACAAACTCAACACTTGCACGTTTTTTATTTGGTTTCTCCCGCATCTTTTTTGCAGCACGACGAAGTGCCCGATCAAGGACTTCATCTGCTGTGGGGACTGTAGGGATTTTTTCAAAACTCACGATATTTCACCCGTATGTATACCGTTACAGGTATATAGGTACTCCCTCTTGATTTATTTACCAAGCAATTGGGAAATTTTTCCCACTTTACCAGAAAATCCTGGACAATCGTGGAAAAAAGACAGAAAATAATTATTAACCACTCCAAAATCAAATCATCAGTATGGATAAATTATCTTTTTCCGGCAATGGCCCGGATCTCATAAAAAATAAAGAAGACATTCTACAAACGATAGACGAATACAAGGAGGCGTTAAAAGACTGTAATACGAAGATTGAGAATAATCCTGAAGATATTGATGCATGGGTAAATAAAGGAACCATTCTTTTCCTCCTGGAGAAATATGATGAAGCACTTGAAGCATCGAATAAAGCTCTTGAAATAAACCCAGATGATGCCATGGCATGGAATAACAAAGGAACGATTCTCAATGTACTGGAACGGTATGATGAAGCAATTGAGGCATGTGAACATGCAATTCATCTGGTTCCAGATTATGCTGATCCATGGAATAATAAAGGAAATGCCCTTACACACCTTGAAAAATATGAAGACGCACTCATCGCCTTTAACAAAGCGATACAAATTGATCCACGGTACGCTGATGCATGGAACAACAAAGGGTTTGCCTTAAATTTCCTGGGCAGGCATGATGAGGCATTAAAAGCATTTGATACGGCAATAGAGATAGAAACGGAGTTTACAGAGACAGAACAATAACACGTAATTACAATTCGTAAATAAAATCCTTTTTTGCTTAAACAGGTCTCATACAAACAGAAGAGCCATCAGAAAATTATTTATTCTTATCAGTCTGCAAATCCTAATTTACCACAGGACAGGTATCTCCTACAATCAGAGGGGCAATTTTTATCTGAATTGACGAGGAAAGACCATGAGTTTTGATAAATCATTCCATCAGGCGGTGTATCTGAATGCACGGGGAAGGTATGAGGAGGCTGTCATAAAATTTGATCAGTTAATTCAGTTACATCCCGATGATGTTGAAGCATGGAAAAAAAGAGCATCGTTCCATATGCAAATCCAGAGATATCAGAACGCTGTCGAGGATTTTTCCAGGATACTTGAGTTATCTCCTGATGACATCGATATATTGATGCAAATGGGTCGTGCTCTCACCGAGCTGGCTCGATTCGAAGAAGCGATTGATGCATTTGAGAAGGTCATTCTAAAATATCCGCATAATATTCCTGCTTTGGTATCGAAAGGAAAAGCCTTGCATGAATTAGGTCGATATGGGCAAGCCATGGAGGCATTTGACAAAGCGGTCAGGGTAAATCCGGAAGATCCTGAGCTTTTAGAGTTGAATGGCGATACACTCATCGAACTTGGCAGGTTTGAAGAGGCACTTGCAGCATTCGAGCGAGCAATTCAGATACGACCAAATAAAGGGTACTTATGGAGAAAGAAGGGTCATGTTCTCAAGGCTCTTGGAAGAAAGGATGAGATGAACGACGCATATGACAAAGGATACCGCCTTGATTGTCCGGAATATAGTATATGAACTAAAAACCCTCCTCTATCCCGTTTTTACACATCAGGGCATTCTCATACCCATTTTAAAAAAGAGGAGATGATAATTGGGTAATGAGAGCCAAAGATTATTCTTCGGCCTGAATTTCAATCGTGCCGGCTACCATCGCCAGGGTTTCAACTCCTGTTGCCGCATCCTCCTTTGTAGGGTAGAATCCGGATGTAATGATGACCTTCTCATCAGTGCTCGTAATATAGACACCGGCCACCATGTCACCATGGGTACCATAATCAACAATACCCCCGCTTTCCAGGTACTGAGGTTCAGTTCCTAGATCCGGAGTGATGTCGGCTCCAAGCATGAAATTATCCAGGTATGCTTCTGAATTTGTATCGTTCAGCTGCTGGCCAATCGGATTTTCTATAACAATTATCGTGATTACAGATTCAGGATTTGTTTCATTGTTAAAAGATGTAACAGGACCAATCGGCGAATCATTTGTTGCGTTCACAAATCCTGGGGGGGACATGACGGTGAATACCGTGTCAGATGAACTGTTCACAAGACTCTCATCTACGGTGATCTGTTTCCAGTCGGTAAAGTCAATTGCCGCTGCATTGTTGCAGAGAATAGCAATCAGACAGAGTAATACAAAACCAAGGGTTCTCTTCATTGACAACCTCATATCGTACCTTATCCTATCAGGTTATTAATGATCATCTGCACCAGTATTGAAAAAGAAAAATAATTCCAAAGCGAAGCTTAAATGCAGAATGATATTCATTCAAAGTAATGAGAATTTTATGAAAGAAAGGGCTCTGTCTGAAAAACAAGTGATATCACTAACCCAACCCCACTATCACATTCTTTTGTTTTCCATTCAGACTTCCGCATTAGAATAATCCAATGGGAAATGCCAGAACAACCGAGTGATTCAGAAAATGAGTTTATTTTATTACTAAAAAACCGACTTAATCGTCAAGCAACACCCTCTCTATTGATTATCATATTCAAATTCCAGATTTTCACGGAAAAAAAATTAATAATTGACCTAGACCATGCAATTTAGAGGTAAATCATTAGTCCCACATCCCTCACCATAATAACAATCAAGATTCCCACCACAACTCATCATTACTGCACAACAATCCTTATGAGGAGTTACGGGCTTTTGGTTTACGGGTGGTTGTTCTTTGATGGGTTGCTGATTGTTTACGGGTGGTTGATTCTTCGTTGGATTCGAATCGTTGATTAACTTTAACAATTCATCTCTATACTCCTGAACTAATTCATTATTTGGATTAATTCGTAAAACCTCTTCAAATGCGTCAATTGCTTCTTCATATCTACCTAGGTTTTTCAGTATTAATCCCTTATTCATCCAGGCATCTTCGAAATCCGAATTAATATTTATCGCTTTATCAAAGGCTTCAATTGCCTCATTAAATTTACCTTGTTCTACTAAAGCCGTCCCTTTATTATTCCATGCTATTTCATCTTTTGGATTAATATCTATTGCTTTGTTAAATGCTTCAATTGCCTTATCTAATTCACCATTTTTCTGAAACTCGCTTCCTTTAGAAATCCAGTCAGTATCTGAATTCTCATCGTCATCAACAAGATTATCATTCACTGGAACTGGACCATCAGTTATTGGAACTGAATTCTCATCCAGTGGTATAGGATTGTTAATTATCGGATTAGAATTATCATTGACAGGAGCTGGATTATCGGTTATCGGAACAGGATTATCACTCACTGGATCAGAACTACCAGTCATCGGGCAAGGTTTGTCACTCACTGAATCAGGGTTATCTTTTATCGGATCTGGAGTGTCAATCACTGTATTGGGGTTATCATTCTTTTTTTCTGATGTATCGGATGGATTTTCAAATTTTGTGACCATTTCAGTAAAAAAACCAACAAAATCATCATTTGAAAATCCCATATTTTTTCCAAAAAGAGCAATCTGACCAATGATGCCATTTACGGTTTTTTCTTTAAACTGATCTAATTCTAATTCTTTTTCTATTGCCGATTTTGCTTCGTCATACTGACCTAATTTATAAAGAGTAAGTGCTTTTGCGGCCCAAACGGTGCATGATTTTTCATTAATTAGAATTTGTTGGTCAAAAGCATCCAGGGCTTCTTCAAATTTTCCTTGTTCAAAAAGCCTCAAACCTTTCTCGTAATTACTGTTATCATTATCTGCCTGAACCCAAAAAGCTAATAATATCACAGATAATAGTGAAAACAGCAAAATCAACTTTCTTTGCATATAACTTCGTAAGCCACATTTATAGATAAAAATATTCTTTTATTGTCGTTGGTTAAAAACTGAATAGATGGCTAATACATAGAAACCGAGCTGATCAAATCAACTGAAATTTGATTGGATGAGTTACCGCTCCATAATTGGACACCCTCTCTTGATGAATCCTAATTATCTATGGGATAACAATAAAAATCCACGAAAGGGGCATTCAGTTTTAGCGGATATATTGTATACATATACCATGTGATGTCCCCAAATTTACAAAAACTCCCGCCATTAATACTTGAAAAGTATGTGGGTAATCCTGTCAAATATTATCAACAAGAAAGTAAATTCCTGACACTCATATACTCAATCAATTTGGTGGCATGGTCGCGTTCTTCTTTCAACTATAAAATACCCAATTTATTCAGGTTTACACATCAATACAGGATCTCGTAATACCCTCATAACCATCATGATTTATCATGTAGATACACTCAATAAAATCTGATAGACCTGATCCAGCCAGTCACAAAAATTTTTGACAGGCATCTACATCGTTCTTTAGTGGGAATTGAATATGATGAAGGCACTCATGAGCACATAATTATGGATTTATCTCCGATTCAAAACGATATCCTGATTACTCTTATCAGCCTGTATGAGAAAAAATCCCTTCCGATAAAAGGAGAGGAGATAGCTGACATCATTTTACGCAATCCCGGAACTGTCAGAAACCAGATGCAGGCACTCAAGGCGATAGGACTCGTTGATGGAATTCCAGGGCCAAAAGGGGGGTACCATCCGACCGCTCTTGCGTACAAAGAACTCAACCTGAAACACAACGGGGAAGCATATGAAGTCAAGATCTCCCGTGACGGAGAGATTGTTCCGGGTGTGAAAGTTGGTGAGATCATCTTTACCACCCTCTCCCATGCCGATATCTGCCATGCCCAGATTCGGATCATCGGAAGTGTGAAACTTTTCAATAATGGTGATGTCATCACCATTGGACCAACCCCGGTCAATAAACTGCTTATCAAGGGTGAAGTCTTTGGGAAAGATGAGAATGAGCCAGCCCTGATCGTCTCAATCCTTGAGATGGTATCTTTGCCAAAAAAACCTATCCGGGACTATATGACCACCCCAATTAAGATGCTTTCTACAAAAAATTCCCTGAAAGAGGCCGTAAGACTCTTTAATACACACCACATCCATGGTGCTCCAGTCATGGACGGGGGATTTCTCCGGGGCATTGTAACCATGTCAGATATACTTCACGCCATAGAACAGGATCTTCCACTAGACACCCAGGTCAGTGAGGTCATGACTGAAGATGTGGTATATGCTGATGCATCGGTCCAGCTCTACGAGGTCATCAGAAAATTCAAGGAGCGTTCTATCGGACGTCTTGTTGTTTTCGAAGAGAACAGACCGGTGGGAATCCTGACCCAGTCAGATATCTTCCGGACACTGCCGACTAATTAATTCCTCTTTCATGCGATCTGTTACAACTCCGGGAGGTATTTTTTACAACGGTGAATGCATCTCTGGATCTGTTCTTATTCCGGATAACTCCGTTGATCTCATCATAACTGATCCTCCCTATGGCATTGAAGGGGACAAACTCCACCGGCACTATAACCGGGATGAATCATTTGTAACAGATGGATATGTAGAAATCCCAGCGGAGGATTATGAATCATTTACAAAGGACTGGATCGGTCAGGCTGAGCGTATTCTCAGGCCTGGAGGTTCTCTTTATATCGTATCTGGTTATACCCATCTTCGTCACATCCTCAATGCACTCTACAAAACCAGCCTGGAGGAAGTAAACCATATCATCTGGCGATATAACTTCGGGGTATTTACCAGTCTGAAGTATGTCTCATCGCACTACCATATCCTGTTTTTTGCAAAGCCCGGGGGAAAGCGGACCTTTAACACCGAATGCAGGTTCTCCCTCTCGGAGAAGGATGAGAACGGGGGATCGCTCAATTACCAGGACCGGGAGGATGTCTGGATCATCAACCGGGAGTATAAACCAAGAAAGGTGAAGAATAAAAATGAACTTCCCACCGCTCTTTTAAGTAAAATCATCCAGTACAGCAGTAATGAAGGGGATCTGGTCTGTGATCTCTTCCTGGGTGGGTTTTCAACCGCAAAAACTGCGATCGGACTCTCACGAAGAGCAACCGGATTTGAGATATCTCCCGTTATGTTTGATGCCAGGATAGATGAGATGGCAGCGCTGATCCCCGGATTTCTTCTCAATACCGCACAAACACCAAAGGAACCTGGCAGGAAACGGACCAGGAAGGCCTGGAATAAAGATGAGACAGAGCGACTCCGATCCAGGTATAACGAGCTGAACCAGACCAATCTTTCTCAGAAAGAGGTTAACCAGCAATTACAGGAAGAGTTCGACCGGGGATACTGGTCAATTGAAAAAGCTCTCAAACAGACTGGTATAAAACCAGGACGATAACCGGAGATATCAGTATCTGATCGGGAGATTTATTATTGGATACAACCGAAATCTGATATATGAAGTCCATACTTGCCCGCACGCTCTCACGGAAACAGATCGTGACCAATGACGGGAAAGCAATCGGATCACTTCGCAATCTGATGGTAGATTTTGATACTGGCCTTATCACCGACCTTGTGCTCGAGCCGGACCAGTCCTTTGATACAACCGGATATACTCTGGACGGAGATCGGATGCTTATCCCCTTTGAAGCAGTAAGGGACATCAAGGACTTTATCGTGGTAGACCGTTATCTTGCCAGAATGTGAGGGAAGTACTTCCTCATAATCTCAACAAATCCTTCTCCGTACGGAACTGATGAACAAAAGTCAGAAATATTCCGTACATCTTCTTGTGCATTTGCAACGCAACAACCGGTACCTGCAGCCTTAATCATACCGATATCGTTCTCTGAGTCTCCTATGCCAAGGAACTCCTCAGGTAGTATACCTAGCTGTTCTGCAACAATATGAAACGTCTTTCCTTTATCGATTCCAGCCTCATGAATATGAATCGCAAAGTTCGTATCCATGATATCAACCGGCCAGCCGGCAAGAAGAGACCTCACCTCGTCTACCGGTACCTCCCGGGCAAACGCGATATCAGAATACCGCTCCTGGTGGGAGTAAAGTTCAAGACGGATGCCTTTTTTCGTATAGTATTCTTCTAACAGGTTCAAAGCTTTTACTGCAATATCCCGGTTCGCCATAACCTTCATTGAGCCCTGAAATCCAATGCGGTACACGCCACCATTTTCACCAATGAATGTTCCACCGGTGCCGATGAGCTTGCAGAGCCCTTTGAGAAGGCAGGAGGTGTTCCCTGAGGAGAGCACCACCTCTATACCATTCTCCTGGAGCTTTCGTATTGTCTCTATGGCAGCAGTCGAAAGCCTGCGCTTTTCATCAGTCAGTGTTCCATCTATATCAGTTATCACGCCCCGTAACACAGATAAACTCCTATAATTGTGGATTTAGCAGGACCGAAGACCGCCCTCTTCCACAAGGAACGTTGCTTCCCCTTCCGGCAGGTTTGGACTGTCAACAAGCCGGAAGATACGCTTTCCGCCCTTGCTTTTACGCAGGTATACCCTGAAGGTGGCAGTATGGCCGACGATATTTCCTCCGATAGGTTTTGTCGGATCACCAAAGAAAACTGCCGGATTGGATTGGACCTGGTTTGTCACAAGGCCTATGGCATTGTACTCGTCACAGAGTTTGAAGATGTCATGCATGTGACGGTTCAGTTTCTGCTGACGTTCTGCAAGAGATCCCCGTCCTGCATACTCTGACCTGAAAAGACCGGTAAGAGAATCCACAATTACCAGCTTGACTGGTTTCCCTGCAGCCTTCAGTTCTTCAGCAAGTTCTCTGGATGTCTCGATAAGGAGCATCTGATGGTCAGAGGTCTGGGCACGGGCAACGTGGATATTTTTTAAGAATTCCTGAGGTTCTGCACCTTCTATCTCTAGGCCCTTTACCATCTGCTCAATACGTTCAGGTCTGAAGGTGTTTTCAGTGTCTACGTAGATGACCGAACCACCAAGACCACCAAGTTCCTCAGGGAGCTGAACATTGACTGCCATCTGGTGGACAATCTGGGATTTACCAGAACCGAACTCACCATACATCTCAGTGATGGCCTGGGTCTCAAATCCTCCACCAAGGAGTTCATCGACTTCCGGAACAAGGGTGCGAAGTTTCTTGACTTTCAGACGTTGCTCAAAGACATCGGTTCCAGTCTTAAATCCGCCAATATCTGCCTGATCCCGGCACCACTTGATCATCTTCTTTGCGGTTGCCTCACCCAGTTCTGCAGCTTCTGCCAGGGTTGAAGGGAGTGAGGTTGCAATACTTTCAACAGTCAGAAATCCTGCATCCCGAAGTTTTTCTGCAATAGCCGGGCCGACACCCGGAATATCTTCAATATCCAGTCTCCGTTGTGGCATATTTGTTATATCTTCCTTATTTGCGGACGGAGCAGTTGTGGATTCTTCTGCATCAGGGTTCAGCTGGGTTGTGCACCATTTTATCATCTTGCGGGCGGTTGCCTCCCCAATTTCTGCAGTATCATAGAGTTCAGTTGCAGTTGCCTGTGCAATCTTCTCCACTGACTCATACCCGGCTTCGCGGAGTTTCTCTGCGGTAGTAGGTCCCACACCGGGAATGTCCTCAAGTTTGTATGCTTCTGTTGCCATAGTATTTTCCTCATCATACAGGTGGCAACGAGGGGTATTTAAGCCTAAAAGAAACGGGGTGAAAGTGAAAACTGCATTTATGAAAGTGACCGGATAAAAGCGGAAATGTCATTTTTCATAGCTGCATGGTCGTGATTTACCACTTCTTCACTTTCGCAAAAGACTCTTTTTCCACTTGCCAGGCCAGTCATGATCACATGGGTACCATGAGGAAGTTTTGTCTCCACAAGCCATGATCCCTCGCTGGTTGCAAGAAGGGTACCTTCTGGTACATGAAGAACGACTCCTTCAATCCGGACTTTTTCTGTTTGTCCCGGAACCACGAACAGAGCGCCGCTCCTTCCGAGGGATACTTCAGTCTCACCAGATCGCCCAATCTTTGCATAGGCATTGTAAAGCATGAGCGTTTCACCGGAAAGGAGCGTTCGTTTTGCATCAGCATCCCAGAGTACCAGAGGAACTTCTGCACTCTCATCAGAAAACCGGAGGTTCCTGACCCAGGAAGTCGTACCATCCCGTTTCGTAAACGGTTTTGCAGGAAGGATTTTTGTAATGGTTCCCCGGACAGTAAAACTCTGTTCAGGGACAAGGGTACCAAGTGGCGTTACCGGAATTGCCGGGATAGTATTGACAGGGGAGATGTGACTCTCTTCGTCAAATATAACCTCTCTTCCCCCATAATCTCCTTCTTTTACCAGAGCACCGGTCACCGATATGGACGTCCCAGGCGATACTCCGGATAACAGGGCAGATTCCCAGCAGAGAAGCCGTGCAGTTCCATTTGTGTCACCGACAAGTCCGCTCACCATCTCACCACCGGTTCCATCCCGACGGGTAAATGGACGGGGCTCTGCAAGACTGAGGATGAGAAGATGCAGATCAGTGCGCTCAGGAGGTTTCCGTTCTTTCACCTCCATCACGCAGTCGATGTCAACACACGTCTTTCGCAGGTTGAGCGGCATAATCTCCCGGATAGACTTTCCATGTCGTCCGATAATCTCAACCACATCAGCAATCTCAAACGTGTCTTCAAGGGCTGCAGCCTGTTCGTCCCAGAAGACCAGTTCAACCTGTCCGGTCTCATCAGCCACCGTCAGCCGTGAGACAAGACCCTTCTCTCCATCTGACCTATCAAACTCCTTTACACCGGAGAATCCGATTATCTTTCCATAAAAACAGAAGAGGGAGGATTTTCCCCGAAGACCACGGATCTTGACATGGGATCGGCCAAGATCTTTTACCACCAGCAGGGCTGCAGCAGTCTCATCTGCAAGATTTCCGCAATCGTTTATTTTTTTCTCTATCAGACGGTCAAATTCTTCCCTGCTAACCAGGTCATCGACCAGAGCGTAGTGATATCTGACCACCGGTTCACTCCGGTGTTATGAAAGCCATGAAGGAGTCACGAGGTTTGCCATCAGGTCAGCAATGGTCTCTGCCCTTCTCATCAGTTCTGCCTGCCCTTTCCTTACCAGCACCTCTGCACACCGGCCCCTGCCATTGTACTGGGATGCCATGGAGTATCCGTAGGCACCAGCATCAAGGACAGCTATCAGGTCGCTGGCAACAACGTCGGGAAGCTCCCGATCATGGGCAAGGATATCTCCCGTCTCACAGATGGGGCCCGTGATCGTGTATGTTCCAGCCGGTTTTTCATCAGCACGGTTTGCCACGAGCACCTCATGGTATGAATCATACATCGCCGGACGGATGAGAAGATTGAATCCTGCGTCCACATTCACAAAGGTCTTGTGTGCCTTTTTGACCGAGTTCACTTTGGTCAGGAGGACTGTTGAGTCACAGACCATGGACCGGCCTGGTTCAATCCAGATCTCAGGTGAAATACCGAGCCGTCCAAGGACCGATGTGCAGACCGGCATGACAGCACTTGCATAGCTGGCAAAGGATGGTGCATCTGGTCCATGATGATCATATGCCACTCCAAGTCCGCCACCAAGGTCAATGAATTTGAACTTCACACCCATCCGGTGGAGCTCTTCAACAACCTCCATCATAACCTGTGCTTCCTTTGCAAAAGGTTCGATCTCAAGGATTTGGGAACCGATGTGACAGTGAATACCAACCGGGACGACGTTTTTACAGGCAAGGGCTGCAGCATAGGCATCGGCAATCTCTGTTGCCGGGATACCAAATTTCGATGTTGCAAGTCCGGTTGCTATCTTCGGGTGTGTCGGCACATCAATTGCCGGATTAACCCTGAAGGATATCTGGGCAACCTTTCCTGCTTCTCCTGCAATCCGGTCAAGCTGAGCCAGTTCATCCAGCGAATCAAGTGATACCCTGACATCTTTCTCCACAGCCAGACGATGATCTGCCTCGGTCTTTGAGGAGCCATTAAAGAGCAGGTGCTCTGGCTTCATCCCGGCAAGAAGGGCCATATGCAGTTCTCCGGATGAGAAGACATCTGCTCCTGCACCCTCCTCTGCAAGGATCTTTATGATATTGAGGTTTCCATTTGCCTTTGCTGCATAGAGAACCCGGATATGTGAGTAATGGGCTGACAGAGCAGCCACATACCCCCGGAAGTTGTCCCGTATTCTGGTCTCATCGGTGACATACAGGGGGGTTCCATAATCGAATGCCAGTTCAACCGTATCACACCCGTCAATCATCAGGTGGTGATTCTGTATGGAGAGATGCGGTGGAAGGTTCACCATTTCACCTCTCCCATCCGGTCCACTGCCTCTTTTATACGGTCAACAGAGCGGGTAATTGCGAATCTGACATAGCCTTCTCCGGATTTTCCAAAGCCGACACCGGGAGTTACAACAATTCCGGTCTCATCAAGCATCTTTGCTGCAAATGAGATGCTATCTGGAACACTCATCCAGACATAGAAGGTTGCCTTTGGTGTGGTAACATCAAATCCAAGCTTGGTAAGGCCACTAACCAGCACATCACGCCGTTCCTGGTAGACCTTACATGCCTCTGCAACACAATCCTGGGGACCCTGAAGAGCCGCTATTGCTGCATACTGAACCGGATTAAATACCCCTGAATCAATATTGGTTTTTACAATACCAAGACCGCGGATAACCTCCTTATTTCCGACTGCCATTCCTATCCGCCATCCGGTCATATTGTAGGTCTTTGACAGGGAGTGCATCTCAATACCTATCTCATCTGCTCCGTCGGTCTCAAGAAAAGACGGTGCCTTGTATCCATCAAAAGAGATTTCAGAGTAGGCATTGTCACTGACAACCACAATACCATGTTCCCGTGCAAATTCTACAACCTCCTGGTAGAATGAGGGGGGTGCAATGGCTGATGTTGGATTATTCGGATAGTTAATCCACATAAGTTTTGCTTTCTTTGCAACATCCTTCGGAATAGCATCAAGATCAGGGAGAAACCCATTCTCTTTGAGAAGGGGCATCTCATGAGTTTTTGCTTCAGCAAAGAGGGCTCCTGTGCTATAGACCGGATACCCGGGACTTGGAACCAGAACATAATCTCCCGGACCCACGAGAGCTTCAGGGATATGGGCAACCCCATCCTTTGAACCCATCAGGGAGATGACCTGTGAGTTGGGATCTACATCAACACCAAACCGCTTATTGTACCAGCCCGCGACAGCCTGGCGGTATGCTGCCATGCCCAGATAGGACGGATAATGATGATTGTCCGGATTTTTAGCTGCATCAATGAGAGCATCGACAATATGGGGCGGAGTAGGAAGATCAGGGTCGCCGACTCCAAGGTCGATAACATCAACCCCTTCAGCCCTTTTCTTTGCTTTCATCTCATCTATGCGGGCAAATAAATAGGGGGGAAGATTCTCGATCCGTTGTGCAAACATGGTGATACACGTTAGCCATCAGAATTCATAGATGTTTAGGAACGAAAAGAAGGAAAGGGGGATCAAACCTTAAACTGGTCCATCTCATCATGAATCCGCTGCACTGTTTCATGAGCCTGATCTGTTACTATGTGTATTTCTTCCATGGAGGAATTCACCTGGGAGACCATATGAGTAATCTGGTCTACTGCGGCTGATGACTCTTCACTTGCAGCAGCCAGGCCTACTGACTCTTTCGCGGTCTGGGTTACCATGTCACTGAATTCATTTACCGTTGCGGTTACTTCTTCAACAGATGCGGCCTGTTGCTCACTTGCAGCGGCAACCTCACTCATGTTTGCATTGATGACCGAGATGGAAGTCACGATCTCATTAAAGATATCGAGGGTTTCATTGACCGCAACATTCCCGCTCTCAATCTCGGTCAGGGACTTCCCAACAGCTGCGGCCATGGCCCCTGATTTTTTCTGAAGTCCGGATATAATGCCTGCAATATGTTCTGCTGACTTCTGGGATTCATTTGCAAGTTCCTTGACTTCTGATGCCACAACAGCAAACCCAAGACCGGCTTCTCCTGCCCGTGCAGCCTCGATTGCAGCGTTCAGGGCCAGAAGGTTGGTCTCTTCGGCAATGGAACTTATGATATCCACGATACGACCGATCTCCCCCATCTGCTGACTGATCTCCTGGTTCATCTCATTGATTGTAGAGGATGCCTGCATGATGTCCTTCATACCAGTCTCTGCCTCGCCAGCTGCTTTCTTACCATTCTCAGAGAGTTCTGCAGCAGTGTTTGTAAGAACAGACACCTGCTCCATTTTTGCCGCAACTGACGAGACGGTTGTGGCAAGATCCTGCATGGCTGCGAGGATCTGCTGGGTATTCATACCACTCTTATCTGCAAGGTCATTCACTGCCGATGCAATCCGGGCGACCTGACCGACACCTTCAGAGACATCTTCAATGCTTTTGTGTGCAACATCGGTTTCACGGGTAACCTCGTTGACCTTATTTGTGATCTCATTCACCTGACCAGATAAGATAGTCATGTGATCACGGACGGCGGTCAGGGCATGGGAAAGATCCACACCGATGGTGTTCAGAGCATCTTTGAACTCAATAAACTCCCCTTCCAGGTGCAGGTTTGGGTTCATCCGGGCCTGGAAGTCACCAGTGGCATATTTTCCACACAGATTCATGGCTTCCTGTAGGGGAACGGCTATGGCATCAACGGTCTCATTTACTCCGTCAATGATAACCGCATAATCTCCCTGGAATTTACTGACATCTCCCCTGACGTTCAGGTTTCCAGATGATGCTGCAGAACTTAAGGTCCGGACCTCATCCCTGAAGAGTTGGAAGGTTGATACAACCTCTGCAAAGGCTTTCCCTAGAATTGAGATTTCATCTTTACTTTGTGATTCAGCAATGCTCACCGAGAGATTCCCATGCTGGATCTGATGGGCTACCTTGACCAGTTCATCCATTCTGCGTGATATTGAGCGACCAAATGCTAACGAGACCAGGGTCCCAGCAATGATTCCAAGAACAACAACGAGGATGATAGTGTTTCGAATGGTATCAAGTGGTCCGGTAAAGTCAGAGAGATCACTACTGGCAACGATGATCCAGTCAAATGGTTCAAAGTAATCATATGCAGCGATTTTATGTGTACCCTGCCAGGGGTATTCCAGGTATCCTTTCTTTTCTGCAAGAATTGTCTTGACAAAGTCATGCGAGGTCATATCCTGACCTTCCAGAGATGGGTGAAGGAGCAGTTTTCCTTTGCTATCCAGGATATACATGTACCCATGTTCACCGATCTTTTTGTTCCTGATCTGTTCCTGCAGAAGACCGATAGTTGTGGCCTCTTCAACACCGACAAAGAGGATACCAATAATATTTCCTGAGTTATCTTTTATCGGCTCATAAGCGGTAATGTAATTCTTTCCAACAACATTTGCAGTTCCATAATAGGTCTGTCCTTTATTGATGACCGCATCATACACTGCATCTGAAACCGGAGTTCCAATTGCCCGTTTTCCATCATCTCCAATTACATTGGTTGATATCCGGATGGCCTGGTTTCCTTTCTTCTGAAATACTGTTGCTGCCCCTCCCAGAAGAGACTGGACTTCATCCACTATCTCAAAATTGTTATTCACCTTATAGGAAGAACCAAGAATGAGTTCGTCATTTACTATCGAAGGTTTTCCTTTTTCGTAAAAGAGCTCACGAAGGACATTCAGATCACTATTTACCTTGACCTGAGTCAGATCAAAGACTGTTTTCGTCTCTTCGGTGATATCCGCTGTCTGCATCTCAAGACTCATCCGGATATCATCTGTGATTGTCGTTTCAGCACTTGAGTACGCTACATACCCAAGCACGATGGTCGGAACGGTAACCAGAATCAGACAAATGAGAATAATTTTCTGCCCGATTGTTGCATTATCGATCCATTTTTTTAATTTGTTTTGCATGATGTTCCCCACGGTACCATATTATCTTCGCGTGTTTGATTCCCCTGCACCACACTATTAATCACCATAACGCATGGCAAATATTTATTATATATGATATTAATCGGATTATGAAACAAGGATTATTTTTGTAGGGCAGCGATTTGGTTCCTGACAGATGAAAAAAGAGATCTCAAATAAGCATTTCCCATCATTGTTTCTGGAGCAAAATTCGAGTATTAAGGAAGTTTTACAATTTTATATCTGTGTCTTCTTTTAAAATACTGAATTCGTTGAATTATACTGCATTTTTAAAAAAGTTGAAGCAGGAAGATGAGAAGAATACAATACGTGCTGAAAAAATTAGTTTTTTCGTGATCGGGTCATCCTACTCATCAGAAGAGTGGACGGACTATCTTTTGCGCTTCCAGGGAGAGATATCCATAGACTGAACCAGCGACTACCGGAAGCCAGGTCAGAACCTCATCCCGTGTTCTCCCTGTTACAGCACAGTATTTATCCAGATAAAGATCCTCAAGTCCCTGCCTGGCTATGTAATAATCCATGTAACTTCTACATGCATCAGCTGCAGGACAGCCACAGGAGACCTCTGCCCAGTCAATAATCATACATGAATCCCCATCACAGAGTATGTTCCCTCCATGGAAATCGCCATGACAGAGAATGATATCATCAGGAAGCGAAGGAAGCATTCCGATAAGACGTTCTTTTTCTTCAGGTGATAATCCGAGACTTGCGGTAATCATTCCCTGCTGCATCATTTTGAGAGGACGGAAATCGGTAAATTTCACCTGATGCAGAGCTGCCTGAAGTTTTACGACTGTGTCCATACATTCCGCGACCTTACTTCTGTCTTTGATCATAACATCAAGGAGTGAGATCCCTTTGACCAGATCCATAAGCAGTACGGTCCGGTTACTGAAGGTCTCAACGCCATACACCTTCGGAGCAGGAATACCCAGTTCATTGATGACTGCCATGGTGTACGCCTCCTGAAATGCCTGTCTGGGCGGCTGGTTATCCCGAAATACCTTTGCTGCAACGCCATCCCGGGCATAGATTACGGCAGCCATTCCAGCACCGATCTGTTCACCGTACCGCTCCCTGAATGCTTTGTCATCTCCAATCTCTCCAAAAAGGGTGTTTACATTGGTTTGATCTGTCATGATAATGCCTCATTTCACAAAGAGAATGCCTGCTATCCCAAAGATGCGGGCATGTGATCATTGAACTAATTTTTTTCAACACAGGTTAAGGTATTCGATTCTCTTCACACGGTTGTCGGTACCTTTCCCACCATACCTGCCAGGAGTATTAAAAGAATTCCCAAAATGAAAAGATTCCCAAGAACTATCTCTCCGGGGATAAACCCAGGGATAATCAGGTTTATTCCAAATAGTATTGTTAAGAGGTGAAGGATAATCACCATTCGAAGAAGTTTTTTCTTTGCAGGAGATGGAAAAACCAGGTCATCCGGAGGGCTTTGTATGGTACGAACAACCGGATGAAGTATCTTTCCAAGACCGGTGCTTCCGGTTATCACATTCCAGATACCCAAGCTGAAAAACATCCAGCCGGTCAAAAGTCCTGGAATGATACAGGAATATATGCCAAGTGAGACGACGACAAGACCGATAAGGATCAGGATCCAGGATCGTTTATACACACCCAGCGGGGTTTTTCCAAGTGCCAGCACCTGAATTGCCATGATTACCATGAGCAGACCAAACTGACTGTCACGAGAGAACGGATACAGCCCCTGACTTACCGGGATGAGAAGGACTGCACATTCGGTAAAGATAACTCCAAGCAGAAGAAGGAATGAAACCGGAATAGAGAGGGGAACTTCCTCTAAAAAGAGCACCTGAAAGAGACGGTTTTTACTATGAGAAACTGAAGAATTTGTCTGGTCTGCAGTTTCTTTCTGAGGATAGACCAATGAGACTTTCTGAATACACCATGCAAGATAAAAGAGACTGACACTAAAGACCAAAGAGAGCAGACTGGCAGAAACACCTGAGAAAAACCAGGGGAAAAGAATCACAAGACCAAACAGAATCTCTGTCAGGTATACAAATCCACAGGCGAAGGTGAGATGTTGTAGTATTCCTGGAACCCTGATCCACTCCTGTGTCCTTCCTTTTGAGAAGAGCAGATGAAGAAAAAGTACAAACCCTCCGGTTATCATGAGGATACCAACCAATTCTGGGATTATCCCAGCCAGAAATCCTGGAATAAAACAGGCTCCAGTCCCAAGGATGGCGGTTGAGAATCCAAGAATGATGAGTATCCAGTTACGATGGAATGTTCCGAATGGGGTTTTTCCCAGTGTTATCATCTGAATGGAACACAGAACAAGCAAGAGTCCATAGGCACTATCCGGATTATATGGCAATTCACCAGTCTGAATTCTGAACCTGAGCAGACCGAAGAGAAGCATGAACATCCCAAAGACGACCAGGATGACTGTTCCAAGGGTCAGTTCAAATGGATTATCAAGTACCGGATTGGTCAGGCTATTTCTATTATTGTCCGTAATGGGAATACTCATGAAAAAATGTACCGGGATAGGTATCAAAAATAAATTATGAGACCGTAAATTGGCCCATTTCTGCTGCGATACGTTGAACAGATGCAGTTGCTTCGGAGATAGCACGTGAGATCTGATCTATGGATGCAGTCACTTCCTGCGTGGCTGCTGCTGAATCAACAGCCTCTTTCGCTGTCTGCTGAACCAGGGTCTCAATCTCATGGACACTTGCAGTTATTTCCTCCACTGCAGCAGCCTGTTCCTCAGAGGCACTGGCTCCCTCTGCAAGCTGTTCGTAAATAACATTGATCGCCTGTACAATCTCATTGAAAACGCCCAGTGTTTCTCTTACCGCCTCATTTCCACTCTTTACTTCACTGAGCGATTCAGTCATGGAATCAGAAACCACCTGAGATTTCTTTTGCAGGTTACCAATGATGGTTGCAATATTTTCTGCGGATTTTTGAGATTCCAGGGCAAGTGATTTGACTTCATCGGCAACAACAGCAAAACCCATGCCTGCTTCTCCAGCACGGGCAGCCTCTATTGCTGCATTAAGGGCAAGAAGACCGGTCTGTTCTGATATTCCGGTAATGATGTCCACAATCTTACCAATCTCCTCCATCTGATTATTGATGTCTTGGATATTGTTTCCTGTATCCTCAAATGAGACCATTATTCCATTCATACCGGTCTCAGCTTTTCCGGCCAGGTTAAGACCCTTCTTTGAAAGATCCACGGTGTGCATTGCTTTTTCTGATGCTTCCTCTGCAGATGATGCAACAGCCCCAACAGCTTTGGAAAGATCATCCATAGCAGAAAGAACTTGAGATATACTACTGCTGTTTCGTTCCGCGAGCATGCTAACCGATGAAGAGTTCTGTGCAAGCATGGTGATAGTACTGGTGACTTCCTCAGCACCTGCATTTGTCTCTTCCATCACACCACTTAAGGTATTCACCTCTTTCTTGACACCATTTATTGCTCCGGATACACTCATTCCGCTGTTATCGAGAGCATTTTTAAATTTCTCGAAGTCGCCTTTTACCTGTGATTTCGAATCATACCTGGCGGCAAAATTTCCGGCAGCAAACTTATTGACGATGTTCATTGCCTCTTGAAGCGGATGAACGAATGCACTGATAAGGTCATTGACACTTTGGACTGTTACAAGAAATTCCCCTTCATGTTCAGAGGTATTGATGGTTGCATCAATGTTACCGCTCTTAATCGCGTTTGCTACATTCATTATCGCTGTATTGGCCTGTTTTGATCTCTCAATATTCCGGTTAATCTCATGGGATTGCTTCTCAAGATTTACTGCCATCGAATCAAATGAGGAACCAATTTGGGTAATTTCATCCTTACCGGTCAGAGCTATCCGGTGTGACAGGTTTCCTGCTCCAACTTCACCCATACCAGTAATGAGCATATTGATTCTTCGGGTAAGATTTCGAATGATGAGCCATGAAATGAGCAGGAGAATAATCGCACAGATAATGGTAATAATGACCGTGATCAGAACGATTGACTGATAACCAGCCTGTGCATCCAGATAATATTGGTTTGCACTCTGGGTATTGAGTTCTATTAATTTCGCTAATCCATCATAGGTTTTCTGACGTGTCGGAACTAATACTTCGGTTCTCAATTTTGTTGATTCTTCGACTTTTCCGGCAAAATTTAAGTCATTGGTCTGTTGTGCAAGATCGAAATATTCTGTTGACGCCTGTTTGAGATCAGTAAAAACTGCTGTTTCGTCCTCATTCATTGGAATAGATTCATACTCTGCCAGTTTTTCTTTGAAAGAAGCGACATATGGCAATTGATTCGCATCCTGAATGGCGACTTTTTTTACCGGATCAGGCTCCAGGGTGAGCATGTATCCACCGACTGCAAAGCTCATCATGTCAGAATACGCTTCAAGTGCCAGAACTGAATGGGCATATTTATTTTGATATAACTCACCCAATTGTCCGTTTATTTGTTGTGTACTGAATATTCCGATACAACCAACCACAATTATCGCTAAGATTCCCACAATAACGAGAATCAACAATTTTTTACTTATTGTCAGATCATCCAGTTGAATCATCTACCCTGCCTCATAGATATACAGTCATTAAAAAGTATATGAAGATTATGCATCAAAAAACAAAGGAAAAGAGCATCGAGTTTATAAAAAATATTATTCACTTTTAAAAAACAAGGATTTACCTACCCTTCACAATCCAGAAAACCCCCTTTTTACAGACCGCCCAGACCACCCTTGATTATCCCTTCTTTGAGGGCCATACTCTCTCCTGTATTTTTCCCAAAATTTTTCGATGCAGATATCCCACCGGGTGTCAGATTCGGGTGAGGGACACTATTTGCTGACTTATTCCATCCCTCAAAGATCCAGGACCAGGAGTCTGGATTTTCAGCCACCAACTTGGCGAATCCGGGTGAGAGAGGAGTACTCCTCGAAAAAGACGGGAGAGTGAGATTTGTGTTTCCTCCTGCACCGTTCTGTCCTGTATTGACCTCAACCATTCCGGAGATCGTGCTGGAACCGGCATCATTTACCACCATGAGTGACACCTGGTGTGTTCCGGGGTCGGTGTAGGTATACACCGGATTAGTATCAGTTGAATAGCTGCCATCATCGAAGTACCAGAGTCGGAATGTCGGATCTCCGAGAGATTCGTCAATAAACCGTACCATGAATATATCTGATGCTTCAATGGTTTCTGCACTGAATTTCGCCACCGGTAAGGAAGGATCTGTCACTTCTACCGATTGGGACAGAATCAGAGGACAGGGTGGTTTAATCGTTGGTCGTGGCGTTGGTGTCGGGACCGGAGTTGTTGCAACGATATAATTCTCCGCAATGAAGGTATCAGATCCTCCTGCGTTCGATGCAGTAAGCGAGACTGGGTACATTCCCGGACGGGTATATGTATGATACGGATGTTGCCTGGGTGAATAACTGCCGTCACCAAAATACCAACCCCATGATACAGGTTTATCTGTTGATGTATCGATGAACAGGATGGTGAGCGGAACCGGTCCGGTAGTAGGTGATCCCATGAATGATGCTGTTGGCGGGTATGTACCTGGAGATGGAACCTGAGTTGGTGCAGGAACCGGATTTTGCACCTGAATCAGGCCTGGTACAAACGTTTTGTTATATCCCGCACTGTTAGCGACAAGGAATCCAACCGGATAAACACCGGGAGTAGTATAGATATGTTCAGGATTTTGATCATTGGAAGTTCCGCCATCACCAAAATACCATCCCCATTGTGTTGGATTTCCTGTTGAATGATCAGTAAACTGAATTTTCAAAGGAACCGGTCCGGATGACTGAGAAATAGAGAAGCTAGCAACCGGAGGTGTGAGTGAATCAGCCAGTACTCCATCTGACGCTGGAATACCTCCTGATTCTGTAGTATTGTAATATCCGGATTCGAACACGACCGGTGAGATCAAGTCTGAACCGGCCGCGATACATGGACAAAGAAGCATTATGCCCAGAATAAATAGTATTCTAAATTTTTTATCTACCCTATTATGATCTTTCATAGAGAAAACCCCCCATTCCGTACAATAACAGATGCCCTTATATTTATAATTCTTAATAAATATTTTGTAAGCAATGAAAATTTAAAATAATAATCGGGTTTTCTGACTATGATTTCAGGAAGAAGGTATGGAGATCATAAACGGGATGAGAAAATTTCATGGTATGATAAAATGAAGCCCAGGATCTTATGATACCAAATTATGCCCCGGTTTATTTGATTTTTTTATTGCCTGGAGACTCAATTGAGCATGCTGTAGTCGGAGTATACGTTTCCATCTCACCGTCTGAATGAACCTTATCAAGGAGATTGGATAACGATTCTGCTAATTTCTGAGCTGCAGCATGAGACATATAGATGCGTGTGCCTTTGACAACATTTTTACCCTCTTTTTTAATTCCTGGCATTTCAAGAAAGTCAATTGACACATCCCGATGTGAAACCTGTACATATGCCATATTTGAGTACGAGCAATTGGTGATATCCAAAATCAGATCTTCAGGTTTAAAAGCGTATAACTTTTGAAAATCGATAGTTCCGGGATTATTTTTCTCACTTGACTTTTTATCCATACTAAACTCCTTCTGCAACCACAAAACCGTTTTTATAGGGTTCACGGTCTGTAGTTATCCCCCACATTTCAGGAGATGCTGTTGCACATGCCAGTGGTTTATCCTGTTTTTCCAGGTTTTTATGATAATAATCCAGGATTGCAGTATCCATACATCGGGTTTTATCCCGGTCATCAAGCAGTGCATATGCCAGGAGTGATAGTGCAATGAACTTTTTCGACTCTACCACTACCCGATATACCGGATGATAGGTATCTTTTGAGACATTCTCGATTAATCCGAGTTGTACCAGTTTTTGTAATGCATCTCTCACCGTCTTTGGTTTCCTGCCCGTCATCTCTTCAAGATATTTCGGGCGATAATGCATGGTTGGATCGGCAATGATCTCTTCAACTATCTGTGCCTGCGCCGAATTCCCAAATAACCCACCATAAGGAATATCCAAAAAATCCTTAAGATTTTCAGGTAATTCTGATAATATTTTCTCTGACATGGTATTCATCCCCTCCTGATAAATATGGTATCACATGACACCACCTTTGAATATCATTGGAGAGTGAAGTGTAAAAAATTGATCTCATTCAGTAATAATTTTTACATATCAATCCAATGCTGGTGATGTGGCACTTCAAGATCATAATGTATCATCCATTGATCAGCCCATACCTTATCTTTCAATACAATGACCTTGTTTCACCGAGAAAGATAAAGTGCGATTCTTTCTTCCCCCATGTCTTTTATAAACCGTTTCGCTTCAAATCCATTCTCTTTACATTTTCGCTCACAATCCGCCGCACCACGTAATCCCCCACGTTTTTTGAGCCAACCTAAAAATATTGCACCGTTCTCTTTCGGATCCGGACCTTGGGGGACAGATGTATTCATAGAATCGTATAAAAACAGGTATGAGACCAAATCTGCATGAACATTCTGAAATGACGTTGAAAAAAAACGAGCTGGGAGTAAGCATACCCGACATAGGTAATTCTGACAATATCTGACATACCATCCAACCGGGTTACCCGTTTCATCAGCCTGCTATTGTCTCATATTTTCTCATCCTCCGGGTCATCATCATCCCTATCATCAGGAGGAGAGAGCCAGTCTCTCTCTGCCCGGAAATATCCGGGGGGATGAGTATCTGCCCAGTGCATCTTACTTCTCCCGTGAAAGGAAAGGATACCTGACGGTTACATCCCCATCCTCATCAGTCCTGACCACTGATATTATCCCTGCCTGATCTGCATATCTCATCCAGAGCAGGACCGTGCACAGGACATTGATTATTGACGTGACTCCACATCCTGCAGCCAAAACCAGTTCAATCATTTTCTTCCTCCCCGAATACTATCTCCTCGGTGACATTCATGGACCCTGCAATATCTGAAGCATGTGAAACCGTGCGGTTCCCATCATCAGAATGAGCCTTTGTAAGAAGGATACCACTTCCGTTTACGACTGAACCTGCAACCGTTTTCTCTGAAAGGATCCGGTGTGAGAGATAATCGCCACTGATGAAGAGGCCATGCGTTGAGATATCATCCTGACGTCCGGATTTTTGATTCAGAACGGAAAACGTGCAGGTAGGATCCTGTGCTGTCTGATTGTGGGTCTGACCAGTATACTCATCTATCCCCAGTGGACCGGTTGATCTACCGGATACGAGTGTCGTAATTACTTCTCCGATGTTGAGGGTGCGGTTTACCACAGCTTGGTCAGAAGTAAACAGGTGTGCTGCATATGACCGGGCATCACTGATCACCGATGAAGATACCCAGGTTGCTCCTGAACAGACGATTGATGATGAGAGCGAATCCGCATATGTCAGGCCACAGGGCATAACGAGCAGCAATACTCCAAGAGCGACCAGAACCTTGTTCATCCGATCTCCAAAAAGGGAGAGTTCAGGCCAGTTCACTGACCGTATCTGCCCAGGTCTCAACGGTAGTCAGGATGCTGTCTGATTCGTAACTGGAGATGCTCACCTTGTCACGTTTGAAGCTGACATTGTAGAGTTCTCCATTTTCAGCATGACACTTGAGTGTGATATTAAAGCCATCTTCAGAGCTGTCATGTGATGGTGTACCACCCATGGTGGTCTCTATTGCACTATTTGCAAGAATGCTGGCGATGGTGGTATCAAAGGCACCTGATGCCGGTGAACGTACCGATATCCTTCCTACCTGCTTTCCGTCGTTATTTTCATATATAACCGTCCCGGTGTAATATTCCGAACTTTTCGCCACCGCCGGGAGGGTGTCTCCACCGGAAATGTAGGACGTGCATCCCCATGGATTATCTACGAGAATATTCCCGATAATGGTGTTTAAGACTGCTTTACCAGCAAGAGGGGTCGCAAGTACCCGCTCTGCACTTTTTACTACTGATTTTGATACAAAATCTGCCATGTTCGATTCCCCTGCCGTGTGCACTCCGGCACTATCAGGTTGAAAGGGCAGAGATAAAAGAAAGCAGACGATAGTTGGGTTTGAGCAATATTTACACCATGTTTTGGAAAATACTCCCGGAGAGAAACATTTCGGGGAACATTCAGAAGTAACTGCATCATCACAATTTCATCCGATCCGCGATGTGAATTGAGGGAGAGAAAAACTCACCACATTCAGTCATAGGTAATCTCTCAAATACGGGGGCTTTTTTGTGTTTTCCGGAGAGGACCATCTTTACCCGCTGGACCGGGGTTGAGTACACCCTGTCCCCGATAGTCCAGTAAAACCCCTTTCCACTCTCTGAAAGCCATGCAGAACCAGAGCTTTCACCATCAGGACCGGTGACCGGACTCTCTCCCAGGCCAAGAAGGACTACCCAAGTTTCGTCGATGCTGATGGCAGAACATCCCCGGCCATCAATACCAATCCGGAGGAGATCACCATCCAGGAACATTCTCCCGCACCGGACAAACAGAGTCTTCCGGACTGTTCTGACTGTGAATGGGTTCATATCATCCCTCCATCCTCCAAAGGGCATCGATCCAGATATGAAGGTGAGTTTCCGGAAAGTTCACATATTCTCCTCCGTGCCGGTTTTTTTGGATCTCCCTGTCTCAGGTACCAGATCCAAAGAAGATGCGGACAATTTTTCATAGCACAATTCCCAGCGGATGGCCGGTTCATTGGGAACATGAACTGCCCCCTTCAGACTTTTTTGACTGTTCCCGAAGATAACAGGCATCACACAGGCCAAGATGAGCTGTATGATCATACCAGATCAGTGGATTGGTATTACAGACATGACACTTTCCTGCACTGGCGTTGAGTCTGACCATCTGATCAGTGCTGATGAGACCTGGAAGGGGTATAATGGATGCAACATGTCTGCTGACCGCCTTGTTATAGCAGTCTGCACAGAGAAATGCCAGTTCTTCTCCCTTCTGATGGGATCTTTTCCGGTACTGGACCAGAGATCGTCCACAAAGATGACAGGGCTTTTTTTCCGGCCATCCTTCTATGCGGAGGTACTCATCCGGTTTGATGGTTGCAGCAATCTTTTCTGCATGTTTTCTGTTATTTTCTGAAGTTATCCGCCCAGATTTATTGCTTTGATCTGATAAAGAGGACTGATCTGTTGAAATCAGGAGTTCGTTTTCTGCAACCAGGTCCGGACACAGGGGTTCGCAGACATGATCACCGGTGCTTCTCCTGATATCTTCAGCCCCTTCTGTGAGTGTGCCTGCTGCAGAAAATGATTCTCTATCTCTAAGTATATGTGTACATGTACTATTTTGAGAGAGATCTGAAGTCCTTTCATTTTCTGCAGGTGCAGAAATCCGGTCGGTCTCTGCAGAAAATTTTCTGAAATCATCCTCTGGATCATCAGGCGGAGATGAGTCATCATGATGGTGATCGTCTTCTGACTGACGAAGTGATACAGCTCCTCCCTTCACCCATGCGTAATACAAGGAATTATCCCAGACATACACCTTGCTTCTCCGGTGGGTGGTCTGTCCGACATCTCCGACGGTGACTGATCGATCATAGAAGGATATGGCCGGACATTTCTGCAAGAGTCCTGAGTAAATATGGCCCCGTGATGCGTATCCGTTCAGAAGTTTGGATATAGCAGAATTGGTCCATCCTGTCACCCGCTGGATGTCAAGGACAGTAAGTTCTTCCTGGTTTAACATCCGGATAGCTTTAATTAGTGATGATTCATTGCGGGTGAGCTTTGTTATCTGGCCGCCGGTATCTCCGTTCAGGGCATTGTACAGCCTGACCGCTTGTTTGAAATCATCCATGGATGCGATGATATACTCAGTTCCATCAACGGTTTTTCTCTCACGCTGAAACTGCATAAGAGCGGCATTTGTCTTGATCAGGTCAAGGAGCATGTCCGGGTTTCGCCGGTTTGCAACAGACTGAAACTCTATCTGTTCTGCATAGGGGATGATGACAAAGGTGTCCTCTACCATCCGCCATATCTGCCTGATAACAAGGATCTCTTCCCTGACCGATGAGACTGCTGGTGGTATCTGTGCTGCCTCCCGAAGTGTCCGCTCCAGGACTTTCTTGTCCTGCTCTTCACTGTCGTCTATCCATGCGGTGAGCATCCGGTTGAAGATCTGATCATCTCCGACCCCTTCGACCTTTGCGACCCACCAGACACATCGCTCGGGGATGGTACAGGTGATACCGTTTCTGTCTTTTGTGACGGTCCGATACTTGAATGGTTTCAGAAATGAGGTGATGACTCCTTTTAAGATCTCCTGCATCTGCTCTGAGAGGGAGACATCATCAAGGGCTATGACTTTTCCGGGTTTCAAATCCTGTGAGTAAAAGAGTGCTTTGTCACTTATCCGGCCGGATAACCGGAACTCTTCCGGAACCTGGGCCAGCATGGTGTCAATGGCATGTGACTTTCCTTTTCCTGAATCTCCGGTGATTGAGACATGAAGACCTTTTGAGTTGATGACTATCCGGGATGCAAGCGAGAGAATGAGGCATTCTGCGACAACCTGATCCCCGACATGGTCTAGGGCAAAGGTTTCACGCATGTACTGGACCGGGTGTCCTTGACGGAGGATCTCTTCGGCTTTTTGTATTATTTCCGGATTTTCTTCGTGCTCAAAGTTGGGGTGATTTTCTTTTTGTATACCTGATTTTTGGGCTTTCTTCTTTTTCCAGGGATGGGACTTTGAAGATCCGGAATTTTTTGAATCTTCTAAATCATCAATATCTGTCGTCTCATGGGTGTCTGATGATTGCAGGCCTCCCAGGAGATTTTGTTCGGCCAGATATCGTTTCCTGGCATTCTCTTTTTTTATTCTGGAAAGCCGGTCTTCTGTATAGGGTGTGCCTTCATATTTCTGTTTTAGATCTTTCCACCGCTGTATTCCGCCGCCACAACTGTTGTGATGACATCCGGCAAAGATGGCACCTGATTTAAATTGAATGGCATAGGCTCCATCCTGATGAGCATCTGAGAACGGGCACTGGTCAAGAATAAAGAGGGTGCCGTCCCCATATGGTTTCCTGGTATATCCAATATTATACCTGGAAAGCCATGTTGCAAGGTCAACAGGATTATCGGAGATAAGGTTTTTTGACGTAGTTTTCCCTGACGGCCGGGTTCCGGTTTCGGTTGGGTACAGTGAGGCAAGAGTTGTGAGATGGTCACAACCGGTCAGTTGTAGGGATGCTGGTTCTTCTGTCAGTGATGCGACCCGGTGTGAACGAGGTGGGGTGTTGTCCCCTTTCCGTGTCCTTGTGCCGTAGAGTTTCCATATCCGGGCAGCATTGTAGTTCGCGGTATCGATGGTACAGATGTCGTCAGAGAACCGGGCAGAGAGTGCTGTCAGACAGTTTTTGACCAGGTCTGTAGCAGCCTCATCATTGGGAAGATCAATTTTGCATAAGAGATGAGCCCCATTTCCAGAGTCGGCGATGATAGGTTCAGGCCATCCGACTGACTGGAGATAGGCAGATATCTCCTGTGCCTTGTTCATGGCATACTGGTGTTCTTCGTCTGATGATGAGACGCCGGAGGGGCGGACTGGATCGATATCAATAGGAAGCCAATGCCTTCTGATGATGTCCTTGTCGGCGGTTGTGGCATCTTTTTTTGAAAGTCTGATTATGATTCGGTTCGCACGACGAGCGAGCAGTGCCGGGTTTACTTCGTTTAAGGTGATGTAGATCCCCCGGATCTGCGGATTGTCGTCCAGGATACAGACCTGGTCTGCGAGTTTCTCAAAGTTGTCAAAATATCCTGAGCCGATTCCATCATTAGTGATAATTCTGACTTCTACAACTCTGCCAGGGGAGGAGATGAGGTGAAGGGCTCGCAGGATCTCTGATCTCCGGTCAAATGCCATGGACACCCTCCTTTATTGCTGCAAATCCACCGGCCATGACATGATAGCGATCCCAGACAGCAGCCCGTCTGATCCAGAGCTGGATGGTCCCCGGACAGGTACCTGATGCTGCCATTTGAAAAAGCGGGTTCATCTCGCTCACGAGACGGTCTTTCTTAAGCGGTCTCCTCAGGGATTTTACTTTAATTAAGAGGATGTCCTGCCGGTTTTTCCATGCTATGATATCGATAGGCAGGGTTGGGGTTACGACCCGCAGTGCAGTATATCCAAGCTCCTGAAGAAGCCGGCGTGCTGCGTGAGGCGAGGTCCGACAGGTGGAATAATCAGGGGTGTCAGACATGGATCATCCCTCTGCCTTGTTGCACGTGCTGATTTGGATGCGATCTGGTGAGATCCAGAGCGATACAGATCCGTGTCCAAATCCCTTCTGGAGATTTGAACTTTAAGTTCAAAGCCCCCGAAAGCAGTCCATTGACCAAGTGGCCTGGGTTTCTTCCCTGGCCGGGACCTTGTTGTGCTGGAAGAGTCCCGAAATTCCAGGATGGGGAACTTTTTTGCTCTCCAAAAGGAAAGATAGAAAGAACCCCACCTGTGATGAGCTGGCCTGCTTTTTCATGGTTGGGGGATTCGTTCTTCTTCTGATTCCAGTTGATATTCTTTTCATGTGACTGATCATCTGAGAGCGGTGCCCAGAAGAACAGATAGAAATCTTGTTTTCTTGTTGTCATGGTACCGTGCTCCTTTTTAGGGAACAGTCCCATTTGAATTGATTTAACGATTTTAAAGTCCTAATGGGAGAACAAGATCCATTCGGCATCTATTAATAGGTAACGAAATGAGGATTTTTGGATGAATGATTCGGTCACAATAGTGAATCTGAATCATGCGATTTGATTGCCGAATAATAGAGGGGGGTTTGGAGAGAGAACTGAAAATATTCATTTTGGTATCTCCTTCACGGAGTGTTCATCAGGTATTGGGATCTTACCAGGAACCGATAACGCGGGAATATTGAAGAATCCGGTTATGACGGGGAAATGTGCACGAGACTGCATAGAATCAGATTTTGTGAAATAATAATCAAATGAGGAGAGTTTCCTTTTCAGGTCTTGAAAAAAATGAGAAAAAGGTCAGGGCATCAGTTTTGCATGAAAAGAGAATCCTTTTTAGAAAGAGGTTGCCGTTTCGCCACCTGATGTATCAATAATATTGTATGATATTCGCATAGATTGTGATCTAAAATTACTGCCCGACTTAAAAGCGAAGCCACACTCCGGATTTGTAGAGCCAGAACTGGAGCGATCCGGGGGAGCTCACCGCTTAAACTTTGATAGCAATGGTGAGGATCTTCTGGGTGTGTCTGATGATTCTGTCGTTTTTTATACTAGGAGACACCAAGAAAGAGGACTTTCTCCCCTTTCCATGCGATGATATCAACCGGCTGCTTTGAGCCGGCGATTCTGGCATTCTGGTATCCGGCTTCGTTCTGTTCTCCCGGGCAGACCGAAACGAGATCGCCCGCTCCTGGTGGCTACTCTAGTTTATGGGCTCCATTTCCTGAGGGTGCCTAGTCACGGTACTGTCTGTATAGGCAGGGACGGTGGGGATCCGGGTTGCACCGGCATTCTCCAATCCTCTCGCAACAGATGCAGCAGGTAATGACGTCCTCCTGGGGATGGAAAGAAAAAAGTGTTCAGAGTTTGATTCCGGTAATGTGCCCCTGCTTTCATTCCCTGTCCGGCAAGATTGAGAACTGGAGTGCGGGGCTTTTCTATTCTTGTGCTTAGTATGATTCCTCTCGAAGGTTGAGGATTTTACCAACCGATTCGCGGTATGCACTCTATATTCCCGCCCAGGCGATTGATAAGAATAAGTTCGGGTATGCCTACGAGATGAACTAAAGATGATCATATCCGGAAGAATGGAGAGTAACGAAAAGATCGTGAATAAATTTTTTGAGAGTGAGGAGTTCAAGGAGCAGGTTACGAAGTATATGATTGACAAGGTCTATGAAGAGATAATGGGCGGGTAACCCAAATGCTTAACCGATATATCGGTCATATTACTACAACAATATAAGATATATCGGTGACCCCTGTGAACTCTTCAAAAATCCTGGAAATATTATCTGCATATAACCCGTTTTGGATATCCGGGGCTATTGATGCAGGTATTCCCAGGGATCTGCTCCCTGCCTGCTGTGCACAGGTTCAATCCAAAGAAGTACTGGTTCTGAAAGGAATACGGCGATCCGGAAAAACCACGCTCATGAATCAGGTTATTCAGGAACTCGTAAAAACCGGGATCCCACCAACAGCAATCCTCCGGGTAAATCTGGAAGAACCACTCTTTGCTCTAGAGTACTCCATCACCCTTCTCGAAGATATCTATCGGACGTATCGGGAACGGATATATCCGGAAGGTAAATGCTGGGTTTTTCTTGATGAGATACAACAGGTGATCGGCTGGGAATCATGGGTTCGGGGGAGACAGGATACAGAAGATATCAAATTTTTTGTAACCGGCTCATCAGCATCCATCCTTTCCCGTGAGATTGGAACGAAACTAACCGGGAGAAACGTCACTTTTGAGGTCTTCCCCCTTTCATTTATCGAATATCTTCGGTTCAACGATGTGCATGTCCGGACTGAACTGGATTATTTCAATAAGAAATCTGCAATACGAAATTTATTCCATGAATATCTCATGTATGGTGGCTTTCCAGAAGTGACACTCAAAAAAACTGAGAATGAGAAGAAGATCCTCCTGAAGAGTTACTTTGACGATATACTCTATCGGGACATCGTATCCAGATATGAGATTAGGGATGTGACAAGTCTTCGAAATCTCGCAGTCTATCTGTTGACACAGGTAGCACGGCCCACAAATATCTCAAAACTGAAAAAGAATTTTTCAATCTCACAGGATAAAACAGAATCATATATCTCTGCACTTTTAGAAAGTTACCTGCTCTTTCAAGTAACCAGCTTCTCGTATTCATTGAAACATTCCATGCGATCAGGATTCAAACCCTATGCAATCGACAACGGCCTTCGTAATCGCGTTGCATTCGCATTTTCCGAAGACACCGGATGGCAGGTTGAAAATGTCATCGCCTGTTTTCTAAGGCAACAGTATGAAGAAGTGTACTTCTCGAAAAACGGAAACGAAATCGATTTCATCGTAAAAGAAGGGATGAATATCAGCCATAGGATTCAGGTCTGGTATGATGATATTTCAGTCAGGGAGATTCCTTCACGTGAATTAGCAGGGTTTACCATCCCGCTACAGGGAGATGATACACCTGAATCCATTCTCCTTACGAACGATTATGAAGATGTTATCGAACATGATGGCGTACCAATTCGATGCATCCCGGTCGTGAAATATCTGTTATCATTGTAAGCGATTTCTGGCAGAGAGGGAATGTTCACAACAGATTTCGGATTCAATCTATAAGAGATCCTTTTTCTTTGTGGTGTATATACCAGAGAGTAGACGGTTCAAACGGATTGCAGATAACATCATTTTATCCGTTTTATAGCCACACTACATAATATGGCTCATCCAGATCTCATCCCTATCTATCATGCTGACATCGGAAAAATGAGAGATGTTAAACGGATTGTCAGAACCGATGAAGAATGGGAGAATATCCTGAATCCAATCGTCTATGATGTTGCAAGAAAAGGAGGTACAGAACCTGCCTTTTCAGGGGCATACTATGCTACAAAAACTCCTGGCTTATACCGATGTGGCTGTTGTGGAACAGATCTCTTTTCATCGGTGGATAAATTTGACTCTGGAACAGGATGGCCAAGTTTTTCAAATCCGGTATCACTCAGGAATATAAAATCCAGACAAGATCTCTCGCATGGAATGAACAGGGTAGAAGTCCTTTGTGCCTGCTGTGATGCACACCTGGGTCATGTCTTTGATGATGGGCCACCTCCATCTGGTCTTCGGTATTGTATGAACTCAGCATCGTTGTTATTTTTCCCTGGTGTCATCGCAATAAGACAGGAATAAGATCAGGGATCACATTTCCTGAAATATAAATCAGGAACTGTCATCTCAAACCTGACTCCTTTCCCCGGAGTTCCGGTCTCTATGATGTTGATATCGGTGATGGAGAGGATCTCTCTGATAAGAAAGAGGCCAAGACCAGTATTCTTTCCAGATCCCCGTTTGAAAACCCCTTTCTTCTCATCCTCCGGAATGCCTGCACCGTTATCAATGTAAATATTTGAACTCATATTTTCGTGACTGGCCCATAATGTATCTCACATATGTATCAAATACATGAATAATTATGCATAGCAGAATTCAAAGATAAATCAAAGCAACTTCCCCTGGATAGGTCTGAAATATTCTAACATTATAATGTCTTTTTGAACCATCCAAAGATATTTCAAGATTATCTATCGAATCCTTGCCTCCTTCCATTGCAACCTTTTTAGATACAGCACAAATCCTCTGGCCTTCTTCACCAGGGAATACATCTTCAATGGGTCTTCCAGGAGAACACCGTGTACCAAGTCCGGTTATCTCTTCTGAAGCAGGATTTCCTCCAGTACAGACCAGATGACCGTTCTTGTTCATGGTAAAGATCTGAAGGCCAAGGGGGAGGTGATCAAACACCCTGATGAGTTTCTCTTCTGATTCTTTCTGGCGGGTAATATCCCGAAGACTCTCAATAGCTCCTGCAATTTTTCCATCCGGACCATATAAAAAAGAGGACCGTGCAAGGAAGAAGTGTTTTTTATCATTTAAAAAGAGCACTCCTTCAGCGGTTATCATTCCATCCTCCCGGTGAAGAGAAGGATAGATTTGTTCAAATGCAGGATCAGGATGCAATAACAGATCAATTATCATCGGGCGTCGTTTTCCGTAAAAAGGAATAGAATGGGCAAATCCCCATTTCCCGATCATATCTTCAGCTCGGGTATTGGTAATCCGTTCAATCTCCCGGTTCCAGGCTATTATCGAACCATCTGTATTGATGGCGAATGTTGCATCAGGTAAAAAGTTGATGATGTCATGAAACCTTTGCTCAGAGGTTTTTATTGCAATCAAAGCCCTCCTTCGTTCGACTGCGGTTTCAACCTTATGTGCAATATCAGCAAACTGTAACTTGGGATCGCCCCCTTTTTGTACATAAAAATTCGCTCCGATGTTGATTGCATCCCGTGCGACATCCTCTCTACCCCGTCCGGTGAAGAGAATGAAAGGAATATCACCATACTGACTCCGGACAATACGAAGCAGATCAATCCCGGTCATACCTGGCATCTGGTAATCTGCAATGATAACATCAAAGGGTTTTTCGGACAACATCTCAAGTGCTTTCTGTGCTGATTCAACACCGGTCACTGAAAAATTTCCAACCCGCTCTAAAAAAAGACGACCTATATCAACAAGCACCGGTTCATCATCAACAAAAAGCACCGAGATCATATCTGATGCAGGTATCTCTTTTAAGTAGATTAAAGGTACTGATATCCTGATGCTGACCTCTGGATAGGATGGAGTCAGGTAATAAAATGAACACCACAATTTGGTATTGTGAAATGATTCCAAATTGAATAAGAAATGAACAAATAGAAAAAATAAGATTCTCTGCCATATCGCAGAAAAACCAGGTCAGATAAATCAGAGATAATTATTTCGACGTAACCAGTCACGCTGGGGTGGTGTATATCGATATGTGATATCACACTTGTCATCCTGGAAGCTCCAGGGAACAATAATAATGATATCACCTTCACGAATCCAGGCACGTTTCTTCATTTTGCCTTTAATTCGACCAAGTCTGGTCACTCCATCTGAGCACCTGACCCTGATATGATTCGCACCCATCATGAGTTCCGCTATCGCGAACTGTTCATGCTCAGATTTTTTTGGCAGACGGACCCTGATAATTTCATCTTCTGGAGTTACCACTTCTGAAGTTTTTTCCTCATCAGGTAACTCATCCTCAATAAGACTAATCGAACCCACTCCGGAATAATAATTATGTACTTTGTACTCGTACCTGAAGAAAGTATGTGCAGGAACTCATATGTACTCTGCGTTTTCCTTTCCGGCACCCATATGGTCATGCACCATGACGAAGGTCAACATTCATCTGGATGCACCATGAAATCATATCATGGGAACCATGCATACCACCCCTGCTACACTGCAAACCCTCCTTGATGATGTACAAAATGGGCATCGCTTAACCATTCCAGAAGCAATAGAACTCTTTAAGACCAGGGATAAAACTGCTTTTTTAATCGCATATACAGCAGATATAATGCGGGAAAAAATAACCGGAAACACAATCACATGGGTAAAAAATCAAAATATTAATTGTTCAAATATCTGTGTGAACCACTGTGGTTTTTGTGGATTTTCCTGCACAAAAAGTGATCTACAGGCATATGAATTAACTCCTGAAGATGTTGCAAAAAAAGCAGAAGATGCAAAAAACCGAGGGGTGACAGAGATCTGTACGGTAAGCGGACTTCATCCAGATTATACACTTGATTCATACTTGTCCATATACAAAACCATCCGGGACCATGCACCAGGTGTTCATATTCATGCATCTAATCCTATGGAAGTGGCATATGCTGCGAGAAAATCCAACTGCTCAACCAGAGAAGTCCTGGAAAAATTCAAGGATGCAGGTGTTGGAACACTCTGTGGCACTGCCGCTGAAATCCTGGTCGATTCAGTCAGAAAAACAATTTGTCCAGAGAAAATCCCGACAGATGAATGGATACGGATTATTAAGGAGTCTCATGAGATCGGTCTACGGTCAACTGCTACCATCATGCACGGTCATTGTGAGTCGGTTGAAGACCAGGTTACCCACCTTTCGATACTTCGAGACATTCAGGATGAAACCAGAGGATTTACAGAATTTGTTCCTTTATCCTTCATCCATCCAGGCACACCTCTCTATCAAAAGGGATTAGCCAGACCTGGAGCGACCGGCCGACAGGACATGCTTATGATTGCCGTCTCACGGCTCTTCCTTGATAATTTTAAAAACATCCAGGTATCATGGGTGAAACTGGGGCTGAAGATGGTGCAGATTGGACTTATGTCAGGAGCAAATGATATTGGTGGGACGTTATATGAAGAGAGTATTTCTTCATCGGCGGGTGCAAAATCCGGAGAATACCTTGACCCATCAGAAATGAATTATATCGCCGAAGATCTCGGAAGAAAACTGGTGCAGAGAAGAACAGATTACACACCAATTTGAATCATAAAAATGTCATAATAGTAAATTACGAAAATTAAAAAAAGGAATCAGACAGGAAATATCCGCTCACCAAAGACTTCGTTGATGACTTGTCCCATCCCAATATATAATGCTAAGAGACCTGCAATACAACCCACATATCCACCAAAGATCCCGAGCATTGCAATTCCGGTAAGTTCGTTGAGAACTAACAGTGCAACTAAGAGAACAACGAAAAAGAGTGTTACCTGTAAGACACGATGCATTCTAAAGGTGCAGATAAATAGACCAAGTGCAAACAATCCCCAAACTCCTAAAAATGCGGCAAGTTCAGGATTTGTTGGTGCACCTATCAGGTTCATCTTTGGTAACAGGAGAATAAAGGCAAAGGATATCCAGAAAAATCCAAAGCTTCCAAACGTGACCATGCCAAAGGTATTATTCTTCTTCCACTCCAGGATTCCGGCAATTACCTGTGCAATTCCACCATAAAACAATGCCATAGCAAGAATCGGACTTCCTATTGCAGTAATTCCAGCATTGTGTAGACTGAGGAGGATCGTTGTCATACCAAAAGCACAGAGTCCTAATGGTGCCGGATTTGCTGTATCATCAACGAGAAATATGTTGTTTCTGCTTCTTTCATCAATATGTTCCATAGTATACTTCCAACCGGATATCATTAAGCGGTAGATCCGGTGCAGAACCTCATATTTAGTGCACCAGATCAGTATCTAAAGATTACTATTTGAACCACCCTACCTGGACAAGGATCGACTTATGGCACCATTTATAAAATAATGTTATCGGTTTAGACTTGTAATGGATTAATCTCCGATCTCGTTTTTTAAGAAAGGTGAAAGTATTCTCAATCGACTCAGTCTCTAAAAACAAGTGATAATCTTCCATCGATGACAGCATTTTTTACATAAATGTCATTTTGGTGGATAGATTCATTTATTCCATAAATATTGAGATCTTAAGTCAAATAATTGTGAAAGTCACATTTATAAAACGTAAAAAATTAACAGAGCCATGGATATGCTTTCATTTAGCGCAAGTTCAAAGATTCTTATTTTTCTTTGTATTTTAGTTGATTCAAACATCAAAAATTGTTTAAATCTCAAATTTGGGTTAAACGATTATGTCAATTGGCCAATGGGTAAAGAATCACATCTTGTGTTTTCTCTACATTATAATCAATTCTTTTATAGCCATTATTGAAGATCCATTCGAAAATTTCTACTTCTTCATTCCAATTTGGATGAAGTGATTTTCCAAATCCAATTTCACAGAAAATTATTGGTTTATATTTGGCAATTGTTTTTTTCATGCCATTTAATACTTTATATTCTGCACCCTCAACATCAATTTTAATAAGATTAATTTTTTTAAGTGGATTTTTTTCAATATATTCATCAAAACTAATACCATTGATAGATAGTTCTTTCATATCATGACTCGCCCTACTACCAATCATCGTATTCCATCCAAAATTTTGTTCACTCATGAAAATACTAAACTCACCCTTTTTATCAGTTAATGCGTAGTTTTCTACGATAACATTTTCACTCTTTGAAAACTTCTCCTTACAATAATTATAATATACAGGTATCGGCTCAAAAAGGATGCATAATGATAGTTTTTTTCTCTTTAAGAGTTCCTCAGTTACTGATCCAGTATTTGCTCCAACATCCACAAAAACATCATCATCATTCAACAATTTTGATAAAATATCATTGTTTTCAAGATTGATACGTTTAATTTTACGCTCCCATTTTTTAATCGAATTTTCTTTTTTTATTACTGAAAACAGTGAATCAATAAAAAATTTGGACATTCTGACAAATTTGTAGTAAATAGTCATAGAAAAACCACCATTATTTGGAATGAACAGAAATGTGTGAATACTAATTAGGGCAATAGAATTGTCTTTAATAATAGGGTTTTAGTTGGGTAAATAATATCTTGTTAAATCTGGAGTAAAAATCCCCCTCTTTACTCTGAAAATAAAATAGTACGAATAAAAACCATAATAATCATTATACCTCAATAGGGAGGCCATTTATCCATAAAATGCTTAATAGCCCTCACCAATCGGAAATAGTCCGAAAGTTAACCATATCTGCATCAAACAAATGATTTATTTATTTAGAGAGTTATATTTTAACTTTTAAGTCCAATTGTTTCGTTGTACAAGAAATCTCTGCAACCTTTATTTACCACTCTGATTTCAGATACTAAATAAGACCATCCACTATCGTGATCTTTTTTCCCAGAATTTCATAGGGGAACTGGATTTGACAGTTGAATCCAACTATGCTATTAGTTAGAGAATCGTTCAAAAAGTTGAGGTACAATCGGATGGGTGCCCCGATGACAGGCAACCTGATGAACTCTGAAATAGATAGGAATGAACATGTACTCACACCACTCGTCATTGATGAGAAGTTCTGTACTCCTCCTCCTGATGGTGTGTGCTTTTGGTATCCTTGCTGGGACCGGTGTCTGTGCAGAAGAGCAGGACCGTATACCTACCAAAATATCAATTGCACTCGATCCTGCAACACCTCAGGCAGGACAGGAATTTTACATAACAGGAACCCTGATTTCCACTACAGGAGAGCCGCTTGGAAACAAATGGATAGTTCTGGAATCAACCGCTGCAGGAGCCACTCCCGGAAAATTCCAGTACCTGAAGGTAACACGAACGGAACGAGACGGATCGTTTTCATTTTTCCGTCCATCTGCATCACCTCCAGAAGATTTGAAAGTCAGGTTTAAAGGACTCTATCCTTATGCTGCATCTGAAAGTGATGTCGTCTCGGCTAAAAAATAATTTTTTTATTTTAAAAATAAAAGCATCGTTGCGGTTTGATTGATATGACCGATGTACTCTTCTCCATATGTTGAAAAACCGATTGTCGGGATATCAGTAAATATTTGCCCATACTCATCTGTTTTCCCTTCCTGTTCAAGTTGAAGAGTTCGTAATATACAGTTAAAATTAATTATTGCTTCAATCGGAGCATTTTTGTTTGCTTCTTCAATTGCCTTTTTTGTATCTGACACAATGTCAGTGGAGGAGAGAACCTCCAGGTCTACTCCTTCCCGGACCTGACAATAGAAATAGACAGCATCCTGTTCAACCCGCTGAGGACTTCTGACAAAAGGTTCGTTTTCAGCCATCAGACCAACCGGATTTTTCATAAATCGGGATGAAACATCACTGCACGAAACTCCAATTGCATCTGCATACGCCTGAGCGGCAGGTTTTCCATTAAATTCCAGAACTTTTCTGCTTGCAGAATCAACTTTTGTGGGTGTCAGTTTTTTCCCGAGAGAACAAAATGACTGGGTTTTGAGAATATCAAACCGCTTCGATGGCTCAAGGATGGCGAATATTGCAGTATTTTTATAGGCCTTGCCATTCAGGTAAACATATGTTGCGGAAAACGCAAGATCATCACCTGCTGACCCACCAATTACCTGAATATCCGTACGGTCACCAATTCTCTCCATTACCGTTTCTTCTGCTCCAGAAAGCCCGTCAAAAAGGATGAGACCAACATAACGGGATGGATCAAGTGAGATCGGGGTTTTCCCCATTGAGCCGGTGAGATTATCAAGAGTTGTATCCACAGATTTTTGTGAATCAAGCGATATTGTATCGGCATACACATTTTTTATTGTATCTGAATCAAAGCCCATTGCGACAACTGACTTTTTGAGCATGTGACCAGAAATTAACTCACCTGCTGTTGAGCACCCAATAGTCATCGAATCCGGAAAGGCATTCTTCATCGCTGCACTTATACCGTCCGGCCCATAACTGGAGGATGCGAAAAAAAGTACCAGACACGGTTTTGTTTCTGCAAAGGATGTCCGGATTTCATCAGCTGCTGCATATGGATCCGGGTTTTGTGATTTTGTTACATGAACTGACATTTATACCCTCAGTTTGATTCCCATTTCATCTGCTATCTGCATAATACTATTAATAACGGCAGGATCATCATCAGATTGTTCGGTAAATTTTTTGCTATCTATTCCTTTTAATAAAAGTTTTGTTCGTGTTGTTGAGGCAATTGAGGGATTCCCCTGTGATCGTATCTCAATTAGGGTTTCAATTAACTTCTTGATCTTCCCGGGCATGACATGTACACCTTTCTGAGTTATGCATATCAATACATCGAAGTTGATTTTTGTGAATTTTTCACAAGTTATAAAACCCCGATATCTTCATTCCAGAGTTCCGGGCATTTTCTAATAAAGGCCTCCATCATCTGAACACATTCCAAAAGATCAAGATCCAAAACCTTCACTCCATGAGCTTCCATGAATTCTCGTGCTCCGGGAAATGTTCTTGATTCGCCGACAATAACCTGAGGAATGTTAAACTGCACAACTGCTCCGGCACATAAGTAACAAGGCATCAAAGTCGAGTACAGGATACAATCTTTGAATGATCCAATTCTTCCAGCATTCCGGATACAATCAATCTCTGCATGGACCACTGGGTCTACGTCCTGAACCCGCCGGTTATGTCCTCTACCAATTATTTCTCCATTTTTTACCAGCACAGAACCGATAGGTATACCCCCTTCATCTCGGCCCAGTTCTGCTTCCCTTATCGCAGCCTGCATAAAGGGATCATTCCGGTCAGGTTCAGATACACTTTTTCTGCCGATGATCTCATCCTCTTCTCTCCAGAGTGGATCACAAATTGCAAGAAAGAGGAGATCTTCAGAGCCGGTATTCTCAATCCACTGAGTTTTTCCTGGAGGGATATACACCAGTTGCCCGTCATAAACCTCCTCTGTTTCATCACCAATATGCATCATTCCCTTCCCGGATAAGATGTAATATGCTTCAGAAGACTGGATAAGCCGATGAGGCAGAGTTTTCTTCCCAGGCTCAACCCATGCATGAGCGATACTATATCGTGCAGATATGTCTCTATTGAGACGTAAAGGATGGAAAATTTCCGCTAACTGACTTCCATCAGCAACCTTGCTATGAGGCACCCTGGTATCATATATATCCATGTATATCCTTAGCATGAAATCTGACAAAAATATGTGTAATTTCAGATCAGATCCGAACATCTTAAGTAGTGGTGTAGAGAATTTCACATTCAGGAGAAACACCTATGGATGACTCAAAGAAGTACTCACTCCCTGCACTGTCATATGCATACGGAGCACTATCTCCACATATTTCTGAAAAACAACTGACTTTGCATCACCAGAAACACCACCAGGCCTACGTAACCGGAGCAAACACCATTTTTGAAAAACTGGAAAAGGCACGAAGTGAAGGTTCTGACCTTGATCAGAAGGCACTCCTCAAGGAGTTATCATTTCATATCGGCGGACACCGTCTTCACACGCTTTTCTGGGAAAACCTTGCCCCGGCAGGAAATGGTGGTGGAGGAGCACCATCTGGGATCCTTGCAGAATGGATAAACAAGGACTTTGGTTCATTTGACCGGTTTAAAAAAGAATTTACCCAGGCAGCATCTTCAGTAGAGGGATCAGGGTGGGCTACTCTTTCGGTATGCCTTGGGACACAACGACTTCTGCTCATGCAGGTTGAAAAACATAATGTAAACGTATTTCCCGGATTTCGAATCCTGATGGTGCTGGATGTCTGGGAGCATGCGTATTATCTTGATTACATGAATGACCGGGGGAAATTTATCGAAAATTTCTGGAACATAGTGAACTGGGAGATCGTAAATCAGCGACTTCAGGCGGCTTTGAAGAACTGATCCCTTCATTACCTTTTTCTTCTTATCCGCCGACTCAATCATACCACTCCAAAAAAAGGAGAAACCAGATTAATATGGCGGATTCATACCAACAGACAACAAACCCGGATGGCTACCAGAACCGGGAATCACAGACAATACTCAATGATATCCCAAACCCCATTCTGGTTCTGAAAGAAAACCGCATTATATATGCTAATATGGCAGCTATCCGCACATTTCGGGCGCGCCAGGCAGATGATCTCATGGGATCTTTCCTATCTGATTTGTCTCCCACCCATCAGCCTGATGGTTCTTCTTCAGCAGTTATGATTCAAGAACTCCTGAAGACAGTTCAAAGAGGAAAAAACACCAGGTTTGAATGGGTATTTACCAGGTTTGACAAAGTTGAATTATCAGGAAAAGTAACCATTCGCCAGTCAGAGTATTCTAAAACCCCATCCCTGATTGTTTCAATAATTGATAATACCCCTGAGCATCATGCTATTCGTGACATTCTCCATCTTGCCGAAGAGATGAAGAGCGGCAACCTGAGAGCACGACTCAATGCACAAGATTACAAAGGAGATATGTTTAAACTCATCACCGGCATCAATGAGATGCTCAATGGCATTCTTCATCCATTCAGGGACATGAACCGAGTGCTCCAGAAGATTGCGAAAGGTGATATGAGTGCAGGTATCGACCAGGTATATTCCGGGGAGCATGAAAAGATTAGGCAGGCTGTCAACGGAGTGGCTGATGTTACGAAGGAGGTACACAAGGAGATCTCCCTGATGGTGGAGGCGGCAAAACGTGGTGACCTGGCAAACAGGGGAAGACCAGAATTATTCACCGGAGAATATGCAGAAACCATCAAGGGTATGAATGAGATGCTTGATGCAATTCTTACCCCTATCCGGGCAGGAAACCGGATTCTTCAAAAGATCCGGAAAGGGGACCTGAGTGAACGAGTCGAGATCGAATGTGTGGGTGATCATGCCAAGATTAGAGATGGAATTAATGCGGTTCATGACTGGTTAAATGGCCTGATTATTTATGTGACTCGGATTGCAGACGGTGACATGAATGCAGAGATAATCCAGGCATCAGATAGGGATCAGATCCATGGGCCGCTTGTCAGGATGCGGGATAATATCCGGGATGTTATCTCTGATGTGGATATGCTTGTTACGTCAGGATCTGAAGGAAGATTACAGGTTCGTGCCGATCCCTCCCAGCATAAAGGAGATTTCAGGAAGATTATCGAGGGGATCAATAAAACACTGGATTCAGTTGTTATCCCGATTCATGAGGCAATGGATGTCTCAAATGATTATGCACAGTATGATTTCACCAGAAGAATGAATACCGATGTTTCATACTCTGGAGAGTGGAAAGCATTTCAAACAGCCCTTGATGATGTGGGCCATCATGTCTCTGATGCAATTTCAATCATTACCAAACAGATCGAAGTATTAAATAATGTTTCAACCCAGGCTTCTTCAAGTATCAGGGATATTTCTGGTGGATCTTCGCTTCTTGCTGAAATTGCACAAAATGTAAGTCTCAAAGCAGAACAGGGTGGAGATGGTCTTTCTCAGATTCTGCGGGCAATGGAAGATCTTGCAGTCAACGTATCTGAAGTATCAGCACGGACAGGAGAAGTAAATCAGATCTCCTCAGATACCAACAATCTCTCGAAACAAGGATCGGCCCTTGCACAGGAAGCTGAACGGGGTATGAAAGAGATCACGAGCTCAACGGACATGGTCACTGGTCTGGTCCATGAGATCATGGAAGAGATGAGCAAAATAAGCAAGATATCCCTCGTGATATCTGATATTGCATCACAAACGAACCTTCTTGCATTAAATGCCGCTATTGAAGCAGCACGGGCAGGAGAGGCAGGAAGAGGATTTGCCGTTGTTGCAAGTGAAGTCAAATCACTGGCTCTTGAGTCCAGGAAGTCTGCAGAGAATATTTCTGAGATGATTGAGGGGTTAACAAAGAAGACAGAGCAGGCCTCTGAAACTATGGATAAGAGTGTCATGGTAGTCAGAGAAGGTGGAAAAGCTCTGAATGAAACGCTCGAAGTCTTCAATAAGATCATTGATTCGGTTAATACAGTCAGTTTACAGATGGATAATGTAGCAAAGTCTGCAGAACAACAGGCTGCTGCAGTAGAAGAGATTACCGCGTCTATAAACGAAGTAAATACCCTTGTTTCAGGAACTGCGAAAGATGCCGTTGCAGCAGCAGCAGCAAGTGAAGAAGCCTCGGCAGCAATTGACCAGATTTCAGAACAGATAATCCATGTCCATGAAGTTGCCGAAAACCTCAATAAAGAGACAAATAAATTCGTAGTCTGATTCTGTTCTGGTCAGTTCTTCCTGACCTCAGAATAGAACCTGTTTTTAATCTCCAGTGGAGAGAGTAAAATATTTGGAACATTCCGGTTTCCAGGTCTGATAATTACATGAATAAATGATGGACCACCTGAACGTGCCTTTGTATATGCATCCCGGAGTTCTTCAGGAGTGTGAACTTTCCATGTCCGAACAAATCCGCTGGCTCGTGCCAGTAATTCCAGATCAACAGTCTTCCATGCCGGAGAACACTGATTTCCGGTGCTTCCAAATACTCCGTTGTCAAGACCGATAATAATCAGATTATCAGGGGATTCTCCGGCAATAACCGGAAGGACAGCTGTTCCAAGAAGGCTTCCGTCACCGTCAAGGACGACCACCGTCCGGTCAGTTCCAAGAGCGATACCAAATCCAAGGGGACTTGCCTGTGTATATGAGCCGAGCATGTAGAAATTGGCCGGATTATCCCATGCATGATAGAGTTCCTTTGATGGAACACCGATATTTGAGACGACCAGTTCATCGGTCATCAACGACGCAAGAACCCCGATTGCATCAGCCCGCTGCATGACTGATTCATGAATGACTCCCTGATAGGAAAGACTCGTTGTTCTGGTCCGTACTGTTGGTTCGGATTTCAGGAGTTCTTCCTCTCCCTCCCAGACCTGAGGTGAGATAAGAGCAACATGAGGTCTGCTTTCGATCCAGGCATCACTGATGACCGAGGTGATGAGATCAATATCCGCAGGTTCCCGGATAATCGTGCAGGGAATATTGTATAATTTCAGGAGATCCGGGATCTTTTCATTAAACGGGATCTGGGCAGATATTTTCTCCTGGTAATATCCTCTCCAGCTTGCAAGGATTGGCAGGGGAAGCATGTACAGGTAGGGGAGGGTCATCAGGGCATTGAGAGAGTTACCAAGACCTGAACTCTGCATCTGTAATACGCCCCGTTTTCCCATCAGGGACAGGCCGGACAGAATCCCAATACCGTCCTCTTCACGTGAGATGGTAATATACCGGAATTCTTTCTCAAGGATCTCACAGAGATCTTTTGTCCGATCACAGGGAAGCGAGATGATATACTCAATTGCTTCCTTTTTTAATATCCCTGAAACGGTCTGTTCATGCATAATATCTCATCCATTCCTGCACCACTGCAGTTATCTTCTCAAAGGGAGTCTCTTTTGATGTCACGATACCTGGTTCTTTTACAAACCGGGGAAGATCTTTCGCTCCCCTGGCATATCCTCCCCCCGTGATATTGATAAGAATCTTCTCATCAGGGTTGATCATCCCTGAACGAACTGCCTCTCGTAAGCCTGCCACACAAACCGCTGCAGCAGGATCAGGATCTATTCCTTCACATGAAGAGAAGAGGTTTCCTCCTTCCTGTGCATCTTCAGATGAAACGCCGGCCATGAGTCCGTTTGTTGCGATGAGCGTATCAAACACCCCTCCGGCAATTCCATAGGGAGGTGTCCGGTTTGTCAGGACATCTGAATACACCTGGGAGATGGCATGTTCTGCATCAGGCATATCTTCATCTCTGATCTCCCGTCTTCCCTCCTGCCAGGCCCTGACCATCGGGATAAATGGTTCATTCTGGAAGAGAAGGAGGCGGGGCATTTTCGTCCCGAACCGACCATCTGCAATAAGCCGGAGCGAGGCTTCGTATGCTGCAATTCCCCCGGTTCCGCTCCCGACAGCCTGCACGTACCAGTCAGGAAGTGTTCCCATCGCAAGGGTTCCAGCCAGCATGACGGTGCCCATGCCATCACGTCTGGCAACATTTTTCGCTCCTCCTTCCGGAAAAACACCTGGGAGTGTGCAGATCCGGTGTCCCAGACTGATGGCATCGGTATAATCACCTGAGATGGTAATCAGCAGGATATCGTGTGCTGGTAGGGTCGTGAATATCCGGTCTCGTGCAGATTCAGGAACGACGATGATGACCGGCTGACCAGTCTGAGCTGAAACCTCGGCAAATGCTCGGCCTGTATTTCCGGCAGAGGACACCTGGATGATTCCCTTCGTCCGCTCGGATATCCGCTGCATCGTCGGGAAGGCTTCAAACTCCTTAAACGAACCGCTCACGGCAAAGGCACCCACTTCAGGCCAGTACCCGGAGAAGACAATCCAGAGATCTGAAAGGCCCAAAGCACGAGCAAGACCCTCACTTTTGAAACAGACCGGCTCAGCCCGGGTCGGGAGTGAACTGATGACCGGAAGCCAGTCCATATATTTGAAAACACCCGGCGCCTCATGGTGCGTTATCTGACGTACTGAATATTTTGCCCGAATAAGTCCCTGACACCCATCCGGACAGGTGAGCGTATAGGAATCGGAAAATTCCTTATTACATACCGGGCAGGTGAGCGTATATCCGGTCATACCTGAAATTCACCCCTGACCAGCATATCCCGCACTTTCCTGCAGAGTATCTCTGCTCTTCTCCGGTCAGACTGCCGGAGGACAATCGGAATGCCAGATCCATCTCTATCGCTCCTGATGGAACCAAAATTCCCCTCATACGCTGATTCTTTACAGATCTGCACACAGGTTCCACAGACAAAACATTGTATCTGATTGATCGTCCCGTCTTCCCGGATTGCATCAACCGGACACGAGGTTCTGGCATCACAGGGAGAACAATGAAGACATCGCTGTGGATGATACAAGACCCGTGTTGCAGTGCCGGTCCAGACCTGATCATACGAGGCAGTCCCAACCGGCTGGCGGTCACTGATATCCACAACCGGCATTGGAATATCACAATCCCGGACAGAAAGGGAAGTGAGGACATCCTTGTCAACAACCGGAATTACAGTCCCGATACTGGTGATACACTCAGGACCTGCAGCGGTGAGAAAACCGCCACAAAACTGTGCATCCATCTCCTTCAGGTCGGCATGGACTGAAAGATTGGGCCGCTCAGTAGAACTCCTGGTCCCGGTTCCAATAACCCGGCCACCAGCCCCGTTCACGATCACCGGAGTACCGGAAGAGAGGAACCGAAGGGTTGGATCATTTTCCACCGGGTTTATCTCCCCGCATCCGGATACGGTAGCCTGTGTACTGGTACCCTGAAGAGGCAGGGCAGAAAATATCGTCTTCTCAGGTTCGCAGGCACGATTGATGATTGCAGAGTAGTTCTTAAACGCACTCCGGGTTGTGAATAACCGGGCAAACGGGAGGTCAGAAAGGGTTACATCAGCCTCATAGTTCTTTCCAGCCGAGGTAACTGCGACATGGATCTCCTTACCAGCAATGAGGTCATGGATCAGATGTCCCCCGCCATACCGGTCATCTGCATGGGCTGTCCCGAATACCATGAGATCCACAAGACCCAGTCGTTCATTCGGGCAGGGACCAGGAATTGCAGGCACTCCCTGCAGAGAGATGGTATCTGCACGTGAAAAGGCTCCGGGAGGGGCAACAGGAACAGAAAGGACCGCATAGGTGCCAGACATAACTCCACAAGTTCCACAGGTGACCACATCAACATCAGAGATGGTATCACCTTGTGCAATTCTTTTCTTTAACTCCGATGCGGTCAGGATAACTGCAGAACCATCAGCAAGGGCAGTCCGGATCTCATCGATTGGTCTCATAGGAGCCTGATATCCTCCACCCGTACCTGCAGTCCTTCTTTTCGCGAGAATAACTGGTTCACAACGCCGGTATGGGAAAGATTCATCATACAATACGCAGGGAGAAACCGCATCCTCCTCCCAAATACCGGTGACTGACGGACACTCTCTGCCATTCCTTCAAACCCAATGATATGATAGGCCTCAAGATCTTTTACCTCTCTCCCTCGTGAGTAGAGCGGACCGACAACGTGCGTTTCTATCACCCCTGATACGTTGCTTGCTGACAACACCTGCAGGACATGCTGGACCGGGCATCCGGCTCCCATCGGCCGTCCGGTCAGGATATCACCCGGCTGGACATCCCATTTTTCAACGAGATCAGGTCTGAATGGAAGGAGAATTTTCCTTGCCGAACATTCACCAGGTAATGGGTGCAGGATAAAATCAAAGGGGTCTCCCAAAATATCAGCGGTCCCCAGAATAGCCTCTGTACAGGGCATCTTCTGATGCAGGACCTGAGAGGAGAACGGGCATTCCTCCTTTTTTCTGGTCCCAGTCCGAAGAGCAAGAGAGAACTCATCACAGGTCCCGTACCCGCATGCACCACAGTTTCTTCCAGGCGGGGTCCAGTCCTCTCCCATCAGTCACCTCTGAACATGAGTGTATCTCCATCAAGCTGACGAAGAACGCCAGTATGATGCTTCCATCCGATGTTCGTCTTTCCAATGCAGACCGTACACACACCAAGCGGAGGGATACCCCGGAGGGTGATGGTGGACGGGTCCTGGATATCCTGGGTTTCGCCAATAGCCCTTGTCAGGTATCGCATACCAGTTCCCTGCACGGCATTGGTCTCAACAATATCGATATCTCCCCTGATGCCCCGGATCTTCTCTCTGAACACCTCCTTCTCCGCTTGTGAGACAAGGTCAATCCTGGTCACCACCGCGATATCGGCAAGGGCTATCATGGGTGCCATCTTTGCAGGTGACTGAATCCCGGAGATTGCAGATAAGACGACAATACCAAATGACTGGGTGGTATACGGAGTACATCGCAGACAAAGGCCCGCACTCTCGACGATGAGCATATCTGCCTCTTCTGCCATTGCCCACTGAATAGCCTCATCAAGGATCATGATGCCTGCATGATCAGGACAGAGATCACCGGAGTAGACCTTCTTTGCCGGAATATGAAACTCATCCCTGATCTCTTCGTCTTCGGTGGCACAGACGACATCTATCTTCAGGTATGCAGTTTTCAGCTCCGGATGGGTCCTGATTATCTGCCTGGTGACCGCAGTCTTTCCAGCCGAGGGAGGACCGGCGATGATGATGAGTTTCATCAGTAGGATACCGGAATGGGCGAAGTGATCAGTTCACCGGCACGAATCATCTCTCTCATCTGGCCGATAACGCCATCCATGTGAAGCATCTGACGGATTGCATGCTCCTCTGCCCCGTCTGGCTCGATGACCCGGGAGACGGCACCATCCTGCATGACGATCCGCCGATCTGAGAGTAGGGAGACCAGGGGATCATGGGTGACAAAGAGCAGGGCCTTGTGATGCTGACGAAGGACTTCTATTACCTTTTCTTTGAATATACCAGCATTTTCAACCTCATCAAGCAGGATTATCGGTGTATTTGAGATGAGAATGGCATCTGCCACCATCAGAGATCTGGTCTGTCCTCCGGAAAGGCTGGTCATCCGGACATGGGCGGTGATCGGTTCTCCGGTAAACTGGTTTGCAAGATTGATAGTCTCCTGAATGCAGGACTCTTTCATATATCCACGGGAAAGGAGATGCATTCGTAAAAAGTCTGATACGCAGAGGTCACACAGGCACCGGGTATTCTGGGTGATGAGGGCAACAGGTTTTGCTGCCGGGTCACGGACATACCGCTCCGGAGGAAGTTTTCCGTTGACCAGGATCTGCCGCCCGGTGACGGTATCCCGGTTTGCAAATATCTCGATATCGTTGATAAAGGCACTTTTTCCTGACCCGGTCGGCCCGACGATAGACAGGGTATCGCCTGGTCTGATGTGGATCTCATCAAATGCCTCCTGTATTCCCCTGCGATTTCGTCCTGGCAGTATGGTTATATCCCTGATGGTTTCCTCTGTCATCCTGATAATAACATATGCAGGATATCAATCATAATATTATCTAAATTTACAAAAAAATAAGACAATAAGATAAATTATTATTATTTTTTTGATACTAAGATAACATCAAGCCTGACTATTAGCTCTTTTTTCAAGAAAAGGGAATATCATGAAAAATACACATCGTCACCTATAGAGATCCTATATCTCACAATAGTTCTCCATATTCTCTAGAACATAACCTGATGCTTTATTCAGGAGCATGATACATAACCTGCGTAGTCCGGACCATCATCATGCAAATGTTCATACTTACCAGCAAATATTGTATGATCTGATAAATCCGGTCAATCGCTCAATAAGGAGTCAGAGAGAACGTGACATCAGGACTGCACAATACCCTGAAATTTTGCCGGAAACGAAGACCACTTGAACTGACCATGCATACTCTATGGTTTGTCTGTGCCATATCCTCAATCATCGGCATATTTTTCATCCTGATTTTCCTGCTTTATGATGCAGTACCTGCCTTTCTGGATATCGGGCTTATTCCTTTTCTCACCGGAGAACGATGGGATCCTGCCAGCGTCATTCCAAAATACGGACTTGTTCCACTTATTGTCGGAACATTGCTTGTTACCCTCGGGGCAATGATCTTTGCGGTTCCATTTGGTATTGCCTGTGCCATTTATATTGCTGAACTTGCAAGCCCACGGATGAGAACTATTCTGAAACCAGCCATTGAACTTCTTGCTGGAATTCCTTCTGTAGTGTATGGTTTTTTCGGTCTTGTCATTCTGGTTAAATTTTTACAGGACATTCTTTCAGTCCCATCCGGAGAATCGGTTCTGGCAGGATCAATTCTGCTTGGGATCATGTCATTACCGACAATTATTAGTGTATCAGAAGATGCCATCAGTTCAGTTCCCCGGTACTTAAAAGAAGGATCTCTCGCTCTTGGTGCTACCCATTGGCAGACTATTTCCCATGTAATTATTCCTGCTGCTCTATCCGGTATAACTGCAGCGATAATTCTTGGTATCGGCCGGGCGGTAGGTGAGACGATGGCAGTGATAATGGTTACCGGCAATGCAGCTATAATACCAGAACCAATCTGGAATATTCTCTCACCGGTGCGAACACTGACAGGGACACTTGGTATCGAGATGGGAGAAGTTGCTGTTGGATCACTTCATTATCATGCTTTATTTGGGGTCGCTGTTGTTTTACTTCTGATAACCCTGATTATCAACCTTTCAGCCCTGATGGTGATGAAACGGATAAAGAGTTCACAAACAGGAGGAGGTTCGAAAAAGGGACTGTTTTCAGATCTTATGATAAATGACCGGCTGTCCTGGATAACGCAGTATACCCCCCTGGGATTAACAGCCCTTCTCGGGTTAGCCCTGCTCAGTATCGGAATGTGGTATGGAGCAGTATGTATTGTGCTTCTTTACATAATCGGAAGACTGGTTGACAGATACTGTATCAGACAAACCATTCAGAAAATATGGTTTTCAATAATTGGTTTGATGATGGCAGTTGTAACACTCATTCTCATTTTTATCCTCTATGATATATTTTCAAACGGCCTTCCATATGTTACCCTTGATTTCCTGACACAGGCCCCACGAAATCTTGGACGTGGTGGAGGGATATATCCGGCCATTATCGGGACATTCTATCTTGTGACCGGATCAATTCTCATTGCTTTGCCTCTTGGAATAGGGGCAGCCATATATCTGGTTGAATATACTAAAGAGAATATTCTCACACGGATTATCAGAACCGCTACAGATCTTCTAAATGGAACTCCTTCCATCGTATTTGGTCTGTTTGGGTTCACATTCCTTGTTCTGTTCCTTGGGTTTGGCATCTCCCTTATTGCGGGTATGGTAACCCTGGCCCTCATGGTTCTTCCAACAGTCATACGGACCACCGAAGAAGCCCTGAAAAGTGTTCCTGACAGTATCAGGGAGGGATCATATGCCCTTGGGGCAACGAAGTGGCAGACCGTTCGCAGGGTGGTCCTGCCTCCCTCTATTCCAGGAATTATTACCGGAGCAATTCTTTCAATTGGTCGGGCTGCCGGAGAGACTGCTCCAATCATGTTTACTGCAGTTGTGTTCATGCAACGCAGGCTTCCGGATTCATTTCTTGATCCGGTTATGGCCCTTCCATACCATCTTTTTATCCTGGCAACCAATGTTCCGGGAGCCAGAAATAACCAGTACGCAACCGCAGTGGTTCTTTTAGTCCTCGTTATTTTGATTTATGGAGGGGCAATTGTCATCAGAAATCATTATGATAAAAAAGTCAGGTGGTAACCAATGAATGAAGAAATAATCATTGATGTGCAGAATTTAAACCTCTGGTATGGCGAAACCCAGGCTCTGCGCAATGTAACCCTGCCAATAGCGAACAGAAAGGTCACCGCTCTGATTGGTCCCTCCGGATGTGGAAAATCCACACTAATCCGGTGTTTTAACCGCATGAATGATCTGGTCTCCGATTGCCGGGTCACTGGAGACATCCTTTACCATGGACAAAATATCAACGGACCTGATGCTGATCCGGTAGATCTGAGAATAAAGATTGGGATGGTTTTCCAAAAGCCAAATCCCTTCCCAAAATCTATCTACGAGAATATTGCATATGGCCCACGGGTTCATGGCACCAGAAATAAAAAACAACTTGATGAAATAGTACATAATTGCCTTCGAAAAGCTGCATTGTGGGAAGAAGTAAAAGATCGGCTCCATGATTCTGCAATGAGTCTTTCCGGAGGTCAGCAACAACGGCTCTGTATCGCGAGAACCCTTGCAGTAAATCCGGAGATCATCCTGATGGATGAACCGTGTAGTGCCCTTGACCCGATAGCAACATCAAAGATCGAGGATCTGATTGATGATCTCAAACGTGAGTATTGTGTGATAATTGTCACCCACAGTATGTCCCAAGCCTCCCGCGTTTCAGATTATACGGCATTTATGTACTTAGGTGACCTCATTGAGTTTGGTGAAACCAGGCAGATATTTGAGAATCCACATAAAGAATTGACTGAGAACTATATCACCGGAAGATTCGGATGACCATGACAGATAAGATTCGAACTGAACTTTTGCAGATCCATGAGGAAGCATGTAATCTTGGGAAATTTGCAATAACCATGCTTCAGGACAGCATTGATGCCTTCGAACGTGCAGATGCAGACCTGGCACAGGATGTTTGTGAACGTAAAATAGAACTCAAAAAACGATTCATTGCGGTTGAAGAAGCAATGTTCAGATACCTGGCTTTATACCAGCCGGTTGCACGTGACATGAGGGAAATTGTAGCGTCACTTCGCATCATATATAATTTTGAACGGATCGGGCGGATGGGCTATGATATCGGGGACACAATCAAGGTCCTCTCCCAATGCTGCGGTCTTGCTGATCCTGATAAACTCATTATCGTCGGTAGAAAAGTTCTTGCAATGATCGAAGATGCAATGGATGCATTTACTGACCGTGAAGTATCCCGTATCAGGAATATGCGAGAGCGGGATTCTGAGATTGACCGGCTTTATTGCGAAGTAATGAGGGATCTTATCAAAAGAATGGAGACAGATAAAGACCATGTCTCAATACTGGCAAGATATGTCATTATCGACCGGTACCTGGAGCGGTGTGGTGACCAGGCATGTAATATTGCTGAGATGACCACCTACATGGTAACAGGTGAACGCATCGAGATAATCTGATCTTTCCTCTTCCCGTTTCTTCTTCTTTTTAACCATTTTTTCCGGAATTATTCTAAAAGGATACCGTTTTACCTGAGAATTATTACAGGATTTCACTCAATGCAGGTTGCAACTACTGACCTTGTCAAAATCCCCAATCTGATGTGAACACAGAATCTGCTGTCAGAATACAGAAAAGAAGGCCATCAGAAAGATATGATACAAACAGCGGGAGAAAAAAGAAAAAAAGGGTTTACCGGGTAAGGGGAACAAAGCCTTCATCAATTACAACTTCTTGTCCTTCCGGACTGTCGATGAATGCAATAAACTCAGCAATAAGACCAGATGGTTCCCCATTTGTCAGGAAATTCAGTGGCCGTGCAATCGGATATGATTTATCCTTTACCGATTCAATAGAGGGTATTACAGACGTACCATCAACGAGGATTGGCACAGCATGGATAGTTTCGTCGATATATCCAAGACCAACGTACCCGATTGCTGCAGGAGTCTGTGCAACACTTTGTTTTACTGCACCATTTGAGTTCTTTTCAAGTTGGGTCTGAATAAAATCTTCTTTATTCATGACCTTCTCATGGAAGAATTCTCTGGTTCCGGATGCACTATCACGACCAATTACAACGATGTTTGCATCAATGCCCCCGACTTCTTTCCAATTGGTAATATTTCCATTATAAATGGCTTTTACCTGATCAAGGGTAAGTGAAGCAATTGGGTTTGTTTTGTGAGTAATGATTGCAATACCGTCGATGGCAATTTGATGCTCAACCAGTTCCGGGTATTTTTCTTTCTCTTCGCTCTTCAAATCACGGGAAGCCATTCCAATCATGGCAGTACCTGATCCGGCTGATTGGACACCGACTCCTGAGCCTCCACCATTCACCTGTACATCAACACCAGGATGAGTATCCATGTAGAGTTCTGCTGCCTGGGCTGCGACCGGAAGCACAGTTGTTGAACCGGTAATCGTAAGTACACCGGATTCCGGTATCTGTGCCTGTTTCAATGGATTTTCACTGCTTCCCTCAGGAGTAGAAGATTTGGATTCATTTGTTCCGATACATCCGCAGAGGAGTACAGCTCCAATAAAGAGCCCAATTATAATTATACCTGATAGCGTTATCTTGTTCTGCCTCATAGCATCTCACGCATCAAAACCTATAATGGACCTAGATAATAAGCAGATTGCCTCCAGAGAATATAGAGATATCAGACTTCTCTATATGTACATAGAGAGGGCTCCATCAACCAATGACCATACCAATAACTGCCATTACTATCAATGGGAAACCCTATTGCTCTGGAGAGGGAACATTTCCGGATACATGGATTTTACCATTTTTGATCTTATTCTTCATATTGACTCATCTCTTGAACAGATGGCCGGAGAATTAGGGCCTCTTATCTATGGTGTACTGTTTCTCATCATCTTCTGTGAGACCGGTTTTGTCATAACCCCATTTTTGCCTGGAGATTCTCTTCTTTTTGTCAGTGGTGCACTTGCAGGAAGCGGAGTGCTCAATATCTGGGTATTACTTCTCATCATTGGATCTGCTGCTGTAATAGGAGATACCGTAAATTTCTGGATAGGAAGGTATGCCGGATGCAAAATTATGGAAGGTCGCCTTGCTGCATTCATTCATAAAGAATGACTCATAAAAACCCATCACTATTTTGAGACATATGGAGGCATTACCATTGTTATCGCACGGTTTGTCCCAATTGTCAGAACCTTTGCCCCCTTCCTTGCCGGAATAGGAACGATGAACTATCGCTGGTTTTTATTTTATAACGTTTTTGGGGCAGTCCTATGGACCGGGGGACTTGTAGGGGGAGGATTTCTGATTGGCAATATTCCGATCATCCAGGACAATGTCTCGATGCTCATGTGGCTGGTATTAGGTATCTGTATCTTTTCAATTGCTATGGTTTTAAAAGCAGTAATCAGTGCATTCGTATTCAAGAAAGAAAAACCCAGAGATACAGAACAGAATCAGGCATTAGAATATTGCATGACGATTGAATCGAAAAAATAACGATACATATCCCTATTTTATAAGATAAAGGATCTGTGTAAGGATCAAAGAAGAGAAATACGGTTCATCATATATCATATACCTGATTACCGCCTGGGTGATCCTCCCTGGAGGATTTTCATGAAATGTTCATATAAAAATTCAGAAGATCCGGGATTTAGCAGATATACGGCAGAAACAATGCTCCCACTCATGAGCCAGCTGGAGCAGGAATTATCAGGGGTCAGGTCATCAGACGATATTGAATATGTACACCGGGCCCGGGTTGCAACCCGGCGGCTCCGGGCATGTTTCACCATTTTTTCATCCAGTCTTCCCAGTGCCCATGCAAAACGATGGAGAAAAAAGATAAGAAACCTCACAAAGGCACTCGGGGAAGCACGGGATCTTGATGTTCAGATAACTTTTGTTCATGAATATTTTGAAAAAAGGGTCACAGATTCAAGGAATGAACCTCTTTTCTTTCACTATCACGAGGAAGAATTCCGGGTTCTGACTGATACAACATATCCAAACCAGGAAGAATCAGTTGAATGCCATCCATGTGAGAGGAAACCAGGAGTATGGCCTTACGCTGAAACAATAGATCATATAAGACCTGGTCTTGAATGTCTCCTCTTCAGGCTTGTTCAAAGGCGACTTATGATACAACCGGATGTCGTGAAAGTTGTAAATACGCTTGAAAAATCCGGGGATCTCGAAGCGATAGCAACCTGCCTTCATGAGCAAAAAATCAAAGCAGAACTGGCTGATACCGGAGAAAACTCACACTATGCATATGAGCAGGCGTTCCTTCACATTATGACCGCTATGCAGGATCTTTTCTGGTATGAACCCTGGCTTTCTGACCCGGACATGATCCACAGACACCATGAAATGCGTATTGCTGCCAAAAGACTTCGCTATACGCTTGAATCATTTTCGGGTCTCTTCGAATGCGGGTTAAAATCTGAAATTAAAATGTTTAAATCTTTGCAGGACGTGCTTGGGGATATGCATGACTGCGACGTATGGATTGAAAAAATACCTTATTTCATCAAAGATGAAAAAGAAAGGGCATTGGATTATTTTGGAAATCCGGATTTTTTTTCCTGGTTGGAACCAGGTTTTTTAGACCTTCTTGAGAATCGGAAAAAGAAACGTACAGAACTATTCAGAGAACTCCAAAACCTATGGAATTCAATGAAGGAAGAGGGATTCTGGATTCGGCTTGAAGAGAAGATATCTATTCCGGTACAGTATTCCTTTCAGGAGCAATGTGAGCAGGATCCAAAAGGACCGGTAAAGATTGCTCTTATTTCAGATGTTCATGCAAATCTACCCGCTCTTGAAGCGGTTCTTTTCGATGCAAAAGAGCGGGGAGCATCAGCAGTCTTCAATGCAGGAGATAGTATTGGATATGGAGCATTTCCTGATGAAGTAATGACCCTGCTCCGGTCTTCTCATGTCTTATCAGTAATCGGAAATTACGATCGTTCGGTTCTTTCAAAAAAATGGAAAACCGGGAGACCTAAGTCACGGGATAAACAGATTGCAATGAGATATGCTTATCATCATCTCTCTCGGGAAAACCGGGCATATCTGGCAGCCCTCCCCCGTCAACACAGATTCCGGGTAAGAGGTACATCCATTTTGGTCACACATGGCAGTCCAGGTTCACTCAATGAATACCTGGTCCAGGAGACACCAGAGACAAGATTTCGGGAAATTGCGCAAAAATCAAAGGCTGATATTATCGTAACCGGCCATGCACACATACCGTCTATCAGACAGGTAGATGGAGTCTGGTTTGTAAACTGTGGTAGTGTCGGAAGAACAGAAGATGGCGATCCCCGGGCATGCTATGCCCTTCTCAGCCTTGATCCATTTTCCATAGTTCATGTCCGGGTTTCATATGACATTTCAAGAGCCATAGATGCATTGCGAAAAAGGCATCTCCCTGATTCATTCCGCCGGATCATTTCAGAGGGAAAGCCCCTTGATGTGGTCTCTGAACCGGAGGATTCTCTCTGATGGAAAAGACCATATGGCCGGTTATCATTGGATATGCAGACAGATTTGATCCTGATCCTGGTCATGCCAGGGAGGTGTGCAGACTCTCTGCTCTGTTATTTAAGGCTCTTGGTGAACTCCACACATACGAGAAAAAAGAACGTGACATCTTAAAATCTGCCGCTTTACTACACGATATTGGATGGAGTCGGCCTCAGATAGCCCATCACAAAGCATCACGAGACATCATCCTGGCAGATAGGACTATCCCATTTAGTAACAGGGAAAGAAAAATGGTTTCATTAATCGCCCGATATCATAGGAAAACCAGCCCAAAGCCGGATCATGCAGTGTTCCGTGATCTTGATGGTGCAGATCAACAGATAGTGATATTTTGCTCTGGGATACTTCGGATCGCAGACAGTCTTGACCGGGCACACCAAAATGCAGTATCTGATCTTACCTGCACTATCGGTGATGATGAACTTATTATTTCCATAACATGCAGACATCCATCTCTCATTGATATCGCTGTTTTTTCTGAGAAGAGCCAGCTTTTGGAAACTACCATAAACCGCAGGATTTCCCTTATATGCACCTGAAAAAACCTCGAGTTGTTGGATTTATTGATCTTGGCACAAATTCGGTACGACTGTTGGTGGTCAGGTTAAACACGAATGGTTCGTACACTCTCCTCACTCAGCAAAAAGAAGTGATCCGACTTGGAGAAGGGGAATATCCGGCTAATCGTCTGACCATTACTGCGATTGAACGGGCAATCAGTGTTATTACAAAACTGATTGAACTGGCAAAAAGCCGGGGGGTAGAAGAGTTTGTCGCCGTTGCAACATCTGCAGCACGTGAAGCAGAAAACGGAGAAGAACTCTGCCTCCATATTGAAGACCTAACAGGAATCAGAATTCACATCATCTCCGGAACAGAAGAAGCACGTCTTATCTGGCTGGGAGTATCCAGTGGGATTGATATTCGCGATGAGAAAGCACTTTTCATCGACATTGGTGGAGGATCTACCGAGATAATCGTCGGTGATCAGCATGAACCGAGTATCCTTCGCAGCCTGAAACTTGGAGCCATACGAACAACAGGAACTCTCATAAACCCAGAAAAAGATGGAAAAATCTCACCAGATACCCTGAAACAGGTTCGGCGTCATATCGAACATGAGATTGTCCACATTGCAAAACAGATCCGGGTTTTATCTGTAACAAGAGCCTTTGGAAGTTCTGGTACCATTCTTGCACTTGAAACCATTGCCAGTTCATATAAACCATTTCAGAGTACTCATGTTTCTGGTTTTTTGGGAACCGATGAACTCGAAGCGATCATATCATATTTATCTGGTCTTCCCCTGGAGGCTAGAAAAAACGTTCAGGGGTTAAATCCTGAACGGGCCGATATCATCGTTGCTGGAGCATTAATCCTTCATGAAATACTAAAGGCAACAAAAGTTTCTGGAATATTCGTATCAAACCGATCTCTTCGTGACGGTCTTCTGGTGGATTATATCTCCCGGATTCCAGAATTTCCTCATGCAGAACAGGTATCCATAAGGGAACGTTCTGTCAGGCATCTTGGAAAGTTATGTCATATCGACGAAAAACATGCGGCCCACATTGTCAAATTATCACTCCAACTCTACCACTCCGCAATTCGGTCAAAATTATTCAAATATCAGGAAGAATCTGAAGAATTACTGACACATGCAGCATACCTGCATGATGTAGGACAATTTATCTCCTTTTCTAATCATCATCAGCATTCATTTTATCTCATAACTGAGGTTCCGCTATTGGGCTTTAATCAATATGAGGTGCTCATGATTGGCCTTGTTGCCAGATATCACCGAAAAAAACTACCACGAAGCCGTGATGTTCCATTTCAGGAACTTGGACGAACAGAGCGAAGAACAGTCAGAATATTGTCACTTCTTTTACGGATGGCTGAAAATCTGGACAGAAGTCATAACTGCCGAATAGAGAAAGCAGAGTTTTCACGAGATAAGGAGAGTATTGTATTATCGATCTCCTGTATATCGGACTGTTCACTCGAATTTTGGGCGATAGAATCTGAAAAAGATACTTTTTTCAGAACATTTAGATTACCCCTACATATTGAGTATATTCCTTTGGATCATAAATAATTGAGATCATTCTTCAATTTGGAGTTCTCCCATTAATTCCCTAAGAGCATTTTTCGCTGCTGTCCTGGCTTCTTCATCCTTCAGGACTTCTCCTTTCTTATATCCATGACCAGATACTGACCTGATAATCTTCATCTCATGGGCCTGTGCCCATATCCGCAACGTTTCAAGGGTTCTATCTTCTCCTGATGCAGCACTAACAGCGACCGGAATAATTTTCTTTCCCTTCAACTGTCGGTCATGCCAGAGTGAATATGTCCGATCAATGAGATTTTTTACCGGTCCGGATACGTCGTGGAAAAAAACCGGAGATCCGATTATGATAAGATCACTTTTCAGCATCTTCTTTGCGATTGATTGAAAATCATCTTTCACGACACAGGAACCAGTTTCCATGCATTTTTTGCATGCTTTACAGGGAGAAATTTTTTCACCGGAGAGGGAAAGTGATGTTAATTTCAGATCTTGAATATCAGATTTTTCCATTTGTTTTGTTAAATAAGTAATGAGCTGACTCGTGTTTCCTTTCTTGAGGGGGCTGCCAGAGAGGGTTAAAACGCGCATATATATCTCCAGGGTGTTAAGAGATATAAAAGTTCTGATCCCTCTATTATATTTGCGGCGTAAGAATATACCTGACGAAAAAATCTATACATCTACAGTTATCTCTATATTTTTTTAATCCAACACCCTGACTATCAAATACTTCACAGAGAGGAATGTTCATTACCAGCCAGAACAGATGTCCCACAAGAGGCACACTGATGAATGAATATTCTATTTTGATAGGGGGAAAAGCAGGGGATGGCATTTCCCAGGCAGGTCAGATAATCGGCTCTATTTTTTCCTCGCTCGGTTATCATGTATACCAGTATGTTGATTACCCATCACTCATCAGGGGAGGGCATAATTTTTGTATCATCCGGGCTGCAAAAGAGCCTATTTTCACGCACCGCACAAAAGTAAACGCAATTATTGCTTTTGATCAGCAGACGGTAGATACTCATCTTGACAAACTGGCTAACCATGGGATCATACTTTTTGATAAAGATAAGGTAAAGACAGAGGGTGTAGGAATTTCTATCACTCAGATCATAAACGAACTACAGGGCATCCCTATTATGGGAAATACTGCTATGATTGCAGTTTTGTTCAGGTATCTTGGTGTGCCTTGGGAGCATGTTGAATCAGTTTTATCACGAAAAATTCCTAAAAAAATAGAGAAAAACCTGCAGATTGCACAGGCTGCATGGAAAACCGTCACACCAGGCCTTAATATTTCACCGATTTCAGGAGAGACGAAACCATTTCTGTCAGGAAATGAATGGATAGCGATAGGTCTTTTGGCAGGAGGTATTGATGCATATATTGCCTATCCAATGACGCCATCTTCAGGAGTGCTTCATTTTCTCGCAAGTGTTGCTGAAGAGACAGGAATCACGGTGTACCATCCGGAGAGTGAGATTGCAGTAATTCTCATGGCTCTTGGGTTCTCATATACCGGAAAAAAGTCTGCTGTCGGAACATCAGGAGGTGGATTCTGCCTAATGACCGAAGGACTATCACTTGCCGGACAGGCAGAACTCCCTATCGTCATTATCGTATCACAAAGGACAGGGCCTTCAACCGGTCTGCCCACGTATACTGCTCAGTCAGACCTTATGTTTATACGACATGCTGGACAGGGAGAATTTCCCCGATGGATAGCAGCACCAGCAAATCCTGATGAAGCACTTCGTCTGGGTGCAGAAGCGGTTCAGATCTCCTCGCAATTCCAGATACCCGCATTTATTCTGACAGATAAAACATTTTCAGAAGGGATATACACTGGCTCATCATCATTACCGAGAACAGAACCAACCACCAAGCCCGGACCCACATTTCCCTATAACAGGTATGCAGACCATCCTGATGGAATATCCCCGGTCCTTTCACCTCCATACCCGGGAGAATCCATAAAGGTAAACAGTTATACACACGATGTCAGGGGAATTACCACAGAAGATCCACAGGTAACCAGGTTCATGGTCGAGAAACGAAAGCGAAAGCAACAGGTACTCTGTGAATATGTTGACAGACCGGAGAATATTTTCATTGATGGAGATAAAAATGCCACAACCGGTATCATATGCTGGGGATCCGTTCGGGGACCTGTGACAGAAGCAATCCAAACCATGTCGGTGAGAATAATCTCTCCTCTTATCCTCGAACCATTTCCAAAAAAATCCTTTTTGAAAGCGATGGAAGGGGTAGAAAAGATCATACTCATTGAAGAGAGTGCAATGGGTCAGCTAGATAAAATTCTCCGGGAACATGGAATAGTACCAGATCAACAGATTTTACGGTATGACGGACGACCGTCTGCTGTAGAAGAACTAGAGGAACAGATCAGGAGGTATGTATGAACCCGAATGAATCGCTGGTAGCTGATACAAAAAATACCTGGTGTCCGGGATGTGGTAACTTTGCGATTCAGCATGCAGTCAAGTTTGTTATCGAAGAGTTTGAAAAAGAAGGTGTTCCAAGAGAAAATTTTGTTTTTGTTACAGGAATCGGGTGTCATGCAAAAATTGCAGATTACTTTAATCTGAATAGTTTTTACTCACTTCATGGGAGAACAATCCCAGTCGCATCGGGAATAAAAATGGCAAATCCGGATCTGAAAGTGATTTGTTTTGCAGGAGATGGGGATCTCTATGCTGAAGGGCTTGAACATCTTATTCATGCTGCAAAACGGAACATTGACATCACGGTAATATGTCATAACAACCGGGTTTACGGGCTAACAACCGGTCAATACACACCAACCTCTCCTTATGGATATCGGGGGAAATCTACTCCGGGAGGAATTCACGAATATCCCTTAAACATTATCGAGATGCTCCTTGGATCAGGCGCCACCTTTGTTGCCAGAGGATATTCAAGAAAAATCCCACTTCTGAAACGAATCATACGGGAGGCAATACTTCATCCGGGTTTTGCTCACATTGACGTTCTGCAGATCTGTGCCTCATTTTTTAACATGACACCACAGTATGATGAATTTGTTTACGAAACATCTGAAGCAAATGTGTCACAATTTGATGTTGCCTGCAGGACCGGCCAGCAATGGAACTATTCTGACCCCGGTCCGATTCCGCTGGGAATTTTTTATAAAACGATAAAGCCCTCTTTTCCAGAGAATAAAGAGAAAAAGGTCATAAACCGGGAAGAGATAATCAGGACCATCCTCTCCAGGTATTCATGATCCAAAAATTATAACCCTCTTTTTTTCAGAGTCCGTCTCTTCATGAACCCAAGTATTCCAATCATGAGAATTGCTAGAATTCCTATCCCGATCATAACATAGTTTAAGAGAAATATGGCGGGCGGGAGAGTAAAGATAAGGGGCGAAACAGGATCAGAGGAGCTTGTAGAAGATGAAATTATTTGATCATCCTGACCGGCCTTTGCAAGCCGGCTGAGCGTATCTCCATATTTTTGCGGAATATAACTTTCATCCAGGGATATAGCCTGCTCAAACGCCTTTAGAGCTTTTTCCATATTTCCCATAGAAAAATAGACACTACCAAGATTATTCCAGACTTCTGCTGACTCAGGATATATCTGGATTGACTGGTTAAATGCAGCAAGTGCCTCTTCATTCCGGTACATCTTTGCGAGGACTTCCCCTTTCTTATTCCAGGTGGCATTACTCTTTGGATCGATTTTAAGTGCACTGGTATATGCATAATCTGCTTCGGTAAACCGATTCAGAGCTGCCAGCACGTCCCCATATCCATCCTGGTTTTGAAAAATATACGGATTTAACGATACGGCACGTGTGAATATATCAAGGGCATCCTGATATTTCCCAAGTTCATAAATGGCACGACCCTTTTTTCCAAGCAGATCAGCATTTGTTTTGTCGATTGAGATGGCGCGATCATAAGACTCTGCCGCTTCAGCGTACCGTTTCAGTTCCATCAGAGCATCACCGCGTAATTTCCACCCTTCCGTATAAAATTCATCAAGAAGAAGGGCCTGATCATACGCAGCGATCGCGCTGACAAAATCCTTATTCTGAAATGCGTCTTTCCCTTTGTTTATCCATACCGTTGCATCATGGATACTTTCTGCTGCTATACAGGTACAGACAAAAAAAAAGCATATACAAAAGACTGTGATTACCTGAACCATACAGTGACATCGGATCATAGGATGTTCCATCTCATCTATCTCAAAGATTCCAATCAGGATGTGATTGATTCAATAAAGTAGTTTCCCTTTCAAAACAAATAACAATAGGTATGTTAAATCATGAAAAATTGTCAGATGAACACTATTTCCATTGGAGACTCAGGTCTGCATAGTTTATTACCAGTAAGGTAAATGTTGTTTTAGGTATCATGGAAATAGTGAAGATCCCCCGCATGGAAAAAGAAGAGTATGATGCATTAATTCATAGCCGGTTCATGGCCCGAATCGCTTTTTCAGGGGAAAAATATCCTTATATTGCACCATTTTTATATGTATTTGATGGGAAACACATCTATTTCCTATCCACTAAGTATGGTAAAAAGATTGAATATTTCAGAAAATCTCCCTATGTCTCTGTAGAGATTGACAAATATACCAAAGATCTCTCCTGTTACATGTTTGTAACCCTTCAGGGTTATCTTGAAGAAGTGAATGATTCAATTGAAAAGAAACTTATCAGGGAGCGGTTTGTAAGACTCATACAGGAACAAAACCTTTCAAATAATATACTTGCTGCACTTGGTCATTCACCACAGGATCCACCTGAATCAATCTGCACTGAAGAGCGCTCACTTGTCTGGAGACTCAGTGGCGTTCGAAACCTCATCGCCCTTAAAAACATCTGATTTCCTTAAAAACTCCTGCAACTTTTCTACAGATGTGACTGGAGGGTAGCACTGGTTTCTTGCGCAGATGAGGACTTTTGGAATACTGTCCAAAACATCTGAACCGAGGATATTTTTAATAATTGATGATTTATTTCCTCTAACTGGGATTCTTATGAACCCCGGACAAAAACAGGACCATAGTTCTGACCACATCTTTGAGTATTCAGGATTTTTTGGATCTCCCATGAGTACCGCTCTTCCCCTATGTTTGTTTTCACAAAGTCCCATGAGAAATGAAGGAGAAGAATATGCTACCCACTCTTCAGACTTAGCATAATATCGCTCAATATCCTGGGATTTTTTTATATATTCCTCATCTCCCGTGATTTCTCCAAGAGATCGGAGGAGAAGGTACGCTATCCCATTCACGCTGGGGACCGGACCGTCAGTATGATCTTTCAGCCGCACGGGCAGATCAACCAGGCTTTCTGTCTGAAAATACCCGCCATTCTGATGATCGTAAAACCTCATTGAAGCTTCCTTTTCCAAATCCTGTGACCGGATAAACCATTTCTCATCTCCGGTAACCTGATACAGTACCATACAAGACCATGACAAGGAGAGATAATCACTGCTTGTCCCAGCAATTCCTACATCCCCATCATGCCAGCGATGAAGAACCGTGCCATCAGAACGGACCATGGTAGAAAACAAAAAATCAGCAGTATTGATAGCCTGCATGATGTACCGGTCAATTTGAAAGACTGATCCGGCATATGCCAAAGCCCAGACGGCCATACTATTCCAATCGGTAAGAATTTTATCATCCGTTGCTGGTTTCTCGCGGTTTGCCCGGGCAGTCCGAAGGGTGTGAATAATTTTTTGATAGTACTCCTGGGGATCAGAAATTCCCAAACTTTTTAATTTTTCAATAGGATTCTCCTGCGGATAGAGCACATTGTCTCCAGGTTTCATTCCATGCACACCAGATACATTACCATTTTTAGAGAGGTGAAATAGCTGGCATACTATTTCTGCATCTGATCCACACAAATGGGATATTTCATCATAGGTCCAGAGATAATATGCCCCCTCCCCACCAGGGCTGTCCGCATCTTCAGAAGAATAAAACCCACCCTCTTTTTCCTGTAATGAATGCATCATATATTCAAGGGCAGATATTGCAATGTGTTTATAACTAAGAGAACCTGTTACCTGCCATGCTTCAGTGTACACAAGAACGGCCATCGCCTGATCATAGAGCATTTTTTCAAAATGAGGAAGTTTCCATGCATTATCTGTTGCATACCGGTGAAAACCACCGTCCAGATGATCCCGGATCCCGCCATATGCAATCTGATCAAGGGTTTTTACAACCATTGAGAGTATATTTGATTCATTCTGGTACCAGGAATACCGAAACAGAAACATAAGGGTAGAGACTGAAGGAAACTTAGGGGCACGTGAAAAACCTCCATGAACCGGATCATACCGATTGATAAGGTTTTTTGCGGCATTTTCTACAATATCCTGAATGTTGCCGGGTTGATTTCTCTCATTGTGTTTAAGAATTGCTGTAATAATCTGGTCAGCGATTGCATGAACTTCTCCTTTTCTTGTCTTCCAGACATCCGCAAGATAAGGAAGAATGTCAAGCATCCCAGGCATTCCCGGACTACTGTCTCGAGGGATATAGGTAGCTGCATAAAAGGGACGTTTATCAGGAGTTAAAAAGAGACTGAGCGGCCAGCCACCAGAGCCAGTCATGGCCTGACAGACATTCATATAAATGGCATCTATGTCCGGGTGTTCTTCTCTATCTACTTTGATTGAGATAAAATGAGCATTTAGAAGATGTGCAACAGATTCATCCTCAAAACATGTATGTTCCATCACATGACACCAATGACATGCTGCATATCCAATTGAGAGAAAAACAGGTTTATCCTGCTCCCGAGCGATTTTAAATGCTTCTTCTCCCCAGGGATACCAGTCCACCGGATTATATGCATGCTGGCGAAGATACAAGCTGTGTTCATGTACCAGCCGGTTCGGGAGTGACATGATGAAAGATGTCTTTTTTCACTACATATATCTTGAGTCAAGGGATCGCCACAATTATATAATGACACCGACAATCTCTTTCCACCGATGGACAATACCCACTATTACATCTCCCGGATAACAGAGCATTTACGAGAGAATCGAGGTGGTTTAACAATATCAGAGATATCTGCCGGTTTGTCCATGTCACGAAACACCATCAGCAAGTATATTGAGATGATGTTTCTCTCTGGTATAGTTGATGTCCGATCTGTAGGAAAAGCAAAAATATTCTCCCTTTCTAAAAGAATCCCCATAACAACTCTTCTAAACTACATCTCTTCAGCTGTTATCCAGACCGATGACTCCTACGTAATCAGGAATGCAAACCTGAGTGCTGCAGATTTCCTGGAGATGGAACTCAACCAGCTGGCCGGGAGAAATGTTCTTGATCTACTCACGATCCAGGGATTAAAACAGGATATCAGGACGTGGATAATTTCTTCTGATCGACCGATGGTGTTTGCATCTGATGTGGAATTAATCAGATCAGAACGAAAAAGACTCATCTGGCTTACTGTTGCTGATGTCGTCATGTACGATGGAACAAAAGGCCATTTTCTTGTTATCGAAGATGTAAATGATTGGAAAGAGGCTGAAGAGAGTAAAAACAGATATTATAAACTGTTTCACGCACTTGCAGATGAGACTGATGAGCGTATCTTTGTCATGACACCAGAACTGATGTTTACCTATGTCAATCCCCGGTACGGAGTTGCTCATCATCGGGATCCACAGAGCATGATAGGCGAGAACAGACTCAATTTCTGTGACACACATGCAAGACATCTTATATCAGATGCTGCTGGGTATGTTCACACAAAAGGGGAACCATACAGGATAATCTTCCCGTTACAAGAGAGGGATACCGTCAGATGGTTTGATGAGCGGTTATTTCCAATATCTGATAACGGTGGGGAGATAAGAGAAATTATCGGATTTTCCCGGGATATCACCGGATTCCAGGAAGGCGGATCAGCTCCAGTCCTGCTGGCATCACTTATGGATATGCTTCATGAAGCGGTAATTACGACAACACCTGCCGGGAAAGTTCTATCCTGGAATCGTGGTGCTGAATTGATGACCGGGTACCCACGGGATGAACTCATTGGTAGTACTGCCCTTTCCATTATCACTCCTGAACTGAATGCCGGTCGGGATCTTGTCCAGGAAACCTGTACTGGTGATGAAATCCGGGATCTGAAAGCAATTATCCGGGCCAGGGGAGGAAGAAAAAAAAGAGTGTTTATTTCAACCTCCCGGGTATCTATTCAGGGAGGGATTGTGAGTGGAGTATGCATCGTTATCAGGGAACATTAATCCTGCCTGCATATGGTGGGTGTATGACTATCCGGAGTTGTACAGGCAGAACAAACCGAATCTCCTCCACGAATAAGAACGCAGATTTTGCAAATTCTTTCTCTTGGATCACTAATCTGACCCGAAACGAGATCTGCAGCAAGTGAAGCGATAGCCGATGTAACTTCATCAGAAAAAACAATACGATACCCACGTTTTCCTGATAAATACTGAGAAACTGCTGATGGTGCCATATTCAGAATCGATGCTACCATTTTCTGGGAAAGCCCGATCCGTACCATCTCAACCGCAATAGCAGCCCGGATTGCAGGCAGTGAGTCCCACACAATTGTTTCGCACGGAAGTTTTTCCATGTCTTACTCCAGTGATTACATATTTCACGCCGTGAATTATCAATATACGTATGACACTGATTCATTTACACCCCCTTTCAGAGGAAACAAAATCAGAATGATTGAGAAGTCAATAGTTCTTTTATAGAGTGTTCTTCAGAATATTGCATCATTAGATATATTGCCCTTTACTCCAACTCATTCATATGTCACTTTCCAGGGTTTTGATAACAGTCATCCTGATATTGATTGTTTATTGCAATTCAGTGCCTGCAGAACAGAATGTGAATAATGCGGTACCTATAGGGTTTGATGGACCGCTCATTCCCGAAGGTGAAGATCCGGATTATCCAACCGTCTATCCTACCGATTTTCCAACAGAATTACCAACCATCACGATTGAACCAACGATAGGAGACCAATATGGGTGGATATCAATAAACACTATTCCATCCGGAGCATGGGTCACCTTTGACGGTGATGCACAAGGACAAAGCCCGGTTATGGTTCAGGTACTATCAACTGCCTCGCCATTTCACCAGATTTACATCTCTATGGATGGGTACCAGGATTGGAGTACATCTCTTTCTGAAAATCCTGCACCCGGTCAGACTATTCCGATTAATGCCCACCTTGTCAGCATGGAACCGACAGTGACTCCTACTTTTACTCCCACCGTTACTCCTACCGAGTCACCAACACCATCCCCTACTCCTACCATCATCGGGCCGGATTATGGATGGGTATACATCGAATCAAACCCAACAGCAGCAGAAGTTACCTTTGATGGAGTATACCAGGGATCAGCACCAGCCTTAGTAAAAGTATACTCAACCGGAACACCATCTCATCAGATTCTTATCAGAATGAGCGGATATTACGACTGGACCTCTGCCCTTTCTCAAAATCCCGGACCAGACCAAACAATTCCGATAACTGCGACTCTTGTTCCAATGGCGCAATATGGGAGTATCCGGGTGCAATCAAATCCTACCAGAAGTGTAGCAATCCTTGATGGCGGTAACCAGGATCTCACTCCATGTACCTTTGATAATCTGTTGCCAGGAAGTCATACAATCAAGGTTACCAAAGATGGATACCAGCCATATACAACGCAGGTAAGAGTCAATACCGGAACAGAGGCACAGGTAAGTGCTTCATTATCACCTGTTGACAGATTTGGAACATTATACGTTACAAGTACACCTTCAGGAGCTGACATCTTCCTTGATGGTGTGTATTATGGACAGACACCATATACATTATCAGCTTCTGCCGGAGCACACACCCTGGTTCTCAAATATGCCGGTTATAATACCTTTAGCTCCGGGGTCACCCTCTATGCCGGTCAACAAAACCAGATAACCGCTCAGCTTGAGCCACATGGGCCATCATATGGATCTGTCCAGGTAGCAAGCACTCCGGGGTCTTCTGAGGTGTTCCTGAACAATGATTACAAAGGAAAAACACCATCTACCGGATACCTGGATATTCCGGGTTTAAATCCGGGGATATATACCATTCGGATATCACATCCACAAAATCAGGACTATCAGGGAACCGTATCTGTGAATGGAGGACAAACCAGTACGGTTCAGGTTGCCCTTCAGTCATCCCCAAACCCGGCCACAAAGAACGGAACCCTTGTAGTAAACTCAAATCCATCAGGAGCCTATGTATTCCTGGATAATCTGTTTAAGGGTATTACACCCCTGACTCTTCCATCAGTCCAGCCAGGTCAACATATTCTGATAGTTCGGATGAATGACTATTCTGACGCAACCCGGCCGGTAACCATAACCGGAGGAAATACAACCGATATGATAATTGAAATGGTGCCAATTGCGCAACCCACAAAAGAACCGACACAAACACCCCTTCCAACACAAACACGGGCACCTGTACCACTTCTCGCCATTATCGGGGGATTATGTGCAGTAGGGTTCCTGTTCCACCGCCGAAATAATTAGGTGAGAAAAACTATCTCTTTTTTTCACGAACATGATGAGCATGGATAGGGTGGCTTGTCTGGGAATTGGTATTCTAATTATCCTGATTCTAATAGTGACAACATCTGCAGATGACAGAGTGACGAATTCTCTCCCTCAAGCCAACACTTCACCGGTAATTTTTACCTTTACTGCTGCAAGCCCGATAACATCTGAAGAAACGAATATTACGGTCAATTCAACTGACCGGTACAAGAAAAATTCATCAGTTGAGGCTTATTACAATAATATCAGCCAAGAGACAGATACCAGCCTGCCCCGTCTGATAATTCTTGGAATTCCTATGGAGTGTCATTTCTGCTGATGAGATTCTGGAAAATCTGGTTTACTCAATAATTGAAAAATCCTGATCCCCTGCCACTATATCATACACGACATGGAACCGGTCAGGTGAATAGGATCTCACAAACTTATAATCAATTTTTTGGGTAGGAAAGGATTTGAGCATATCAAGGTACTCATCCTCCCTACTGACCAGAGCATACAGGTGAATCATTCCTCCTGGTCGTATTAGTTTAAACGCTGCATCAAGAAATGCAACTGCGTGGAGTGGAAGATTCATGATGATCCGATCCGCCAGTCCAGGAATCATATCTGGAAGATGAACGGCATCAGCGAGAATTGGAACGATGTTAGTTACACGATTACGGGAGCAATTTTTGACCATAAGAATGACCGCTTCGGGATTCATATCACCAGCATATATAACGGATGCTTTTTTTGCGAGGGTGATTGCAAACGGACCTACTCCTGCAAACATATCGATTACCCGTTCTCCCGGATGCATCTGATGTAGAATGCGCTGCCTTTCTCCGGAAAGTCGGGCAGAAAAGTATGCAAGAGAGAGATCAATTGAGAAGCGATGGCCATATTCAGTATAATCTGTTGCGGTCGTGTCCATCCCTGCCAATAATTTGTATTTTTTTGTTCTGAACGGTCCATTAACTGCACTTTCGGCATAGAGAACCGTGTGATATGTTGCTTTTGATGCAAGGATTTCTCCAGCACCGGTAGGATCATCATCCTGCATGATGGCAATTCCTCCAACCTGTTCAAACCGGGGGAGCTCTTTCTGAATTGGAATAGGGGTAAGTTCCTCACATATTGCCCCATCGATGTTCTGGATTACCGGGATAAGGAGAAAATCACCCTCAGATCTGATTTTATAGAGCCGGTCAAGCAGACCTTTCTCGATAAGGTTTTTTCTTACCTGCTCACCTTCTGACCGGTGTACTTTCAGACACCAGCGTTTCGTCTGCATCCCTCATGTGTTATGGCCGGGCCGGTATAACAGATATGTATGGATGAGTACCTCCGCAGATTGCGTGATGGATCACTGAAATTATATGCACTTGAAAAGGAATTGCCACCAGATAAGGCCGTTGCAATTCGTCGCCGGTTTATCGAGGAAGAGACCAATACAAAGCTCGAGCACATTGGTGACCTCTCAATCAGTCTTGATGCAGTTGTAAAGAAAAACTGCGAGAATATGATCGGGACTATCCAGGTTCCTGTTGGAGTTGCTGGACCGATCACGATTCACGGAGAATATGCAGAAGGATCCTATTACCTCCCGCTGGCAACAACAGAAGGGGCCCTTATTGCATCAGTAAACCGGGGATGCAGCCTCATATCAGCAGCCGGAGGAACTGAGGTCAGAATTTTAAAAGATGGTATGACTCGTGCCCCTGTCTTTGCAGCAGACAGCATAATCCATGCAAAAACAATATGCGACTGGGTCATGAACCACCAGGATGAGATCAGAGCAGAAGCAGAAGCAACCACCAGGTTTGGAAAACTGACCTCCATTGATGTAACAACGGGTGGGACATCAGTATTTGTCAGGATGGCATTCTTTACCGGCGATGCTATGGGGATGAATATGGTTACCATTGCATCAGCAAAAGCAGCGGATCTTATCAGTCAGAAGACCGGAGCACGACTGATCGCACTCTCAGGAAACTGGTGCACGGATAAAAAACCCGCATCAATAAACGCTGTGATGGGAAGAGGAAAGACAGTATCAGCCGGAATACTGCTGACAAATGAGTTGATAGAACGCGTTCTGAAAACAACCGCTTCATCCCTTCTTGAAGTCAATGCACGAAAAAATCTGGTAGGCTCTGCACGGGCTGGCTCTCTGGGATTCAATGCTCATGCAGCGAATATCATTGCTGCTATGTTTATTGCGTGTGGGCAGGATCCTGCTCATGTTGTTGAGGGGTCACTATGTATCACAACAGTTGATTCAGCACCAGATGGTGTATACGTTTCAGTTACTCTTCCCGCTCTCCCGGTTGGGACAGTAGGGGGTGGAACCGGCATAGATACACAGGCAGAGAGCCTCAGGATGCTTGATGTTTTAGGAAGTGGAACTCCACCAGGATCCAATGCTAAAAAACTGGCAGAGATCATAGCATCCGGGGTACTTGCCGGAGAACTGTCATTACTTGGTGCTTTAGCGGCACAGCACCTTGCCCGGGCCCATAGCACCCTTGGAAGATAATACACATGTGTCTTCTCAGCAACTCTTTCTTTTCATATGGTACATCCCTATGGTATGAAATCAGATGGGTGTAACAAGCCTGCAATATACAGGATAATTCTGTATGGCATTTTCCTTATGGGGCTGGTGCTTAGTATGATCCCAATGGTGTGTGCAGATTTTCCTGAGACACATTACTGGAATCCGTATGAGGGTTGGGATATTGAACTATCATCTGTTGCTGGAATAGGACTTTTTCCAACAGTCGAAGTAGACTGGACACCAGAACCAACAAGTGAAGTGCCGAAGAAAGTCTCAAGTGATTCCTGGGTAAAACTCGCATATTACCCACATGGATCCGAAGCTGGACAACCTGCAATTCTCGCCGGATATGTTGGTGGCAGAAACTATAATGCCGATGTGACTATTACGGGAAAACTGAAAGTAGATGATCCATTCCACGATATTGTGACAATTAAAGCACAAGAGAACGGAGTCTTTGTATGGGCAGTTCCGGATGATCTGAACACAGTTCCATATTTCCAGGCTGTGGCTACAGTAAGTGGAACAACAGCAAAGTCAGAGATCATTCAGACCACCGGGTTGAGCGGATATGTTCCGGCAGAGTCATCAGTACCGGCATCACAGACCACTCCAGTTTCAAAACCGACAACACAGCCCCAGGATTCATCACTTCCGGTCATCACCAGCCTGACCATTTCTGCTGATAACCTGCGTCCCACTGTTGGAACGAGTGTCCAGGTATCAGGAAGACTTGTAGATTCATCAGGAAAAGGGGTACCACGAGCGTCGATTACCATCGAAGTACCAGATTATGGCACTGATTTCCTCCCGCTCCTTGATACGACAACAGATGGTGACGGGCGTTTCTCAGGAACCATTAGCACATGGGAAGGCGGAGTTGTTCCGGTGCGGGCAGTGTTTGAAGGCGATGAGAAGTACATGGCATCCACCAGTAATACTCTGACATTTTCAGCGACAGACTCAAAAACAGGTAGCACCGTGATGGGGCTATAATCCTTTTTTCATTATTTCATAAACCAGACATCAGGGAAGGGAATCGTCTGGTCCATAAGCAGATACACAATCTGCGGAACAAAAACAAGAATTATTACCAGCATCCGGATAGGAGTAGATTCAATCTTCCGGAAGGAATAGATAGTAATTCCAAGCAGAATCAACGTTGCGATAATCCATGGGATGGTTAATGAAGCAGGAGCACCAGTCCGAATCGAATCAACGATGTAATTGACCAATGAAGTACAGGCTATTGTCCCACAAACTAATGAGATGCCTGCAAAAATGAGATCTACAAGAATTATTGCCCGGCCTTGTGATATCACGATGAAAGATACAAACTCTATGAATATAAAATGTATGCAAGGATAATCAGATTATCCCATAATGTTTGAACTCATACTGGTAATCTTTGCCTCCACTTCTGCCTTTCGTTCTCCTCTGGACAATAACGAGTAATTATCAGGCGTCATCTGAAGAGCCAGTTGAGTTTTTACAGACGTCGACTGTTTTTTTTCTATTGTACCTACCTCAATATTCTCATGGATAAAACGATATTCCGGAAGGTCTGTTGGTGTACTTACAAGGACCATAACGGCAACATCATATGCATTATTAGACCCGGTATTTGTAATATCAAGTATCACATCATATGTCAGGGTAAAGGTATCAGGAGATGCATTTACCTGCGTAATTGTAGGAACAATGTTTATCTCCGGGGTTGTGTAACTGGCACAACCAGCACAGAGGAGAAAGCCAACAATCAGAACAGATATACATATAACACTGGTAACCGGCTTCATGATTCTCTCCCAAGTTCCGTAATTTTTACTTCAATTTCGGTCAAACGATCCTCACACTGCCTGACAAGGATAGTTCCCTGTTCATACAGAGTGATCATTTCATCAAGACTGGTATTGTTATCCTCAATTTTTTTTACTATCTCTCTTAGTTCACTAATAAGTTCTTCATACTTTTTTGTCATGATTCACCTGCATAATGCTTGCATCCGCTGTTCCATCAACAAATCGCATCCGGACTAAGTCACCAGGAGAGAGATCGGAACATGAACGGACCACCTTTTCTCCAGCCTGGACCAGACAGAATCCTTGCCTGAATAGTGCTTCAGGTCCCCGTGCTGAAAGAAGAGCAGACAATAATTCTAATTCTGCTTTTTCTTTTTGAGTCCTTACAGTCACTCCAGATGAGAGTCGTTCAGATAGCTCAGCCAGAAATGCCCGTTGCTCTGGAAGTTCACGTTTTAGAAATGTGGCTGGGTGTTTGCCATCAAGTCTGCCCCGAAGTTCAACAAGATGTGTGTATGCATGACTTTTCGATACAAGTGCCCCACGAATCAGTCGATCGGTTATTTCCACAAGGGATTCGCGTTTTAATCCGATTTCTCTGAAAAGACGGGCTGATGAGATACGATCCCTGACACTATTTATATCATCCTGCGCCGATTCATATCGATTCAGGATTTGCAAAAACATCCTTTTCTTCAGATGGTGAAGGTTTTCAAGTTCCCCCTGCCTATCCGGTACACATTGTTCTGCTGCATGAGATGGAGTTGATGCGCTTACATCAGCAGCAAGATCAGCAAGAGTGATGTCTACTTCATGCCCAATGGCTGCGATAACCGGAACAGGACAGGAGACTATCGCTTCAACAACACAGGGATGATTAAAAGGAAAGAGATCCTCATAACTCCCGCCACCACGACCAACTATCAGAACATCTACCATATTCTGAACTCTTTTTATGGCTTGTGCAATGTCTTCATGGGCAGAGCACCCTTGGACCATCGCAGGAGAGAGGATTATTTCTGCAGAAAACCTTCCAGATATAACGTTCCTGATGTCATGGATTACCGCGCCGGTTGATGATGTCACGACACCAATTCTAACTGGATATTTTGGAGGTTGTCTTTTCCGTTCCTGACTAAACCACCCTTTCCCTGCCATTTCCCTGCGCCATTGCTCAATTAATAACGCTCGTTCTCCAGCCCCGGAAGGTCTCATCTGAGATATTTGAAAAGAGTATCTGCCACCAGGTTCATAATGCGTAACTGAGCCATACGCAGAAACTTCCATACCGTCTTTTGGAGTAAAATCAAGATATCGTGCCGCATTCTTCCAAATAGCACAGGATATTACAGATTCCTTTCCAGATACCTGCTCAGAGAGAGAAAAATACAAATGACCAGAACTGTGTTTTTTAAAATTGGTAATCTCTCCAGATATCCAGATATCCTGAAGATCTTTGTGATCCAGGAGTCTGGTGATAATTTTTGACACTTCAGAGACCCGGAGTGATCGTGGTCCGCTGGATTTGTTCCATTGGTCAAGTGTTACCTGATCCATGATCGCCTGATCGATTATCTTCATCCGGATAGATAATCTCTGGTAATGGACATTTCGTTCTCAAGTATGTTCTTCCATGACGCGTCAATGGAAGATATTTTTCAGGCACCCGGACTCTGTGGATCTGACACCCTTGAATTCTGGTTAGAAACTCCGGATTTCTGGTTGAATGGGTTAAACATTGAGAGCCTAAAAAAGTGGATTGCCATGTATCCTACAAAGATCCCGCTATCAGTTCATGCACCGGTTCTTGACCTGAATCCATGCTCAATAAACCCTGACGTCCGAGAAGTTTCTATTCAATGGATTATCCGGTCAATTTATCTTGCAGAACAAATAGGAGCATCTATCTGCACGATTCATCCAGGAAGGAGAACTGCAAAACGACCTCCCAGTATTACTGATTATCAAAGACTAGGGCATATGCTTGATTGTTTGGAAGAAATTGTTGACGATCTGTCAGTTAAAGTAGCCATAGAAAATATGGAACCAGCGGTAAATGCACTTTTGACTGCTCCGGATGAAATCATGAAGCTCCTGGACGAACGATCCTGGCTCTGTTTTACATTTGATTTTGCCCATGCTATGGACAGCGGACCTGATATTGTTAGATCATTTGTAGAGATTGGAGAACCTGAATTGGTAAATATTCACCTTTCCGGAGGAAAAAATGGAAAATTACACGGACCTGTATCAGGAGATACGAAAGTCAGCACATTTTTGTCGAAAATTAAAGAAAATGGGTATAACGGCCAGGTAACTCTTGAAATTAATGACCTGGTTTTACCAAGAGAATTATCATATTCAGATAAAATTACATTTATGGCTCAGGAGATTGCATGGCTGAAAAAATCTATGAGATAATATCCCTCTCATAAGACACGCACCCATCAAAATCTGGATGAAATGCAATTTTATTAAAAATAGCCCTATATTCAGAATTTATATTGCGGATGGGCAGACGAGAGAGGACTCAAGTATCTCACTTATGGCGAGGATTTTTCCAACATTGTTTTAGAGGTATCTTTTTCTTTTTGTTAACAATATCATGTAAGAACAGTAAGACAGAGGTTCATGAATGCCATGGCACCTGTGGAAAATCAATTAGTCTATGCCGTATTCCGGCGTGATTGGTGAATGATAGAATACTACCTATACTTAATTATTTTCTTGTTTTGCCTCATTCTGTCCGGATTTTTTTCCGGCTCAGAAGTTGCATTATTCTCAATAACCAGGGCAAAGGTCAGAACCCTTGTCAATGAAAAAGAACAAGGATCAGAAGCCCTAGCAACCCTGAAAAAAAGTCCGGATCGATTTCTGATCACCATTCTTATCGGCAATAACATTGTAAATATTCTTGCGGCATCTGTTGCAACAGCTGTATCAATTGGATTTTTTGGTGAAACAGGGCTTGCCGTATCAGTAGCTACAATTGTCGTTGTGATATTACTGCTTATCTTTGGAGAGATATGGCCGAAAATGTATGCGACAAGAAATGCTACCAAGCTGGCTTTACGTCTCTCTCCATTTATTCTTCTTCTTTCACGATTCTTCTCACCGGTGATTTACATATTTAATGCTCTGGCCGGAAAGATGACCGGGGCAGGAGCTTTTGCTCATCATATGATCACTGAAGAAGAGATCAAGGAATGGATTGATGTTGGACAGGAAGAAGGAACAATAGAAAAAGACGAGCAGGAGATGTTGCACTCGGTTTTTGAATTTGCTGACACCCGTGTGCGCGAAGTTATGACACCCAGGATTGATGTTGTCATGATTGAAGATACTGCAAGTTCAGATGAGGCATTGGACATCTTCAAAACAACCGGTTTCTCCCGCTTGCCGGTTTGGCATGAAAATATCGATACAATCCGGGGAGTGCTCAATGTCAAGGATGCAATTTTTTCAATGCTTGAAAAACAGGAAGGACGATCTATTGTCGATTTGCTATCTGAACCCCTTTTTGTCCCGGAGACAAAGAATATTGATGACCTGCTGCGGGAATTACGTGTCAAAAAAACCCATATGGCCATCGTTTTAGATGAGTATGGGAGCTTTGTTGGAATTATTACGGTTGAGGACATACTTGAAGAACTGGTCGGAGACATTCTTGACGAATTTGATACCGAAGAACATGAACTAGTCAGAGTTGCAGATGATGTGTATTCGGTCGATGCCAGGATGTGGGTTGAGGATCTCAATAAGGAACTCAACCTTTTCCTGCCGATGAGTGAAACCTATGAAACGATAGCAGGACTATTTATCGAACGGCTGGGAAATATTCCCCGGATTGGCGATGTATGCGAATTACCTGAAGAAGGAGTCCGACTGGTGGTAATACAGATGACCGGAAAAAGAATCAATCGTTTAAAATTAATCCGTATTCCACCTCTTCTCACAAATGAAGAACAGGAGAAAGAGGGATGAAGCAGGGAACCTTCGTTGTCCTGGCATCAGGAAGAGGATCAAATTTTCAGGCTATCATTGACCGGGTGAAGGAAGGATCCATTCATGCACGATGTGTCTGTCTCATCACCGATAATCCGGATGCGTACGCTATCACACGAGCAAATAAAGCAGGAATTCCACATGAAGTCGTCTCTTATAAATCATTTTCAGATAAAATCCGATATGAAGAGGCTTTGATGGAAGTAATTGCGCGGTATAATCCGGATCTCATTATCCTGGCCGGTTATATGCGTCTGTTAGGCGACAGGATTGTTGATACATACCACGGAAAGATGATAAATATCCATCCTTCTCTCCTTCCTGCTTTTGCGGGACTTCATGCACAACAGCAGGCACTTGATTATGGGACAAAAGTAGCCGGATGCACGGTCCATTTTGTAACCAGGGATATGGACGCAGGGCCGGTAATTATCCAGCGAACAGTCCCGGTCCTGGATGATGATGATGAAGAGAGTCTTTCTTCCCGAATCCTGATTGAAGAGCACCAGGCGTACCCAGATGCAGTCAGGCTCTTTTTCGAGCACAGATTGAGAATTGAAGGGCGTAGAGTTAGAATATTGCCTTGAAATATGAGTCGAAGATATCCGCGTTCTGATAGAAAGCATATAGCTATGGAACGGATCTTGATCTTGTTTTCCCAGGCTGAATCTTTCTTTCAGTGGGATCCGGAATATAGTCATCACTGTGTCAGACAAGCCCGTCTGATTGCCATGAAGGAACGGATACGGATTCCTCCTGAACTAAGGAGAAGATATTGCAGAAAGTGCAATTCATATCTGGTTCCCGGGAGGACTGGAACAGTTCGAATATATCGGGGGCGGGTCATTATAACCTGCCTCTCCTGTGGATGGCACCGCAGATTTCCAATAAGCAGGAGCAAAAATATCAATGGAAAAGAAAAAGCAAGCGAATCCCGCATTTCATGATCTGAAACCGACTATATGGGTTGGAAAACAGGGAATAACCGACACAATAATTGATGAGATCAAGGGACAAGTAAAAGTCAGAAAAGTAATCAAGGTAAAGTGGCTTGCATCAGTTGATGTCGATCCAATATCTGTTGCGACAGAAAGCAAAACAAAACTCCTTCAGGTCCGTGGAAGAACCATGGTCCTTGGAGATCCTCAGATGTTCCGATAATCGGAACCTCGAAATATATATGAATACTACACGCGTATAAGTAGAGACTACTATCCGTATTGAGAGTGTGGACTATCGATGACTACTGTATATGATGTTCCGGCTGACAAGCTCATCGCAAAAGCGGCAACGGAACTGAAGGAAAAAGCCGAAATAACCGCGCCTGAATGGGCACCATTTGTAAAGACCGGAACACACCGTGAGATGCCTCCGGAAGATCCGGAATGGTGGTACACCAGAGCAGCAGCTGTTCTCAGGCGTGTATATGTTGATGGACCGGTCGGTGTTGAGAGAATGCGCTCGGTTTATGGCGGTAAGAAAAACCGTGGATCAAAACCGGGCAAGTCTGTAAAAGGAAGTGGCTCTATCCTGCGTAAATCACTTCAGCAGCTTGAAGCAGCTGGATTTGTTGCAAAACAGAAGAACGGTAGAGTCATTACTCCAGCAGGAACTTCATTCCTGGATGGAATAGCCTATACAGTCAGTAAAGAAAACCAGTGATTGGTGTTGGTGAAAAAGATGGGAGAAGACGAGCTGGCAGAAATCCGTCGAAGAAAAATGGCAGAAATGCAGCAACAGGCTGCAGTACAACAGCAGGAGATTGACCGTCAACAGCAGTATGATGCGCAGATGCAGATGGCACTCATGCAGATTCTTGAGCCGGAAGCCAGGGAGCGACTCAATACCATCAAACTCACCAAGCCTGATTTTGCACGGGCTGTTGAGCAACAACTGGTAATGCTCGCACAAAGCGGCAGAATCAAGGCAAAAATAACAGATGAACAATTGAAGGTCATCCTCCAGCAGGTGACCCCGGCAAAACGGGAATTCAATATCAGGCGGAAGGGATGAAGGCCGGCGTCCTCTTTTCAGGTGGAAAGGACAGCTCTATTGCTGCCATTCTCCTCTCCACCTGGTATGAGGTCGAACTGAATACCTTTCTCTTAAGCCAGAATGCCAGTATCACAAACGTAAAGGAGGCTGCTGCGTCACTTGGGTTTCCTCATCATGTGCATACATTTGGAGAAGATTTCCTGCATGAAATTGTTGACCTCATTGTACAGGAAGGTTTTCCAAATAATGGAATCCAGAAGGTTCATCGTGAAGCAATCCGGGAACTTTGTGGATTATATGATGTGGTAGCTGATGGGACGCGGTTTGGTGATCGGGTACCCCTGCTTTCCGATGATGAAATCCGAAGTATCGGAGATCGATATGGATGTTCCTATATCAGGCCTCTTATCGGATTTCCAAAACGTGAGGTAGAGAGACTTGTTTCCCGGTATCTCACGGTATCATATGGAGAAACAGGAGAGATCAAAAACGGGGATTATGAAACTGGGATCCGTGAAGAACTCATAAAAAGAGGTCTTTCTCCCGCTCAATACTTCCCGCCTGCCCATCAGCAATCCCTCATTACCGGCAGAAAGAACAATTCATAGGTGTATCATGAGCAAACTGACAAAGTGCCGAAAGATTCGGTTATCTAAAAAGACCACTCAGAACCGCAGAGTTCCCCAGTGGGTTATGGTAAAGACAGCCAGAGCAGTAATGGCCCACCCACAGCGTCACAGCTGGCGGCGGAGCACCCTGAAGGTGTGATTATCCATGGTTGAGAAACTTCAGGAACAGATGTATGTAATTCCCCTTGGGGGAGTAAAGAGAGTGCCACGATGGCGCCGGAGTGCAAAAGCAATGAAAGATATCCGTGCATTCTTGTGCCGCCACATGAAAAGTGACGATGTTCGCCTTGGTCAGGATATTAATGAAAAGATCTGGTCAAGGGGAACAGAAAAGCCACCTGCAAAGGTCCGCGTTCGGGCAATGAAGCTCGAAGACGGGCATGTTCAGGCTGAGCTGGCTGAGGAGTAGATGGATCGTTTTGTCTCGATAGCCGGAGATCCCCACATAGGCGTTTTCACCCGCGTATTTGACGATATCGCGGTTGTTCCACCAGATGCACCAGAGGAACTCATTCAGCAGTATCAGGAAGCTCTCAAGGTTGATGTTATCCGGACGACGATCCAGAAAAGTCCGATTATCGGATCTTTGCTGGCTGGTAACAATCATGGTCTGGTCATCACCGGTATGGCATCCGATGAAGAGATCGAGATCCTTTCAGAATACCGAGATCTGATGCTACTTGAGGAGGGCATGAATGCTGCAGGAAATGTCATTCTAGCAAATGATTCTTTTGCAGCAGTTCACCCGGAAATGGAAGAAGAACTCATGGAAGCATTGAGTGAGTTTTTAAAAGTCCCGGTAATCCCCCTTACCCTTGGTGAGATAAAAACCGTAGGAATGGCAGCTGTTGCAACGAATGCGGGTGTTGTTGTCAGTCCCCGAAGCACTCCAGGTGAGATAAAAATACTGGAAGAAGTCTGTGACCTGCCTGTAGGTAAAGGAACTGTTACCATGGGGAATGCAATGGTCGGAACCGGTCTTGTTGCAAACCGCCACGGATACCTGGCCGGAGTCGGGACAAGCGGATATGAACTCGGCAGAATTGAAGATATTTTAGGTTTTGAGGAGGAATAAAGATGGAAGAGAAGAAATTTGAAGTAAAAGGAACCTATCAGGAGAAGCGTGACTTCTGGAAACCATACACAAAGGTTCTTTCTGCACCGAATGCCACCCAGGCAGAAGAGCGGATTTATGCAATAATCGGCAGCAAGCACCGCCTTGCCCGCCCTTACATAAAAGTTGAATCTATCTCTGAAGTGAGTGGAGAGTGATACCAGTGGCCCCTGTTGACCCCCGGGAAGTTCAGTCTCTTCAGAATTACCTGAATCAATATACCCAGCAGGCCGAAGTATACTCCCGCCAGCTTGGAATTATGGAAGAAGGAATCCGTGAGGCAAATGCTTCAATAGAGACACTCAATGCCCTCGCTGAAGCAGGGGAATCACCGGTATTCATGCCAATTGGTGGCGGACTGAATATCAGGGCAAACATTGTCCAGCCAGATGAAGTTTTTGTCAGTATTGGTTCTGATATCATTGTTCAGAAAACGAACTCAGGTGCAATATCATACCTGCAGGATCGCATTAAGGAGATGGAAGCATCTGCCAAAAATCTAACCGAAGTCCTGCAAAAAATTGATGCACAAGTTAAAGATATCCAGAAACGTCTCGAACAATTATACAGACAGGCGCAGGCTGAACAACAGGGTGCAGGTTCCCTCCAGTAAACTCCTGCTCTTTTGTATTGGCAGCAGGTGACGGAACATGTTCAAAGCACTCAAAGAAAAACTCTTTTCTGCCAGAAAAAAACTGGAAAAAACTATTGAAGAAACAGCACCGGAACCTTCGAATACTCCGGAGCCTGTATCAAAAGCACTTCCTCATTCAGAACCGGTGCCAGAAAAGAGTCCGGCTCTTGAACCTGAGAAAAAAACTCCGGCAGGATTTACTGAAAAGATCGTCTCCTTTGTCCGTGACAGGGAATTCATAATCTCAGAAAAAGACATCAGTGACATCCTTGACGAGCTTGAGATGGGATTGCTTGAAAGTGATGTTGCCTTTTCTGTTACTGAAGAAATCCTCTCGAGAATAAAGAAGGATCTATCTGGATCAAAACGGAAGATCGGAACTTCTGTTGATTCGATTGTTAAAAATGCCCTCGCTGATGCCCTATTGGGCGTGTTGGGAGAGGGAGTAGATATCTGTGCATTTATCCGGGAACATGAACGTCCCGTAAAGATTCTCTTCACCGGAGTAAATGGAACAGGTAAAACAACCTCTATTGCAAAGGTAACCCGATTTTTACAAAATAACGGGTTTTCAGTTGTTCTGGGCGCTGGTGATACCTTCCGTGCAGGAGCGATCGAACAGATAGATGTTCATGGAGAACGGCTTGGGGTGAAGGTAATCCAGCATCAGGAAGGATCTGATCCAACAGCCGTCCTGTTTGATACTGTTGAGTATGCCCGGGCACATAAGATCGATGTTGTTCTCGGAGACACAGCAGGGCGGTTTCATAACCGGGCAAACCTGATGAACCAGCTGGCAAAAATCCGAAGAGTCATCAAACCAGACCTCATTGTATATGTTGATGAAGCAGTTGCCGGAAATGATGCAGTCATCCGGGCTGAAGAATTTTCAAAATCTGTGGGAATGGATGCCATCATGCTCACAAAGGTAGATATGGATCCAAAAGGCGGAGCAGCGATTTCCATAGCCCATGCTGTTGGAAAGCCACTCCTTTTCATCGGTACCGGACAGGGATATGATGATGTTATGGCCTTTAATCCGGGCCTTGTCGTAGAAGACCTGCTTGGTGATACATAATGCTTGATAACCTGGGATCAAACCTGAAGGATGCCCTGCGTAAACTGGCCGGCAAAACCGTGATTGACCGGACTGCAGTAGAAGAACTGGTAAAAGATCTCCAACGTGCTCTTCTGCAGTCTGATGTCAATGTCAAGCAGGTCATGCAACTATCGCAGACCATCAAAAAACGGGCTCTTGATGAACAGCCTCCTAAAGGAGTTACTGCACGGGAACATGTTCTTCGTATTGTGTATGAGGAACTTGTTGCCCTTGTCGGTAAAAAAGTGGAAGTAACTCTGGGGAAACAGGTAATCCTGATGGCTGGTCTTCAGGGATCAGGTAAAACAACAACAACCGCCAAGCTAGCCAGGTTCTTCAAACGAAAAGGGATGCGGGTTGCCGTTATCTGTGCTGATACCTTCAGACCTGGTGCATATACCCAGGTCAAGACACTTTGTGACAAAGTCAATGTTCCCTGCTATGGTGATCCAAAAGAGCATGATGCCAGGAAGATTGTCAGAGAGGGACTTGCAAAGCTCAAAGAAGAAGTTATCATTGTAGATACTCAGGGGCGTCATGCCCTTGAAGATGAACTCATTACAGAGATCATTGATCTAAATGAAATTACAAAAGCAACACACCGATGGCTTGTATTAGATGCAGCTCTGGGTCAGCAGGCACGGGAGCAGGCACGTAGATTCCATGAAGCGGTAAACATTGATGGTGTCATCATCACCAAGATGGACGGTACAGCAAAAGGTGGTGGTGCCATGTCGGCAGTTGCTGAGACTGGCTCGGGTATCGTCTTCATTGGTCAGGGAGAAACCATCGAGGATCTTGAGTGGTTTGATCCAAATAGTTACATATCCCGGCTGCTTGGTATGGGTGATCTGAAAGCCCTCGCAGAACGTGTTCAGGAGTCTATTGACGAACAGGATATTGACGTCAATGCCATGCTTTCCGGAAAATTCACTCTTCGGGATATGTATCGCCAGCTTGAGGCAGTAAATAAAATGGGCCCATTAAAACAGGTTCTTTCCATGCTGCCACTTGGAGGAATGGATCTTCCGACAGAAGCACTTGATGTAACCGCTTCAAAGATGAGCAAATACCGGGTTATCATGGACTCAATGACATCTGTGGAACTTGATGATCCAACAGTTCTGAATGGTTCACGTATCCAACGGATTGCACAAGGGGCAGGTGCGAATCTTGAGGAAGTCCGTGAACTTATCAAATATTACAAGATGATGAAACGGACATTTAAAGGATTGAAAGGCGGAGAGAAGGGGATGCAGCGGTTGATGAAGAAGTTCGGGAAAATGGGCTGATGACATCGTTTACCGTCATTGGCCATACCGCAAGTACCGATGCATCATTCTCGTTAAATGACCTGCCTGGGGGAGGAGGGCGAATGGACCTCCTTTGTCGGGCAATCGCATCATCACTTTTTTTGTCCCACGGCATCCGGGAAGATACCATCTGTGATATCATGCTTCTAGGTCCGCCACATCCAGGTAAAATTATCCGGTTTGATGGATCAGCACTCAGAAGCATGTCACCAGATGAGCGAAACATTGCCTCGTATATAAAAAAAACGCTGGCGATTCCTACTGGAAAAACATTCCGGGAAGCAGGTCCGGGCCTTTTAATCAGGAAAGGAGTTCTGGCAGATCAGCTTACAGAGAAAAACTATGCTGTTCTTGATGAATCGGGGACAGATATCCGGAATATAGCCTCTGAAGATATGCCAGATGCATTCCTTCTCTCAGACAACCGGAACTTTTCAGAGGAGGAGATGAGTTGCATCAGGGATCTTCCGAAATATTCTCTCGGACCGGCAATTGTCCATGCAGATCATGCAATTGTTCTTATCCTCAACGAAATCGACCGAAGGAGATCAGGATGGAACTGACTGAATTATACCAGAAAGTAACAGAATATGGAGATATTTGTGACCATTGTCTTGGTCGGATGGTAGCGAAGCGGTCCTTTGGCCTCTCAAATGATATGAGAGGAAAAGGGATTCGGATTTCAGCTGCCTTGTCCCTGAATCAGCCATACATGGAACAGAAGGAGCCCTGCTGGATTTGTGGGGATTTTTTTAAGACTACCGATTCATGGGCAGAACGTGTAATTGAAGCGTTATCAGGAATTGAAGGAAAAACCTTTGTAATCGGATCGAAGGTTCCTCCCCTTATGAGTGAATCTGAGGAGATGGTGTGGAGTGATCTCGGACTCTCTGATCCTGAACCGCTCAAATCAGAAATCAATCGCGAAGTAGGGAAGTGTGTTGCTGCAAAATCCACCCTTGTAGGAGATACAAAAAATCCAGATCTAATTGCAGTCCTCAATATCAGCGAAGACACCATTGAAGTCCAAATCCGTCCTCTCTTTCTCTACGGAAGATATCTCAAATATGAGCGGGGAATTCCGCAGACACACTGGACATGCAGATCATGTAAGGGCGCCGGGTGTGAGGCATGTTCCGGTACTGGAAAACAATACCAGGATTCTGTGGAAGAACTCATAGGAAAACCGCTTCTTCCGATATTTAAGGCTGAACGAGTTATCCTTCATGGTGCCGGAAGAGAAGATATTGATGCTGTGATGATAGGATCAGGTAGACCTTTTGTGCTTGAGATAGTCAATCCTCATATTAGGGATGCAAACCCGGAAGAACTCCAGAATGCTATAAATACCTACAATGAAGGCAGGGTAGGAGTTGCTGATATCAGATGGAGTGCACGGTCTGAGGTGGAAACCTTAAAGAGCCACAAGGGGCATAAAAAATACAGGATTCTGGTCGATATAGACGGTTCCGTCCCGGAAACCGCCCTTCAATCAGCAGTACAGCAACTATCGGGGGCTATAATACGTCAGCGCACGCCAATACGTGTAGCCCACCGGAGGGCAGATAAAGTACGTGAACGGGGCGTTCTCGATATCAGATATACAGGAAAAGAGGGTAAAGACTTCGTACTTGAGGTCACCGGTGAATCCGGCCTGTATATTAAAGAGCTGATATCCGGTGACCAGGGACGGACTACGCCTAGTTTGACAGAGGTCCTGAAAACCCCTGCTCGCGTAGTACAACTCGATGTAATCCACGTGGAAGGGATAGATCAGGTGAAATCTCATGGCACTTCATAACGGACCAAGAAAAAAGACGCGGTATAAATTTAAGAAAGATCTCAGATCACGTGGTGTTCTCCCGGTAACCCTGGTTATCCAGAAGTTTGAGATTGGTCAAAAGGTTCATATTGTTTGTGAACCGAGCATTCAGAAAGGAATGCCTCACCGCAGATTCCATGGCAAGACCGGCTCAGTTGTCGGTCAGCGTGGTCGTGCCTGGCTTGTAGAGATCCGTGATGGTAACAAAAACAAAACGGTCATCTCCCGTCCACAGCACCTCCGTGCACAGCAGTACTAAACGAAAATAGAGGAAGATTGGCATGAAGATAAAAGGAATCCTGCAGGAAAAAGCAATTACTCTCCCCGAACTGAAAGAAGAGCTCCTGAATGTGGAAGCGGCACGTCTTGAAAAGGGCAAAGAGATGTCATATGAGCTTCGGCGGAGTATTGAACATGCCAATCAGATCTCAAAAACATCTGCAGAAAAGTCAGCAGAACTTGTGCAGGCACTGCTACAGCTTGATAAAGTAAAACCTGACGTGGCATACCGTATTGCAAGTGTTATGCCACGTACACGGGATGAAGTGCGGGCAGTATTTGGAAGAGATAAGTTTTCACACACCCCCGAAGAACTGGATGCTATCATTGATCTGGTGATTTCCCACTTCAGATAGGTAGATTCTCATGAAAGAGGAGAAAAAAGAGATCAATGCAGTAGTTTTGGATATCCTCCCGAAGGGATATCCAGATGATCCAAGGCCCATGTACCGAAGGGAACCAATAGTCCAGGCGGTGGGAGTTGAGCAGTTCAAACTACTTGAACTGATTCCAAAAACCCCAAACCTCGACATTGGTGAACTCGTATATATCGGAGGGGGAGAGCGTCCAAAGATTGAGCGGGTAAAACGCCGACTCAGGTTTGATGAACTGACACACAGTGCCGTTCAGGAACTGTCTTTTGGTATCGAACGAATAGTAAAAGATCGAGAAAAGGAATTTGTAGATTTTTACAACCGTTCGATCCCGATTACCCCCAAACTCCATATGCTTCACCTGCTTCCAGGAATTGGAAAGAAGCTGATGTGGGAGATCATCGAAGAGCGGGAGAAAAAGCAGTTTGAATCATTTGCTGATATCTCTCAGCGGATTAAAACAATCCCGCATCCTGATCGGATGATACTCAACCGGATTTTGGAAGAAATTCAGGATCCGAATGTCAAATACCACCTCTTTACCTCACGATGAGAGCTTACCGGGATCAGCACTTTTTGACCGATCCTCGGATTGTCGCTCGTATTGCAGACATTCTGGACATTTCAGGAAGAATCGTTCTTGAAATAGGTCCTGGTGCTGGTATTCTGACTCAGGCACTTCTCGATCGGGGTGCCAGAGTCGTCTCTGTAGAACTTGATGCAAATCTCATTGACAAGTTATCTTCCCGATTTGCGTCAGAACTTGCGGATGGATCTCTTACCATAATTCACGGAGATGCTGTCAAGGTTCCCCTCCCGCCATTTGAAATAGTAATGGCAAATCTTCCTTACTCCATCTCTTCACCGATAACATTCCGGCTTCTTGATATCGGATTTGAAGCAGCAATCCTCATGTACCAAAAAGAGTTTGCTGATCGGATGATGGCTCACCCGGGAACTCGTGAATGTGGAAGACTTTCTATCATGCTTCAGACATATGCCAGAGCAAACAGGTGTTTTGATCTTCCACCCGGAGCATTCTCACCTCCCCCTGCAGTCAGATCAACCGTTATGTGGATTGAACCCAGGGAACCACTTTTTGCGATTGAAAACCGGCAGATATATGAAAACATTGTCCGTGAACTGTTTACACGCCGGAGGAAAACGGTTCAGTCCACCCTGAAAGCATTGGCTGGAACATATGGAAATGAAAAGATAGAAACTGTTCTTAAGGATCTTGATCCTGAGATTTTATCATCACGACCAGAGGCACTCTATCTTGAAGACTTTGCCACCATTTCAAATCGGATCAGTATCTGATCCGACGCAGGTATACCCACCAAGAGAAGATACGTTTTTTTTACTGCGTCATGCACAAAAAGAACTGAAACCTGATGATATTGTCCTTGAAGTGGGAACCGGAAGCGGGTATATTGCTGCTCACCTGGACGGTTGCTTATACGTCGTTGCAACAGACATCAATCCCCATGCAGCGATTATGGCAAAACTAAATGGGCTGAATGTTGTAAGAACAGATATTGCAGCAGGAATTTGCCGGATTTTTACTTTCGTGTTATTCAATCCCCCCTATATCCCGACACACCCAGAGGAGAAATGTGATGACTGGCTCGAATATGCCCTCGATGGAGGTTTTGACGGGAGGGAGCCATTACGCAGGTTTTTACTACAGATTCCGGAAGTGTTAACACCTGATGGCAGGATATTGGTACTTATCTCCTCATTACAGGATTTTGAGAAATGTGAAGAGTTATTTATAAAATTCGGATACTTTTTTCAGACTATTGGAAATGAGATCCTGGATGATGGTGAAGAACTCCGAATATATCATCTTCAAAAATAGATCAGGAGAATGGATTACTGCATATTGGTATACCGGTGCATAATTTCTTCAACCGTGCAGTGCTTCATTTCAATGAGGATACTAACCACAGAATCAGCAAATATCATAGCTGAAGTCTCAAATAACGTACCAAGCGGAGTACAGGTTGCTGCAATCGAACGGTGCTCGCCACGAAGCTGCCTAAGGTCAAAATGATCAGATCCAATATGACAACTCTCCTCTTCGGTACTAAGTAGCACCACACAGGAAGCGAGTTCTGTCATCGGTGATGTTTTACATCCGGTAATCAGACAGATATTTCCACCAATCTGTTTCGTCGTTTCACATGCTTCAAGGACTGATTTTGTTTTTCCTGATCCTGAAAATGCTATCAGAGTATCATTTTTATGAAATGCCGGGGTGACGGTTTCACCAACCACATATGATGTAAATCCCAGATGCATAAGGCGCATGGCAAAGGATTTCGCAACAAATCCTGACCTGCCAGCTCCCACCACAAAAATCCGTTCTGCCCGCATCAGTTCAGAGATGAAACAATCAACCTCATCCTGCTGGAGCGTCTGTGCTATCTCACCTATCCGTGAGATCATCATAAGCATGATATCCTTCAAAGGGATACATGGTTCTGCTGTGGATGGTAAAGCCATTACTAACTGCCTAATACGTGTATGGTTTTGTTGTTCATCTTCCTTTGGTCAGTGCCTGAAATACCTGACTCCGGTAAAGACCATAGCCATTTTCCTACGGTTCGCTTCATCAATAACCTCGTTATCCCGGATAGAACCACCTGGCTGAATAAGGGCAGTAGCTCCTGCTTCTGCAGCAACCTCAAGAGTATCAGAGAATGGCAAAAATGCATCAGATGCAACAACTGAACCGGACAGGGGAAACTGTGCTTTAGATATGGCAATCTTCGCACTATCCACTCTGCTCATCTGTCCGGCACCAATCCCAAGTGCACGGTTCTTATCAGCAAAAACTATTGCATTACTTTTTACGTGTTTGCACACTTTCATAGCCAGCATCATGGCAATCTCCTCATCAGCAGTCGGATCGCGGTCTGATACAACCTGCCATTCCTCACGCTGCACAGGAGTGACCTGAATAAGAGCACCTCCGTCAATTGTCCGGATCGCTTCTTTGCTGACAGGCTCAGTAATCTGTAGTAATCGGAGGTTCTCCTTTGCTTTCAAAATGTCTCTGGCTTCGGGGGAGAAGAAAGGAGCTGCCAGCACTTCAATGAAGGTTGATGCTATCTCCCTGGCAAGATCTTCGTGTACTTCACAGTTCACAGCAACGATGCCACCATATGCAGATACCGGATCAACATCACGGGCAGCTTTGTACACTGACAGTACATCCTTTCCTGTTGCGACACCACAGGGATTATTGTGTTTGACGATAACGGCAGCACACTCGTCAAACTCCCGAAGAAGACCAACAGCTGCATCAACATCCAGGTAATTATTATATGACATCGCTTTTCCCTGAAGGGGGATACTTCCACCGATTCCTGCTTCACCGTACACTGCTGCAATCTGGTGGGGATTCTCTCCATACCTAAGCATCCGGCCATGCCTGAACTGGGCTGAGTAAACCGTCGGGAGTTCCTGATCTAAGCTGTAAAGATAATTGCTGATTGCCCCATCATATGCTGCCATCCTGGCGAAAACCTTTCTGGCAAAAGTCAGGCGTTCACCTTTCGTAAATTCTTTTCCGGATGATATTGTATCTATAACGATCCGGTAATCTGCCGGATCTATGACAACCAGCACATCCTGGAAGTTTTTCGCAGCTGCACGAATCATGGCAGGTCCCCCGATATCAATAAATTCAATAAGTTCATCAAGGGGGAGTCCCTGCTTTGTCATCTCTTCAAACGGATAGAGGTTTACGACAACGAGATCAATTGGGCCGATTGCATGTTGCTGCATGACGGCATCATCAATGCCTCTACGCCCCAAAATTCCGCCATGAATTAAAGGGTGAAGAGTTTTGACCCGGCCATCCATCATTTCCGGAAATCCGGTATATTCTGATACTTCAATAAGAGGAATTCCGGCATTTGTGAGAACTTTTGCTGTACCTCCTGAACTCAGCAGTTCAATCCCGGCTGAATGCAGGCTGCGGGCAAGGTCTGTTATTCCATCCTTATTCCAGACTGAGAGGAGTGCACGTTTCATGTAGTACTAACGTGGGTCATCAGGGAATATCAGGGTACGGGTAATAGAACCATCAGAATACACGGAGGCACCGTATCTCTAAAAAAGTTAATGGAATCTTTTTCCGACAAGAATAAAAACCGCAGATAAGGATAATATGCAAACAAAAAGTCCAAGTGGTTGTTTTGGGGTTTTTTCATCAGATGTCTTTGGAGGGGAGGGGAGAGGAGGTTTTGTTGGTCGTGCGGTTACTTCTTCAACTGAACTTGTTACAATTGGTGTAATATCAATGGTTAGAACAGGAGTAGGCTCTTCGGTTGGTTCAGGTGTCGGTGATGGGGTTGGTGTAGGGGTTTCTGACTCCTCCTCCTCATCATCTGAAGATTCATTCGCTCCATTTTCTTCCTTTTCATCATCAGTTTCATCTTGTTTCTTTTCTTCAGGTTTTACTTTACTCAGGGTTATCGTCGTCTTCAGACTTGTGGTGATACCATCTCCAGGGTTTTTCTCACCAATATCATTCACCTGTATTGATGCCCACGCAGTATATTCACCTTCCGGATAGATGGTGTCATCCTTCGTTTCCCACGCTGCACCAGTGTCAAAAGGACTATAGTATACAAAAATATTTTCAAGATTATAAGACCCGGTAGGAGACTGGAGTGTAGTGTAAACGGTTTCATTCGGACCGGTAAGATTTATCCTGACAGGAACTCCTGCTGAACCAGGACGCTCACTTAACACATACATATTTGTCGATATTTTAAATGAGACTAGGTTTCCTTTTTTAATCCATTCTGGTTCATGATCAATCCCCTGTTCAACTACATCAAACTGAATCCAGGGATCTTCAACCTTAAATACTGGTTTTTTACTAACCAGCCCATACCATGTCCCCGTTTTCCCGGAAAAGAACGCAGGATCTACAAAAAAATGCCGGGCATCCATGACCTTTGCCCGTGAATCAGGTGTTCCTTCGGGTGAACCGGAACTCCAGAATGCAATTTCATCACCTGCACGGACATTACAATCAGAAATGTCAATATCATTCTCTCCAACGAACACAACGCCATCCTTTGGTACTTTTGAATCCAGGGCAAGCACCCCGGATGAGAGGATAAGCAGAGATATAATAAGAATGAGAAAAACCCTGGGACAATTCATACACTAGATTATTATATCCGGTTTTTTTAGGGTTTTGTGTACCTTGTTATTATCAGAGCAGAAGAAGAATATATTTACCCCCGGAGAGGTGCTATCACGCAGCTTGCTCTTGTTATTCTGGTTCTTGTCTTTATCCTTATTGCTGTTCGACAGGTTGGCGGGTACTCAATCCGCATATGGCAGATCATGCTTATCGGGGCAGGTGGGGTACTTTTTACTGGTCAGATATCCCTTTCTGATGCATTCCATGCAATAAATCCAGGAGTTATGTTTTTTTTACTTGGAATGTTCGTTATTGGAGAGGGGGTGAAATCCAGTGGCATACTTGAGGATTGTATCTCTTGGATCTGTCACCATGCACATTCTGGTGAAATGTTACTCGCTCTCATCATCGGGACCATGGGACTGTTATCAGCGGTGCTCATGAATGACACGATTGCTATCATCGGGGCACCACTCATCCTAACGATCGCAGATCGTTTTTTAATATCAAAACCAGGGGCCATGATCGCCCTTTGTTTTTCAGTCACAACAGGAAGTGTGTTCAGTCCTATAGGCAATCCACAAAATTATCTCATTGCTTCCTACATACCAGAACTATCACCATATTTGCTCTTTTTCATTGGTCTTTTTATTCCAACTATCCTTTCAATGGGTGTAATTTATGCAATTCTTCGTCCTCTTTTTCGAAAGGTAGAACCTGAAAACTTGGATTGTATGTTACTTATAAGTAGGATGGCGATAGACCGCTGGCCTGTTTATCTTTCATTCATTATCCTTGTGGTGGGAGTTGGTCTCCAGATCCTGGATGGGCTGCAGATATGGAAATGGTCAATTCCAATTGAGTGGATTGCATTAACTGGTGCAATCCCTGTTGTAGTATTTTCAAAAGACAAAATACGGCTTTTCAAGGATATTGATTGGTATACCCTCATCTTTTTTGCAGCTATGTTCATACTTATGCAGAGTGTTTATGACACAGGTTTTTTTCAGGATTTACTCCCGGAGACCGGAATTTCTGACGTTTTTTTTGTTATGACTGCAGGCGTTCTACTCTCACAAGTAATCTCAAATGTTCCCTTTGTAGCTCTTTTTCAGCCACTCCTGCTCTCACCAGGTGTCTCTCCATCTGTCATCCTTGCTCTTGCTGCAGGAAGTACCATTGCTGGAAATCTCACTATCCTGGGAGCAGCAAGTAATGTGATTATCATTCAGCAGGCAGAGAGGAGAGGAGTACATATTCCAATGATGCTTTTTTGCCGATATGGCATTCCGGTAACGATATGCCAGATGCTCATTTATACCGTATATATTCATTTCATCTGCCTATTTGGTTTTTAAAAAGGATTTCACGTATTGCATGGCATATATTTATAATTAGAAAATCGAAGAAACAAATCCGGACCTTTGAGACATTTATGCCCGGAATATTAGTTGTTGATGGCAAACCCACACATCGGGACTATTTGGCTGACATATTAACTAATGCCGGATATCAGGTAACCGGAAAAGCATCATCCGGTGCTGAGGCAATATCATTGTTTCATCAGAATAAGCCTGATCTCGTAACGTTGGATCTGATAATGCCGGATATGAATGGTATGGACCTTCTGAAAGTCATGAAAGGGACCAGTCCGTCAGTCTCCTTTCTCATCTGTACCTCAATTTATCATGAGATGATCCCTGATCTTGCGAAAAGAACCGGAGCTGAAGCTTTGTTTCAGAAGCCTGTTTCAGCTTCAAACCTCCTTGAAACAGTATCTGCGATCATGGGAACACCATCCCTGCAAACACAATAGAATATATCGGTAATTGATCCGGGAAGGGAACCCGGATCAAGAAAAGTTTATGGGGTGTATCCATTTCCGGATTCAGGCAGATTATTGTGCGGGGAGTGCTGGATGGGGGGTTTAAATGTATCTGCCTGAACCGGTCATGTCTCTTCTGGTTTCATTAATTCCTCTGGTGAGGACGGCATACCGGATGGGTAGGTGTGGGGCTTTACATGGAACAGCTTTGGTATCACCTCCAGTCATTTCCGTGCAGGATTGTTCCTGCGCATGTATAGTTATATTTACATTCTGTTATATCTACTTTCCTCATGGACAAGCATACTCAGCATTTTGTTATCGCTAGCACGCATCGACCATGAATTTATGAGGAATTCTCTTCAAAAATAAATATCTCTTCAATCGTAACTTGAAACCTACGGGCCATTCTAAACGCTAATTCAAGGGACGGATCATATTTTCCCTTTTCAATAGCGAGAATGGTTTGCCTGGTAACACCAACTTCCCTGGCAAGATCTTCTTGCGTTAGATCATACATCGCACGGAAAACCTTGATTTTATTCTTCATCCTCCCCTCCGGCACCAAATTTTCGCTCGTACCAGGAGATGAAGAGGATGTAGACAATTATCATCAGAAAGACAATAAACATGAGAAGGAATGAAAAACGAGCTATCTGATAAGAAAAAGGACCGAATGTATCTCCCCCGATACTAATAACCACACCTCCAAGAGCATATGAAAAAAGAGTTATTCCCATAACCTGAAGGGTTCTCAAAGATGCCTTCTCAGTGATAAGATGAGAACGTTCATCAGTAATTACATCATCCACCATCTGCCTTGAAATCCAGGCAGCAAGTACCCCAATTACTACAGCTCCGGTCATAATCAGGGGTTCAAGGTTCTCTACTGACCAGTAAAATATTCCAACCTCGAGGATTGCGATGATACCTAGGAGAAGGAAATATGTGTATTGCTTCATAATGCTTTGTAACGGATTAGTGTATCTACCCCGAATAGGATAATGATATTTGTCAATATACCAGATAAAACCCCGATCAGGCTCTTGCATATGACAAGCAGGTGGATTTGAATGGAGTCAGAACCTCCGATACAAGTATTGTTTGTAGATGATGAACCGGGCCTGCTTTCTGCGATCCGGGATTATCTGACGATCGTATATTCAATCGGAGTTGAGGTTTGTAATTCGGGTTCTGATGCCCTGACCAGAGAAGATCTGTTTGCGTTTGACTGCCTCATTATCGATTATGAAATGCCGGATATCGATGGGATTGTTCTGTTAACTGAAATCCGGTCGATGAATCAGGATATTCCGATTATTTTTTTTACCGGAAAAGGACATGAAGAAGTTGCGATACAGGCGATCAATGCAGGAGCAGATTATTACATAAAGAAAGGCGGAAATCCAGAAGAACTCTTTACGGAACTCGCGCATTATATCCATAAAGGAGTGCGAAGATATCGGGCAGAAAAGTCACTTGTTGAAAAAGAGCGCCAATATCGGGCTGTCGTCGAGGATCTCACAGAATTTGTCTGCAGATTGGATCCAGACGGTGTCATCATCTTTGTGAATTCGGCATTTCTCAATAACCTTCAGGTTCCTTATGACATTTTAAGTGGAGTAAACTTTCATTCTCTCTATCCAGATCATCAAGGAAAGATACAGGACATTATCGAGTTTTGTGACCCAGATAATCCGTCAGCAGAGATAGAATTACCATTTACCGGGGTACACGGAAAAATAATCTGGCACCAATGGACAATTCGGGTCATCTATGATAATGTATTTAATATACTGGAGATCCAGGCTGTCGGAAGAGATATTTCCAAACAACGCGAAACAGAAAGGCAAGAATCTGTTCTACGCAATCTGGGACTCTCTCTTGCAACCAGTTCATCTACTGAAGCGGCATTGAATTCATCCCTTTCTGCTGCAATTGAGATAAGTGAGTGTCAGACAGGAGCAGTATATCTTCACAACCGCATGAGTGGAAAACTCACACCCTTTCTTGAACAGGGGCCATATCGGGCAGCATTATACAGATTTTTAGAGGATTTTTTCAAAAATCAGAATGATATACTCCTTGCCCCAGGTAATCCAGTATATGTCAGCCTGACAGATCTGCACCAATATGAAACCCGATTCTCTTCATTTGCATTTATTCCGATCCTTCGTTTTGGAGATATCATGGGTTGGATTATTCTTGCATCAGACAACCTGGCAGAAATACCTTTTGAAATCAGGCATCCACTTGAGGGTGTTACATCACAGATTGGAAATGTAATTTCAAGAATTGAAGCCGAGGAAGCATTACGTGATGCACTCATTGAAAGTGAAGAGCGGTATATGCAACTCTCTGAAACATCGCCGGATGCAATCGCAATTCTCACCGATGGTACCATTGTATACCTCAATCCCGCGGCAAATGCTTTATTTGAAACCGCAAATATGGATGATTTTTTTCGAAAGCCTTTTCATGATTTGTTGGATGCAGATTTACAAAAGTGGTTTGAGGGCATCATTAAAACAAAGATTCGAGGTCAGGGTCCTTCGACCGGAGAAGGATTTCTCATGACAAAAAGTGGGAAAAGGATCTATGGGGAATTAATCACCGTGCCAATATCTCATGCAGGTGAAGATGCAATTCTCCTCCTCATTCGGGATAAAACCAGTCAGAGAATGCAGGAGCAGGCACTCATTGAGAGTGAACGCCGGTTTCGGGAGATGGCAGATCTCCTACCGGAACCACTTTTTGAGGCTGATATCCAGGGAAATCTTACTTTTTGCAACAGGGGAGTTACCGCATTATTTGGAAGAACAAATCTTCAGGATCCAAACATATGCAAGATCTACGAACTTGTATCAGAGCAGGAACATCTTCGTTTTTCAACTATTCTCAATAAGGTAGCTGCGGAACTGAAACCAATGACTGGGGATTTTATCGCCGCCGGTGATACCGATGAACCTCGAATCATTCACCTTTCTCTGGCGCCGGTTATCAAGAATGACCAGTTTTCAGGAACACGAGGTATCCTGGTAGATATTACAGAAAACAAGCGGTACCAGGAGAAACTCCATCATATGATCGAAGAGAAAGATGTTCTTTTCAGGGAGCTTCATCACCGGGTAAAAAACAACATGCAGATAATCTCCAGCATGCTCCAGCTTCAGGAGGAGTACATTTCTGATGATGTAATACTATCAGCGCTTCATGATTGTGAGCAAAGGATAAATTCAATGGCCCTTGTTCATGAAACATTATATCGGACCGAGTCACTTGCAGAAATCCCCTTTGATCATTACCTTGAAAATTTGTCCCAGGCAGTCACCGAGGGATTTGCAACCGTACGGGATATCAGAACTGATATTGATGTCGGAGGGATAAGACTCAGTCTGGACACATCGGTCACGATTGGTCTGATTGTGAATGAACTCATGGTCAATTCAATGAAATATGCTTTTGTTGATCGGCCATCAGGTGTGATCAGGATCAAACTGGCATGTAATGACGAATCCTGTTTGCTTGAATATTCTGATGATGGGGTGGGTCTTCCAGCAGGATTTGACATCGAGAAAACATCGAGCCTAGGAATGAGACTGGTACGAATTCTTGCTAGACAGATACGGGGTAAATTATTGATAGAGAATGGTGTGGGGGCAGGTATGATATGTTCAGTACAATTCCCAAAACAGGGAGGGAGAAAATGACACAGGTTCTGATCGTAGAAGATGAGGCGATCGTTGCAGAATCTATTGCATCAAAATTACGCAGATATGGATATGAAGTTGTGGACACTCTCCCGACTGGAGAAGAAGCAATTGAAGAGGCAGGAAAAAGCAGACCTGATGTAATCCTCATGGACATACACCTTGCAGGAAAAATCGATGGAATACAAGCTGCAAACCTGATATCAACTCAATATCATATTCCGGTCATTTTTCTCACGGCATATGCAGATGAACAGACAATAGCACGTGCCAAGGATTCAGGACCATTCGGATATCTGGTCAAACCATTCCGGGAACGGGATCTGCATGTTACCATAGAAATGGCACGTGAGCGATCAAGACTTGAGAATGAACTTGCGGCAGCTAACCGGGAACTTGATTCATTCAGTTACTCAGTCTCACATGATCTACGGGCGCCTCTTATTGCCATAGACGGATACTCTCGTATTCTTGAAGAAACATATGCTGGATATCTCCCACCGGATGGGATAGAATGCCTCAGCAGGATAAGGCAGGCAGCAAACCAGATGGATCATCTCATTGAGGACTTTTTACGGCTGTCACGGGTGACACGGGCGCCTATACAGATGGTTCATCTTGATATTACGAAAATGGCTACTGAAATCCTGAACCAACTCGCACTGAATGATCCTGATCGCTCTGTTCAATGGGCTGTTGATGATGGACTTATTGCATTTGGTGATAAAGGTTTATGTGAGATAGCCTTGAAAAATATCCTTGGTAATGCCTGGAAATATACAATGCGTACACAAAGTGCGCAAATCGAGGTTGGAAGCATGATGCAGGGGCAGACGAAGGTCTTTTTCGTAAAAGACAACGGAGCAGGGTTCCCACCAGAAAAATCTCATCTTCTCTTCGCCCCTCTTCAGAGACTCCATCCGTACCAGGAATTTCCCGGAAATGGGATAGGCCTTGCAACCGTCCAGAGAATTATCCACCGACATGGAGGAAGGATCTGGGCTGAAGGATCTGTAGGAGAAGGAGCAACATTTTCCTTTACTCTTCCGGAAAAACAGGATAGATAACAACGTGGAGCCAGTGAATGCCTACAATACTCATCATTGACGACGAAGAACTTGACAGAAAAGTATTACATTCTATCCTCCTTTCTGCAGGGTATGAAGTGATTGGAACAGCCAGAAGTGGTGAAGAGGGCGTTGAACTTTGTAAGACACTCAGGCCAGATCTGGTTACTATTGATCTTATGATGCCAAAGATGAACGGAATAGAAGTTCTTATCAGTCTCATGAAAGAGAATAACAAAACAAAAGCCCTGATATGCACCTCAGCACATTCTGACCCGGTTGTTGACCTTGCCATGAGACATGGGGCGAAAGGGTTTATCATCAAACCATTCCAAGCAAAATCGCTGTTATCTACAGTGAAGGAGGTTATTGGAGACCCTGATCCTGCCCGTATGAATATTTGGAATTTTTAATTTCCAACCCGGATATTACAATCATCCTCAAACAGGTTACAAAACATGGGAATACTGATTATTGATGATACTGATTTTGATCGAAATCTTCTTCGGTCAATTCTTGCTTCTGCCGGTTATGAGATTGCAGGACTTGCGAACTGTGGTGAAGAGGGAATACGCCAATATGAAGCTCTTGCACCTCAGCTTGTCATGCTGGATCTCATTATGCCGGATTTAAATGGTATTGAAGTACTCAGGCGAATCAGGGCAGAGCACCCGGATGCAAAAGTGATGATGTGTACCTCTGTTGGCGAGGAGAATATGGTTACACTTGCACGAAAAATGGGAGCCCGAGGGTATGTAGTCAAACCATATATTGCAGAAAACCTCCTGAGTGCAGTAAAAAAGATAATTGGACCTCCCGGGAAAGAATTTTAGGAAGTAATTTTAGAGGATTTTCAAACTCAGGAACAGGAAATATGGCTGGTTATCACGGTTATGGTATAGTAATGGCCTTTACTGCTGTTCCTTTTCCATGCTCGCCAGATATTGTCAGCCCAACATGATAGGTGCCAGGACCGGCATAGATGTGAACAGGATTTCGTTCCCAGGAGGTATACCCGTCACCAAAATCCCAGAAGAATACGGTGGGTGTACCTTCTGATGTTTCCCGAAATGTAATCGTTGCCGGATCATCCGGATGAGGAGTCCAGGAATATGATGCACGATATACCCTGATAACTTCAGAATCAGATGCCTGCCCGCACATATTTGACACAATATACCTGACCTGATACATACCTGGGTTTTCATACCGGTGAGAAAACGCTCCGGTCTGGTTTATCGTTGTGCCATCTCCCAGTATCCAAACACCAGACACGGGATTAGTCATTACATTACCACTCGAACGCTGGGAAAACCTGACTTCAAGGGGTGCATATCCGGATTTTGGATCAATATTGATTGATGTATCCAGTGCAGGAACAGTACCTGCAGATGCCTGTTTATTCATAAGTGACCACATCTGATTTGTTGCATCAGATGGATAGGTGATAGTTACCGCATCACGATGAACTCCGGGTAAGAATATATCCGGCTGACCTCGGTCTGCTTCTCCAGGATAAAACCGGTTCTGCTCACCTATGGGAACTGAAACCGGGTGATCATGTCTGGATATATAACCAAATCTTGCAGTATATGTGCCATCTGCATTCTGGCAGACAAATCCGGCCTCGGGTATCAACATCTCGGGATTAGGTGTTCCTGCCGGTTTTGGAGTGGTTGTTCCTTTCATTGAGGAGATTGTGTCCGGAGATTTGGATGCTGTCAGGCTGTACCTGTTTAAAATTGAGGTAACATCCTCCTGATCGATGATGTACTGCGCCCCCACCATTCGTTCTGTGTTTCCATCCCAGGAAAGAAACCGTATCATCGCAGGTTTTGAGCCGGTCGGAGACACCCCGGTGAACGTGTAGGTTTTCGGATCTGGCTTCAATTCAGATGGATAGTCCTGAAATGAATAGGTCCGGTTTGTATCATCAAACCAGAGTATTCTGACTATCCATGAGGATGGTTTGTCTGATTCAATACTATTATTTGCATCATAGGGAGAATTCCAGGATTTATCGGTAGAGAAATCCGGACCCTGCCCGGAGGTAAAAAAAAGAGATATTCCAGCAGCGATAATGAGTGATATAAGAATGATGATAAGGACGAAATGATACTGGTTATCCATTGGATCCATAACAGTTCTTACATCTTTTACACCATATGCCATGATGGCTTCCCATCAAATCCATGTTTTGCAGGAATATCACACCATGAATATAAGAAATAACCGATTTCAAAAATTTTCGCGCAAGATACATGCTGAAAAAAAACAAGAATATCTCATACCCGTGAGAATCACAGGTTTTTTTGTCCTGGTTTTCACAGGTATTTTCCTATCAGGATTCGGACATGCTGACATCGTCTCGACTGCATCACCACCAGGAATGAATCTCTCAATCGATCCTGGTGAAGACTTCTTTTCATATGCAAATTATTACTGGGTACAGGACCATCCGGTACCACCTGAGAACACCTTCTACACTGCATTTGAAGAAGTGAAAGACACCGTTGATACCCGTGTCAGAGAACTTGTTGAGGATGCTTCCCTAGACTATGGAGCTGAAGATGGAACACCCCGGCAACTTCTCGGATCCTTTTACCGGGCGGCCATGAATGACCGGCTAAATGCTGAAGTTGGTCTGACACCTGTACAGGATGATCTTGAAGAGATTGAACGTGCACAAAATAGAGCTGAGGTGAGGAGAGTTGCATCAAATTTAACTGCACGTGGGCTTGATCCTTTTTTTATTCTCTATATAGATGAAAATCCTCAAAAGAGAAAGGAGCTTATCGCAGTTATTGAGACTGGAGATTTCACCATCCGGTTTCCACCATATTATGAACTTGAATTTGATGAGGCTAAACGAGTTCAAAATGAGATGAAGAAGTACATCATCTCAACATGTACGAATCAGGGCATGGATTCTAACGCTGCTATTAACGCAGCAGATAAAATATTCCGGATTGAGCGTCGTCTTGCACGTGCTGAGATGTTACTTAACACGTCACATTCAAGTTCGCCCCAGAACCTGAGTGAAGGAACATATAATGTATCTGATCTGAACACTCTTTTTCCAGGCACCAACTGGGAAGCATTATTTGAGAGATCGGGAAGGCCTGATCTCAAAGAAGTGTACGTGATGAACCCGCACTATCTTCAGGAAGTCGGCAGAATTCTATCTACAGAACCAGTTGATGATTTGAAACTATACCTTACCTGGCGGGTATTACAATTCGCAAGCCCATTTGCTTCTCCTGATATGCAGGAGGCTTATTATCAGTTCTATGACGAAAAACTCTCTAAAAAAGAGATCACTCCACAAAAAGACAGAGTTTTTGACATTCTGAACCTGTACCTGGGAAATCCTATTGCCCATCTCTATGTTGATAAATATTTTAGTTCATCTGATAAAGCAAAAGCAGAAGATATTATCAAAAACATCAGGGAGGTAATGAGAGAGCGGGTTCTCAATCTCTCCTGGATGAGTCAGGAAACGAAGGATACGGCTCTGCTTAAAATGTCGTACCTCAAAGAACAGGCAGGGTATCCTGAAGATTGGGGGGAGTACCAGAACCTGACGATCAGAGATCAATCATATCTTGAAAATATGCTCGCGTTAACTGAATATTTCACAAACGGTAGTCTTCAGTTATCGGGAGAACCTTCTGATCCTGATGTCTGGTACGTGTCACCACATGGTGTTGAAGCTCATTATGATCTGGTTCATAACAGGATCGTTGTCCCGGCCGGTTTCTTAAATCCACCATTTTTTGATCCGTTGGTTGACGATGCATGGAATTATGGATCATTTGGTTGGGTCTACGGACACGAACTTACTCATATGATTGACATCGGAGGGCAGCAGTATAGTCCTGACGGGAAGAAAGAAAACTGGTGGACCGATGATGATGCAAATCAGTACTTCCATGCAGCATGGCCACTCATTGTCCAGGTGAATTCAACAAAGGTGCTTGACAACCTAACCTTGAACGGGACTCAGATGCTTATTGAAAGTTCAGCGGATCTCGGTGGTCTTACCCTTGCATATGATGCTTATATTCGTTCCAGACCGAATCCTGATACCCTTGATACTCCCGGATATGACGGGCTTACAGATCGGCAACGTTTTTTTGTCGCTTTTGCACAGGCACAGAGAGGAAATATTACTGATGATAACCTTCGTAACATTACCCAGACTGAAGACCACCCCTGGAATAAATTCAGAGTCAATATGATTCCATATCATCTCGAAGCTTTCTATACTGCATTTCCGGATATTAATCAAGGAGACTCGCTTTATTTGAATGAAAGTGAACGGGCACATCTCTGGTGATTCGATGAATAAAAATTGTATAATCGTTTTGAGTGTTCTTCTCTGTGCTGGTTTAGGTATACTCTGTCCGGTACTGGCTCTAAGTGCACCAGATGTAGGGCAGGAGGGAAATGCTGGCAATCTAATCATGAGTGTTCAGACTGATCGTGCATACTACGCACCAGGTGACATCATCCGTATCAAAGGAACGATTGTGGATGGGAATAAACAGCCAGTGATTGCTGACCTTCTTTTTCAATTCCAGGAGATGAATAAAACAGGTAGTTCAGGTACTGATGGATCTTTTCTTGTAACTGTTCCCATATCCCTTGTAGAACCTGAAAACATGTACAGATTAGTTATATCTTCGCAAAAAGACGGATTTCCAGGGAGAAATATATCAATACCTATCATCATAATGGGTGAGCCTTCCTCCCTTGCCCCCGTCCCAACAATTCCAGATGAATTTACCACTACCTGACTTTTACCAAGGAAGAATCAATGGTTCTGACCCGGTAAGAATACTCTTTTTCCAGAGCAGAGCGAATGATGACTTCACTTTTTTCAGCTCGTTCCCACCCGCCATTATATGATTGCCAGATAGGGGATGTTACATAGGAGTTCGTGAGAGGATCATACCCCATTATGAGAAGAAGAGAGGCATCGGCACCCCGGTCCTTCGCAACGATGTCACCATCCTTATACAACGGTTGTGTTCCAGGTGGAGAGGATTCTTCACCAATGCCAACCTGACTTAACGCAATTCTGGTTTCCCGAACTGGATATGAGCGTTCGAATTCACTCCGATCCTTCCATTCAGAGAGAGCATCCGGACGGTACCCCCATTCACCTGAATGATACTTATACAGGTTATCAAATGCATATTCATCTGTTCCTGAATCAAATCCGAGGACAACAAAAGCCTCTTCAGATGAACTTTTTGATGAAGAGACAACATCCCCAGGCACATACAAGGGGCCTATCCCTGATGATGAGTCATTTCGGACAGCCTGATAGGGAATGTCTGGACTTAACATTCCTTCTGCCGGAATCAGGAGCATTGCGGATTTAATAGAAGATTGTTCAGTCTCCTGCATACTCATATTTTGTGCTGAATTCGGTTGAATAAAGAAAAGCCCTTCATTTCGCCGGTTTAACGATTGAATCCTGTATTGATTGTCAGGTAATAAATCAGAAACTAAGAGATAAGAACCACTTTCATTAATCAGTATGTCACCGGTTTTGTATTGTGGATCATATGGAATCAGAACTGGAGTTATATTCATGACTGCGGTCTCATTTACCAGTACAGGAAGGATAATTTTCTGATTCAGGACAGGTCTTTCAGAATCATCCACATAACGTGCAGATAACCGGATGGTGACCGTGTTATCATCAGAAATCGGATATAAGTCCTCATGAGGTATTCCAAGGGTGGATCCTTTGCTGGTACCCAGATTTCGCGGTAATCCACTTAACGAATGAATCGTCTGATTGTTGCCGGTTAAAAGAAATTCGGCAACCTTTTCCAGCCCGGCGCCTCCATTATTTCTGACAAGAATCAGATCATCCAGTTGTTCGATTGAAATCTGAATATCACCAGCAGATGTTGCGAGAGGTTCTGGCTGGAAGAAAGGTGGGATAATTACTGCAAGGAGTGCAATTAGTATCAATAACAACAGGATTCCACCGAACAGATATGGAGCAGACAGTCCAAAGGGAAGATTGGCAGGAAGTGAGAAATATCCTGATGAAAGCAACTCCTTCATGTCTTTTTTAACATGTGAAGAGTTTTTGACACGATTTCTTTCATATACTGCATTCCCCTGATCAAGAATGAGCGCATTTTCAAAACATACATCTGCATCCTGATATTTTCCCATCTTTGTTAATACGACACCAAGGGCGTTCCAGGCACGATGATCATGCTCATCAGTTTCAACGACCTGCATCAGATGATGAGACGCCTGACTGAGATCTCCCCTCCGATATGCTTCAATTCCTTTTTTATAAATATCCTGTATCTCTTCGTCACCCACCATTACAAATCCCCCTTAACCTGAAATTATCCTCTCATATTTATTTCAGAATACCAAGAAGAGTTCTCTTCTCACCCAATACCGGGTATAAGGAGAGGAGACTATTTAATATTTTATCGGTTCTATGCTACATCAGATAAAAAATGATTCATATATTCAGTGAAGAACCTTTATATTCGCTATTCCCGAATATTTCTAAATGGGGGAGTGTACCGCGATGAGACATTACTTTTTAATTCTATGTATCCTGGCATGTATTCCGGTGATGGTATGTGGAGCATCACCAGGAGATATCCTGAAAAATCAGGTGTTGGGTCTTCCGAATATACCTGAATGGGGTTATGGGCTTGATACTTCACCTGATGGGAACACAACTGTCTGTGGAGTTGCATATCCGGATGATTCAGTTGATCTCGGTGAACTTGGAAACGGAGATGCCTGGGTAATCAGGTTTGATTCAAACGGAACTATACTCTGGGAAAAATTATTCGGAGGGAATGAAACTGATTATGCCCTTTCAGTCAGAAATCTCCCAGACGGAGGAGCGGCAGTCATCGGAACCACTGGATCATACAACGGGGATGTCAGCGGGTATCATGGAAACGGAGATCTGTGGTTCATCAATCTTGGGCCAGATGGTAATATCCGATGGGATCAGGCACTTGGTGGTGACCTGATCGATGAGGGATCTGATATTGCGGTGCTACCAGATGGCGGATATATATTATGTGGCTACTCCATGTCCTCAAATGGAAATCTTCGAAGACATCTTGGGGGTGGCGATCTGTGGCTTGTCAGACTGGATAAAGATGGGAACCTTCTTTGGCAACAGACATATGGTGGAAGCAGACGGGATAGTGGAACCAGCGTAACAATAACTGGTGACAATGCCATTGTTGCATGTGGTAACACCAACTCCACTGATGGTATGGTATCAGGTAACCGGACCAGCAGTGATGTCTGGATAATTAAGACAGATATGAATGGAACCTTGTTATGGGAGCAGTCTTTTGGTGGATCAGCACTTGACTGGGGGCATTCAGTTATTGAACTGGCCTCTGGTGACCTGATGGTTGCGGCAGTCACAGCATCTGATGATGGAGATATTGTAAAAAACAACGGAGCAGGGGACATCTGGCTTATGCGTCTCGCCCCTGATGGAACAATTATCTGGAACCAGACATACGGGGGCAGTTTTAGTGATAATGTCTGGAAACTGGAGCCGTCTCCTGGAGGTGGAGCATATCTGGTGGGTGACAGTTATTCTGTTGACGGACACTTTGCCGGAAATCATGGAGAATCAGATCTCCTGATAGGTGAGGTTGATGGAGATGGAAAATTGATCTGGCACCGACAGATTGGAGGATCTTCTGTTGACCGGGGATCATGGGTCAAAAGAACCAATGCAGATACCCTTGTAGTAACCGGGATGACTGCTTCTTCAGATGGCGATGTCTCTGGTGATCACGCTCTGGGTGATCTCTGGATTCTTGAAGTGGAAGGCAGTAGATATGAGAACACCAATAAATCAGAGCAGGTTCAGACCTCTACGCCCATTACTCGTTCACCGATTGGTCCACTCAACGGAGACGGACCAGTACCAACCGACCCTGACGGAGATGGCAAGTATGAAGATCTCAATGGGAATAAAGAGATGGATTTACAGGATCCTACAGTTTTCTTCAAATATTTTGCCTGGCTTCAGACTCAGGAATATGCCGATGCGTTTGATTTTAATGAGAATGGGGCACTGGATTTGAGTGATGTTCAGGCCCTGTTTGCGGAGATTCAATCATGAAATATCGTATAATCTGTATTGTACTGCTTTTTGCAGCAGTTTTTATGATCACGCTTACGAGTGGAGCAGTCATATCAATGGCTCCGGTTACTTTAAATCCTGGAAGTTCGGGTACCACAAGTCTCATTCTTGACACTGCCCCGACAGGGATTTCCGGATATCAGATGAAAGTTTCTTCAGATAATCCGACAGTTGTATCAATAACTAATGTTACATTTCCACAATGGGCATCCCTTTCCGAAGCAGTTCCGGGAGAAGCAGGTGTGTATGCTCTTCGCGCTATCGATCTGAATAGTGGTGTGGAAGCCGGAGCTTCATCCATTACCCTGGCTACATTATCTCTTCAGGCATCAGGGGAAGGAAATGCCAAAATAACTATTCAAAATCTGATTATTGATGATGATGCCGGGAGTCAGGTTCAGGCAGAGAGTACACAGGGATCCATTACCGTAGGAAGTGGAGATACAACACCCACACCAGCACCTACATCTGGACCTGCACCCCGGGATATTCAAATCAATCTGAAACCCGGGTGGAATCTCATTAACATTCCTGTGCTGCCATCTCCGGGATTTGAGACTGCAGAGATATTTAAAAATGTTCAAAGCGGCGGGCATTCTATGCTGACCTATGATAAGACAGGTTGGGTGACAATTGGAAAGGAGCATATCCTGAGCCCAATGACAGGATACTGGGTTTATACAACAACCCCGGTTATGATCCCCCTGAAGATTCAGGAAGGTGTCATTGAATCAAAATTCCTCGCTCCTGGCTGGAACCTTGCAGGCATTACCGGAACAACAGAAAGAGCGCCTGAATCGGCACTTTCAGGTCTATCAACCTGGACATATCTCGTTACATTTGACAGTTCATCACAACAATATCGGGACGCAACAATGAAAGATGCACAGAGCCAGTCAGTGCTCAATCCGTTCGAAGGATTCTGGATATATGTGGATTCACCAGGAACGATCAGCCCGGTCGCCTGAAACAAACCCCTATATTTTTATAAGTCCTTTTCATAAGACATATTCAGAATGGAGATCCGTACCATGTACTACAAAATTGGAGTAATACTCCTGTTCTTTACAGTTCTTGTGGCCGGTGTTTCTGCAATCCCCCCGCTGCCATATGAGTTCTATGGAAACGCTACCATGAATGATACCCCTGTCGATGCAGGCACAGTCATTCTTGCCAAAATCAATGGCACTGAAGTAGGGAATGTGACTACAACAAAAGCAGGATCCTATGGGGGACCAGACACATTTGACCGCCGGCTGGTTGTCAATGGAGCAGAGGATCAGATTGGGCAGTATATTACCTTCTGGATCGGTGATAAGCAGGCAGCTGAAAAAGTAAAACTGTACGCAGGAGAATCACAGCGGCTTGATCTTACCTTTATTCCAGGAAAAGAAGGGAGTATTGATAAATCAGTTACGCCATCACAATCAGGGACAATAGCGGATGTTCCTACAGATGTTGATACCCCAGTTGCAACTGAGACAAAAGCACCCCTGTTCATTGCACCATTTGCTGCAGGACTTGCTCTGCTGCTTCTGAGACGCAGGGAATAATCCTGCGTTTTCACTCCCGCTTCTCTTTTATATACCAGATACATATCTATCCCATATGCCCGAGGTCACAGTATATTCCACCCAGAACTGTCCCTATTGCAGACTGGCAAAAGCCTTTCTTGATAGAAATAATGTCCCATACCGGTCAATAGATGTCGGAATAGACCGGAAAGCAGCCAAAGAAATGGTTGAGCTTTCCGGGCAATATGGTGTGCCGGTTATCGTTTCCGGTGATGAGGTTATTGTAGGATTTGACACAGACAGACTGAGGGAACTGTTCACATCTGAAAAGAAAACAGATCTTTTTGACGTTATCATTGCCGGAGCAGGTCCTGCAGGCCTTACTGCTGCCCTTTATTGTGTCAGGAAAAATTTAAAAACACTCATCATATCTCCAGATATCGGGGGTCAGGCACTCGAGAGTTGGAACATTGAAAATTACATGGGATACCGGATGATTACCGGTGATGATCTGATGGCAAAATTTGAGGAACAGATCAGAGAACTTGACATCAGAGTTGAGCTGGATCAGATCCAGTCTCTCCTTCCCACGTCCGGGGGATTTGCTATCAAAACTGTTTCAGACCAGGAATTCAAAGGAAAAACAGTCATTCTTGCTCAGGGTAAAAAACCGAGAAAACTAGGGGTCCCAAAAGAAGACCAGTTCATCGGAAGAGGACTTTCAGTCTGTGCCACCTGTGACGGACCGCTCTTTCGGGACAAGGTTGTCGGTGTTGTCGGAGGAGGCAACTCTGCTCTCACAACCGCCCTTGAGATGAGTGGTATTGCTAAAGAAGTGCATCTTATTGTCAGAAGTTCAATCAGGGCTGATGCTGTATATACTTCGCAATACGCGCAGAGACAGAATATTATAACCTATACCGGATATGAAATTACCGAACTCTCCGGAGAAGACCGGTTGTCAGAAGTTGTAATCAAGAACCGTGAAACCGGCGAAGAGAAAAAATTAAAATTAGACGGATTGTTCACAGAAATCGGATGGATACCAAATACTTCATTTGTTGATGGACTACTCAAACTCAATGAACAAAAAGAGATTGAGATTGATATAAATTGTCGAACCAGTGCACCAGGAATATTCGCTGCAGGTGATGTTACTGCAATATCCGGAAAACAGATCATTATTGCATGTGGCGAAGGTGCAAAAGCAGCTCTGTCTGCATTTGATTACCTAATGACACGATAACCAGGAAATACGTACTCATTTTTTCCGATAAACCATTCCCATGCAGGAATAACCCGGATTCTCCTCTCTGTTTTTATCCAATCATCAGGAATTATTTAACATAATTCTTTTTTAAAAAACGGAATGGAGATATAAACTATAACTAACCATTACCAGCCAAAGGCTTATAGAATAATACAATCCGGTTTGTATTCGTTCCAACAGACATATTGTTTACTCCCCAGATATTTGCCGTCTTTGTAAAGTCCTGCTTATTAATAAGAACCCCGCAACACGAGAAACCTGCATGTATTCCAAGTGGGATAACATGTTCATCAAGTCTGATCTTACCATTCCTGACTTCTCCTACCTCAAATGCTACATATCCACCTGGTTTTGTGATTCGGAATAACTCCCTGAATACATCCTGCATGATTGTTTCCCAGTCGGAGGTTTTTCTTGCAGTGGATATTTTTTTGCCAATAACTGCTGCATCAAGGCCGTTAAACCAGCACCGAAGCCAATTATCTGCTGCATACTGCACAATATCCAGGAATGGAGGTGACGTTACTGTCAGTGATACACAGTTATCTTCGATCTCCGGGGTATATCTTGCATCACCGGTGAGAAAGAGGGAATTTTCTGCAGTCTTGACGAAATTCTCTTTTTGTTTCGGATCAATACCCTGCAGGAGTGATCTGGTTTTTTTGAGAATTATCTCCCTGACATCCCGGAATGGGGGAGTCTGATTTCTATCACGGTTGATTACAATCTGCCTTTCAGGTGAGACGGCCTGATTTGGAGGGAGTGTATAGACTGAAAAAAATCCTGATGAGTGCCCGGAAAGCCGGTTTGTAGCAACCATTCTGATCCACTGATCAACTGGATCACATTCTCCCCTGTTTGATCTGGATATGAGATATTCCCGTAGACTGCAAAGAGATCTGAGCGTGTCAGGGTGGTAGAACATTGAAAGATCGAGATCACATCCGGGTGATGCAAGATCTGGGATTTCATATAGTCTGACACGTACTTGTTCCAGTGTTGGTGGGCTCAGTCGTGGTTCAGTCAGAATCCGGGACAGGGGATTTATGTCATTTGCTATAATTGATCGGCCAAGTAATGCTGCTTCAATTGAGGTAGTTCCCCGCCCGGAGAAGGGATCATAGACAACATTGCCAGGATCTGTTAAGAGAGTAATGAAAAACCGGGGGAGTTGGGGTTTAAAACAGGCACGATAAGATATCTCCTGAATTTTTGCTGCCTGTCGCTGACGGGCTGTCCAGAACTCATTCGTAAACCGGTGGTAGTTTATCCCCTGAATGGAAACGACATCACACACGGTGGCTTGTACTGGCTGCAATGTCGTCTGACCATCCTGGCCTGGCAACCTAAAATTTTGCAGATACTCATGGACGAAGGATGGTTCCCGTTTCATATCAGAGTTCTGCTGGTTTTTTTCCAAGTGCTTCAACGAGAACGGTCATAAGATTTTTAACCGGCCGATCACTGTGTTCCTGAATATGGTATTCGCAGAATGGACAGATGGTCACAACAATATCAGCACCGGTTTTATTAATCGCTGTTCGTCGTAACTCGCCAAGCGCTGCTGCTTCATCCGGGAGTCCGGATCTTACTCCACCACCAGAACCACAACACTGGGCAGGCATCTCTACAAACCGTTCTACTGCATCTTTTAGGATCTCACGCGGCTGCTCTGTTATCTGCTGACCGTTCATCAGGTGACAGGGATCATGATATGTAGCAGTGACCGGAACTTTTGTAAGTGGGGGCAGTCCTGTTTCTGTCAGAATCTCAGAGACATCTTTTACTTCAAACGGAGTCTCGTAATCATGCTTGAGGGTTGCCCCGCAACCGGCACACATCGTCATGACTGTTTTAATTCCTCGATCCTGAAATGCCTTGATATTCCGTTCTTTAATCTCATCGAGAAAAGAAGTCTGACCAGTTCTTATCAGTGGAGAACCACAACAAACCTGCTCTTTTGGAATGATCACCCTGATTCCGGCATGTCGCATGACCTCGATCATATCCAGTGCACGTTCAGGGAGTCTTGCATTAAACATGCATCCAGAGAAGAAACCGACTTCCCGTTTGACTTCTCCATATGGCTCTATGACTTCATCAACAAGATCGAGGAAAACATGTTTTCCGGACTCAACACTTCTCCCGGTTGTCCGGACCAGTTCTGCAACCTCCTGGTGGCGAGGAAGAGTGAGACCTTCGCGGTTTGCTATCTCCCGAAGTTTTTCAATGGCTTTTCCAGGAGTTTCAATATCTTTCGGGCATACACGCCAGCACCGGTTGCAACTCGTACAGGTGAAAAGACCCTGGGAAATTGCTTCACGAATCCTGTTTCCTGGTTCTCGTGGATCAAGAGCAATCCGCATCTGTGAACGCATCGAGGTAGGTCCAAGAAAGTCAGTAACCTTCATCGCAGGACAGACAGATACACAGGAGAGACATTCTATGCAATCACGAAGAGGTTTCATTTTTGCTACTTCATCCTGTGAGGGAAGTGTGCCACATGTGCAGGTATGAATACGGGGAATAGATGAAATTCCGGAGATAAGATCTACCATTAAATCCTGGATAACCGGGAGATCCAGCGGCTCAATCACCATTCCCTCCTTCGCTTCTTCAGTGCAGGCAAGAACTGGCTCACCATTCACTTTTACAGCACAACTTCCACACTGACCAGCCCGGCAACTGGACCGGTATGCAAGAGTCGGATCCAGAGCATGGATAGCATCAAGGACATTTAAAACCCGGGCCCCTTCTTCAACATTTACCTGCCAGGGTTCCATTCGGGGTACAGAATCAGTCTCAGGATTAAATCTGGAAATCGTCACATTCATCTGCATCAGGATCTCCTCCGCTCGATGGTAGCTCCAGTCCTGGTGAGTATTGTATGCCCAAATGGTGAATTCTTACTATCCCAATCCTGTATTATGTCGGTTCTGACATGGGCACCTCGTGATTCATCCCGAAGTATTGCTGCCGTTACAATCAATCGTGCTGTGTCAATCATATTCCTGGTTATGCAACAATCAATAAGCCCGGAAGGGTCAACTGCTTTGAGTTTTTTTCTGGATAAATGATCCAGACCCACTTTCGTCTCTTCAAGAACAACTTTACTTCGAAAAATTCCCGCCCCTCTCCACATGATCGTCTGCAGTTCGTGTTTGACAACATCAGGAAGAACATCACCAGACAGATACCCATCCATCATTGATAATGCGGCACCTACCTGATCCTGTGGTGCGGAGATATTCTGGACACTGGCTTTTGATGCAGATCCTCCAGCACGAGCACCAAATACCTGTGTTTCTGCAAGTGCATTTCCTCCAAGACGGTTTGCTCCATGCACACCACCGGCAGCTTCTCCACAAGCATAAAGACCAGGCAATGTGGTCTGGCAGAAGGGATCTATCCGGAGTCCTCCCATGATATGATGTGCAGTTGGTGCAACTTCCATCGGTTCTGTCCGTATATCAACACCATATTTCAGGAACTGCTCAAGCATCACCGGCAGGCGCTCTTCAATCTGCCTGGCAGGGAGATGGGAAACATCAAGCCATACTCCGCCATGTGGTGTGCCTCTTCCCTCCATGATCTCAGTTGCACAGGCCCTTGCCACAACATCCCGGGTAGAGAGTTCCATTTTTACCGGGTCATACCGTGCCATAAAACGTTCACCAAGAGAGTTTTTGAGAACACCTCCTTCTCCCCTGACTGCTTCAGTTACAAGTCTTCCCCGGGCATCCCATGGATAGACAGCTCCGGTTGGATGAAACTGAATCTGCTCCATATCGATCAGCTCAGCTCCTGCGCGCCACCCCATGGCGTACCCGTCTCCAGTCCCGCTGGTGGAGTTTGTGGAGATGTCAAAGACACGTGTCCCTCCACCAGTTGCAAGGACTGTGGCATCCGCAAGAAACGTGTACAATCGTCCTTTCCGGTCAAGACCCAGTGCACCAATTACCCTGCCTTCAGATACCAGGAGATCAAAAGCAGCAATCTCATGACAAATTCGAACATTGGTTCCAGAAAGACGTTCCATCAGCGTGATCATCATCTCATGTCCGGTCCGATCACCAGCATAACAAGTCCGGGGAAAACATTGCCCGCCAAAGGGACGTTGACAGATAGTGCAGGAATCGGTAACATCAAACACTGCTCCCCAGGAGATGAGATCATTCATTCGCAGGGGGGCCTCTTCTGTCAGAACGCGAACGAGATCCTGATCATTCAGGTACGCGCCGCCTTTCATCGTATCAGCAAAATGATCCGAGATATTATCCTCCTCGTTCATCACGGCATTATATCCGCCCTCAGCCATGATGGTGCACCCACCTTTTCCAACAATAGTCCGTGAAATTAGAACACAGGTTCCGGCTGCAGAGGCTTCAATAGCAGCCCGGACTCCCGCACCCCCGCTCCCGATAACCAGGACATGGGACCTGATGATCTCCTGAATCTGCATTACATACAGGTCATAACCAGACCATCTTTGTATTTTTGGTAATACATCACCAGGAGAGATCATCTTTCAGCATCCCTTTTGAGAAAAAACAACACATAGTAACGGAGAGTTGCACCTGCATGAAACTCATCATGAAGTTTGGGGGCACTTCTGTCCAGAACGCAGAGTCAGTCAGAAGGGCTATAGATATTGTATATGACCGATTTTCCAGGCATGATCATCTGGCAGTTGTAGTTTCTGCAAAAAGAGGGGTCACTGACCGGTTGATTTCCTGTGCAGAAGCGATGGTTACTTCACGGGATGCAGAAGAGATATCTGATCTCATCTCATTTCTCATCGAGAATCATCTGACTACCTTACAAGAAGTCGCTCCTGATTTTTTCCAGGAAACCAGTGAGATAATCACCCGGCGCATAGAAAACCTGCGTGATTTTCTTTATGCAGTCTATCATCTCAGAGAACTTACTGTCAGATCCCGTGATTACATCATCTCATTTGGTGAACGCCTCAATGCACCGATCATAAGTGCTGCACTTCGTCAGCGCGGAATACCATCAATGGTACTTGACGGATGTGAAGCAGGGATTCTCACCACAGAAAACCATGGAGATGCTATCGCTCTGCCTGCCGGGGAAACACGTATTAAAACCCGTCTTGAACCGATCATTGAACATTCAGTCCCGGTCATCACCGGTTTTATGGGATGTACAGAAAAAGGGGTAGTTACCACACTTGGCAGATCAGGATCAGATTATTCAGCCACAATCATTGGTGCTGCCCTGGACGCTGATGAGATCTGGATATGGACCGATGTGGATGGCATCATGACAACCGATCCCAGGATGGTCCCAGAAGCGCGGGTTATTTCCCGTATCTCCTACATCGAGGTAATGGAGCTCTCATACTTTGGGGCAAAGGTCATGCATTCACGGTCCATTGAACCAGCCATGCAAAAGGGAATTCCAGTCTGGGTCAAGAATACCTTTAATCCGGACTATCCGGGAACGGTTATCGAAGGCGGGGAACTCAAAGACTCACGCGTCGTAAAAGCCATCACCTATATCGACAAAGTTGCAGCGATTACTATCACCGGAGCACAGATGGTAGGAAGACCAGGAGTAGCCAGGCACATATTCACCCTGCTTGCTGAGCATCAGATTAACGTGATGATGATATCACAGGGCTCATCTGAAGCAAATATTACCCTGATCATCGAAGCACAACAGGTGAAAACTGCCATGGAGGCATTACTGCCATTAAAAGAGCGGTGTGTATTCAGGGACATTACTGCTAATGAAGATGTCTGTGCTGTCGCAGTAGTAGGTTCAGGAATGGCGGGCATGGCAGGCACTGCTGGACGGACATTTTCTGCACTGGGAAAAGCCGGAATTAACGTGATGATGATTTCACAAGGTTCATCTGAAGTAAATATTTCTTTTGTCGTCCGACAACAGGATGGCCCATTAGCAGTCCGGATATTGCATGATGAATTTAATCTCATGAATGAAGAGGTATGAGCATGGAGCAGGACGCATATCGGGAAGCAGGAGTAGATATTGATCTTGAAGCTGCGGCAGTCAAAAGTCTCATCTCCGAATTGACCTACCGAAGGAAGGGCGAATTCAGTATGGCATCAGAGATAGGTCATTTCGCAGGATTTGTCTCTTTTGGAAAATATGTCCTTGCCATGGCAGTTGATGGAGTTGGCACAAAAATGCTGGTCGCTGATGCATTGCAGAACTGGTCTACGGTGGGTATTGACTGTATTGCAATGAATGTCAATGACCTGTATGTTATGAATCTTGAGCCAATTGCATTTGTAGACTATATTGCCACATCTGAACTGTCTCATGATCAGATGAAGCAGATCGGTAAAGGTCTCAATGAAGGAGCAAAACTTGCGAACCTCTCAATACTGGGAGGTGAGACAGCAACGCTAAAGGGGTTGGTGACAGGTCTTGACCTTGCCGGAGCATGCCTTGGTATTCAGGAAAAAGAAAAGGTCATCACAGGTTCAGCCATTGTTCCAGGCGATATTATGGTTGGCATTCCTTCATCCGGTATTCACAGCAATGGGTTGACACTTGCCCGCCGGATGGTAGAACAGCATGGATCATATGATGAACGCCTGCAATCAGGAGAAACACTCGGGGAAAGTCTTCTAAAACCAACCCGTATCTATGCAGATGTCCTGCGGATTTGTGAAGAAACAGACGTACATGGAATGTGCCACATCACTGGTGGCGGCCTTTTAAATCTGAACCGTCTCGGAGAATTCGGGTATATATTCGACTCACCCCTTCCACCCCAGGAGATTTACACCTGGATTGTACAGACCGGCGGGATATCTGAACAGGAGATGTACCGGACGTTTAACATGGGTATGGGATATGTTATCATCATGCCACAAGAAGGCGTGAACACTGTCAAAAAATATTATCCTGATGCTCAGGTTGTTGGAAAAATTGAGAGAAGTCCGGGGATATCACTCAACGGGAAAAAACTATTTTAAGAGTTATCTGGACAATAAGTCCCCTTTTCAGCTTTTTCTGAATCAATCAACGAATTTCCATGTGGATCTTCAATGATAAGAGTGATGCTTCCTTTCCCATTTTGAAGATTTACAATTTTCTCTTTTAAAGAAAGAGCATTCCTTCGCTGTATATCATCACCATCAATCAGGACACCATCAAGAACCTTGTCAATTCGGAGCAGAACGCCCTCAACATTTGACACAAATCCTTCACATGCCGGACCAGGATCAATCTCAACACCAAGTTCAGGTATGATTATTTTTCCTGCGCTACTTCTGACCACACGGACCGAGAGGTCATCCTCACAGCACGCACAAAAGGTATACCGGACTGGTTCATTTGTGGTGATATTCTGCACATCAGAAAACCGGTAGCCGCAGTCAGGACAGGAACAGGTAATTATGAGAATATCTGAAAAATAGGGTATATTCTCGGTCTTATAGAGCCAGTCAACCTCCTCTCCACAGGACGGACACGTTCCTCTGACTTCCTGTTCCAAGCTCAGGCACCGCCACCGATGCGGTCACGGGATATTTTTACATTTTTCGGGGTGATTATTACATATTGTTGATCCCCAAGACCAACAATATCCCCGTCTACATCCCGTGCAACCTGATAGAAGTCTTTCATAACCCGTTCATAATTGATTTTGTCCATTTTCAGACGAGTAATATCAACAATTACAATATTCCCGTCATATACCTGATCTTTTACGATCTGACTTTCCCGCAGACCTGTAACCGTGGCGACCTTAACAAGAAGGGCTGGGTTCTCACTGAGTTCATACTCCTTCAGGGTGAGATCTTTATATTCGTCCGGGGAAGAGGTATCCTTGCTTCCGAAGAGAAGGTCGCGAAGTCCCATATAAGAACCTTTTCTGTCAGTTGTAATAAAGATACTGGTTTTTCAGGCCTGATGGGCGTCCTTTCTCATTTCAGAACTCAAGATTCCAGATATCATCACCGACGTAATGCCATGTTCTGGATATCTTTCCTTTCTCCTGCGCGAGGAGATCCGCCGCATCAAATAATGCAATACCAAGTGCCAGTGGTTTTCCATGACGCTCATCAACAATCTGAACCGGTTTTCCTGCAGTAACATCCGGAGATACGTCAACAACGCCCGGCCGCATGATATCAGCCCCGTTGACCACGAATGATACTGCACCCATATCCACCACAATCCGTTTTTGTGGAAACGGACGTGATAATGCACCACGCAGGCTGGGAAACAGTATCCCATCCTTTTCAAGGATCAACGGCTCTTTGTCAACCAGATAGAGGTGAACATCCTGGTTTGTCTCGATTATTTCAATCATCTTTCCGGAAAACTGCTCTGCTCCGTCCCCTATCTCCTCTCGAAGCCGTTCCAGTATTCCGCTAACCTGGGACTTTCGTATTGAATGTCTTCTTTTTGAAGTCAGCTTACCCATATGTTGTATAGTACGGGAACCTGAATTCCCATAAACAAAACGGAGCAGTACATATGCATGACACAACAGGTATGTTTATGAGTCATCCCGGCGCAAATTATTCACTCATTTCGAGTAGTGCAGGGTATTGATATGACTAAAAGACCTATGGATATTTTAGATCAGGTCCTGA